>NZ_JAQZBY010000042.1:0-207 GCF_028736865.1 Paenarthrobacter sp. AB444 | reverse complement strand
TGTGGGCGGGTTTGGCTTGTGTTTGCGGGGTTTTTGGGTGGTGTTGGGGTGGATTTGGTGTGGGGGTGGGGCGCGTGTAAAGTTATTCGAGTCGCCGCCGCTGATGCGGGATGATGGCGACCGACTCCCTTTCAAATTGCCGGTTCCGGTGGTGCTTTTGTGTGCTTCTGGTTGGTGGGGGAGGCCTGGGGTTTGGTTTGCTTTGAG
>NZ_JAQZBY010000041.1:0-238 GCF_028736865.1 Paenarthrobacter sp. AB444 | reverse complement strand
TGGTGGTGAGGGTGACGTTGTTCAGGTCGGAGTTGCCGGTGTTGGCCAGGGTGACGAGCTTTTCGACTTTGTCCCCGGGCAGGAGTCCTGCGATGGGGACGTTGAGGGTGTTGGCGGGGCCGGGGGCGCCCAGGGCGATGGTGACGGTGCCTGCGGTGACGGCTTGGGAGGCGGAGGTCGAGGAGGTGAACGCGCCGTAGGTTCCCATGCCGGCGACGGCGGCTGCGGTGCCGACCAG
>NZ_JAQZBY010000040.1:0-257 GCF_028736865.1 Paenarthrobacter sp. AB444 | reverse complement strand
CGGCTGCGCCTTCCCCGACTGCACCATCCCAGCCCCCTGGTGCGAAGCCCACCACATCACCTACTGGTCACACGGCGGCACCACAGGAACAGAAAACGGAACCCTCCTCTGCTCCCACCACCACCACCTCATCCACAAAGAGCAATGGCACATCAACATGAAAACCGGCACACCCTGGTTCATCCCCCCACCCCACATCGACCCCCACCAAACACCCCGCCGCAACCACCACCACACACCACTGCGAACATAAACAA
>NZ_JAQZBY010000039.1:0-339 GCF_028736865.1 Paenarthrobacter sp. AB444 | reverse complement strand
CCGCTGCGCACGATGGACCATCACCGCGGCGTTCCACCGCATGTACGCCCGGTACCGGCGCTCGAACTCCTCATTACCCGGGAACGGCGCTTCCTGGTCCACCGGGATCGTGTTCACATAATCCGTGGTCGTCACCATCGGCACACCCACGCTCCGGGCACCAGCACGCTGCAACAACGAACGCATAATGTACTGCGCCCGCTCCGTACCCTGCTCAGCGATCAACGCATCAAGGGACTCAATCCACTCCGCGGTCTCTTCCGGATCACGATCAGGCAGCTGGGCAGTCAACCCGCTGAGGATGTGTGAGGTCTCTTCTCCTGCAGCCACGTCCAACCT
>NZ_JAQZBY010000038.1:0-347 GCF_028736865.1 Paenarthrobacter sp. AB444 | reverse complement strand
ACCACCCTCACCGGCGAAGGACTCCAACACGCCGACGGACACTCCCCCATCCTGGCCTCCACCAACCCCGCCGTGCGCACCTACGACCCCGCCTACGGCTACGAAATCGGCCATATCATCCGCCACGGCCTCGAAACCATGTACGGCGAACACTCCGAGGATAAGAACGTGATGTTCTACCTCACCGTCTACAACGAACCCATCACCCAACCCGCCGAACCCGAAAACCTCGACACCAACGGACTCCTCAAAGGCATCTACAAACTCGCTGACGCCCCCCAAGGAGACACCAACCGGCCCACCGCACAAATCCTCGCCTCCGGCGTGTCCGTGCCCTGGGCCCTCGA
>NZ_JAQZBY010000037.1:0-455 GCF_028736865.1 Paenarthrobacter sp. AB444 | reverse complement strand
GCACCAGCAAAAGGCCCCAACCACGACGGTTGGGGCCTTTGGTCTTTAACGACGGTTGGGGCCTTTGGTTTTTTATGCTTGATCGCCGGGGGCCTGGTCAGGGGGTGGGTGCTTTTGCTGTTTTCGCGGCGGCTTTTGCTGCTTGTTTGCTGGCGCGGACTTTGGCCAGGGATTCCGGGTCGGTGATGTCGGCCACGGAGAGGTAGGATCCTTCCTTCCCGTAGTGGCCGGCGGCTTCCTGCCATCCGGGAGCTGTCAGGGCGCATTGTTTGCCCAGCAGTGCCAGGAAGATCTTGGCTTTTTGTTCGCCAAAGCCTGGCAGGGCCTGGAGCCGGCGGAGCACCTCGGGGCCGTCGGGGTTGCCTTTTGTCCAGATGGCGGATGCGTCACCGTCCCAGTCGCGGTCCACGGCGGCTGCGAGGGCCTGGACCCTGCCTGCCATGGAGCCGGGAAAG
>NZ_JAQZBY010000036.1:0-483 GCF_028736865.1 Paenarthrobacter sp. AB444 | reverse complement strand
CAACCCACACCGGGTTGGGGGGTCTCCCACATTAACACCACAACGCACCAGCAAAAGGGCCCCAACCACGACGGTTGGGGCCTTTGGTCTTTAATGCTTGATCGCCGGGGTCCTGGTCAGGGGGCGGGTGCTTTCGCTGCTTTGGCTGTTTTCGCGGCGGCTTTTGCTGCTTGTTTGCTGGCGCGGACTTTGGCCAGGGATTCCGGGTCGGTGATGTCGGCCACGGAGAGGTAGGATCCTTCCTTCCCGTAGTGGCCGGCGGTTTCCTGCCATCCGGGAGCTGTCAGGGCGCGTTGTTTGCCCAGCAGTGCCAGGAAGATCTTGGCTTTTTGTTCGCCAAAGCCTGGCAGGGCCTGGAGCCGGCGGAGCACCTCGGGGCCGTCGGGGTTGCCTTTTGTCCAGATCGCGGAGGCGTCACCGTCCCAGTCGCGGTCCACGGCGGCTGCGAGGGCTTGGACCCTTCCTGCCATGGAGCCGGGGAAT
>NZ_JAQZBY010000035.1:0-500 GCF_028736865.1 Paenarthrobacter sp. AB444 | reverse complement strand
CCCCCCAAAACATCACCCCGACCGGAACACCACACAAAGCAGCGCACCACAACAGGGCCATTGGAAAAGAAGAGTTATTTTTGGCCGCCTACCGAACCGTACACACCTTCCGGCTTTCCGTTTCGCACCCGGCGACTCAGAAAACAATACACGCCCCACAACCCCAACGCAAATCCACCACCCACCACCCCCAAACCAACCCCCAAAACCCCACCACACCGCCGTCGAACACCACCATGACGGAGGCCGCCTGCCGGTGGGAGGATGGGAGGCATGGAACTGCACATCACCGGCGATGCCGCCGCGGATCAACTGCTCAGTGAGGACTCGTTTGCCCTGCTGACGGGCATGCTGCTGGATCAACAGGTCACCATGGAGTCCGCGTTTGCGGGTCCGGAAAAGATCCGCACCCGCCTCGGGACCCTGGAACCACGCGTTCTCGCAGCACAGGACCCTGCCGGTTTCGTCGAACTGTTCAAGCAGCGGCCGGCAGTCCACCG
>NZ_JAQZBY010000034.1:0-515 GCF_028736865.1 Paenarthrobacter sp. AB444 | reverse complement strand
GGCGGGTTCGTGCCCGAACGCCGCCGCACCCACACCCCCGTGACCCTGCCCGAGGCCAAGTCCTACGACATCGCCAAACGCGGCTCCGGCAAACAACAAGCCGCGACCACCATGGCCTTCGTCCGGCTCCTCAAAGACCTCATGCGGGACAAAAACTTCGGCCACCGCCTCGTCCCGGTCGTCCCGGACGAATCCCGCACCTTCGGCATGGACGCGTTCTTCCCGACCGCGAAAATCTACAACCCCAAAGGCCAGAACTACCTCTCCGTAGACCGCGACCTCGTCCTGGCCTACAAAGAATCCCCCGCCGGACAACTGATCCACCCCGGCATCAACGAAGCCGGCGCCGTCGCAGCCTTCACCGCCGCCGGCACCTCCTACGCCACCCACGGCGAACCCCTCGTCCCGATCTACGTGTTCTACTCCATGTTCGGCTTCCAACGCACCGGAGACTCGTTCTGGGCCGCAGCCGACCAAATGACCCGCGGCTTCATCATCGGCGCCACCGCAGGACG
>NZ_JAQZBY010000033.1:0-573 GCF_028736865.1 Paenarthrobacter sp. AB444 | reverse complement strand
CTGTCCCCTAGACGATATGTGTGTGGCCGGTGCAGTTGGCTGGTCGGTGTCCTTCTGAGGGCGCGATTGTTGCCGGGCAAGGTTTCGAAGCGCCAGCTTTGGGCGGGCGTTCGGGGGTTTGTTTGTCCGGTGGCGCTCCGGATCCTTGCCCGGCAGCTCTGGCCCGTATCAGAAAGACACCGTGGGGTGCGGGGGCTGGAACCTTCTCTTCAACGGATGTCGTGGGTTGCCCCAGACTTGATCCAGGGGGTAGAGCCACATTTGAAGTTTGGAGGTTCCAGCTATGTTTGAGCGTACTCACGTCGGCCTGGATGTCCACGCTTTGACTGTCGTCGCGTGCGCGATCGATGGCCAGACCGGTGAGATCTTCCGTGCCCGGCTCACACCGGATCATGGTGAAATTCTGGAATGGATTACGGCGCTGCCTGGCCCGTGCCGGGTGGTCTACGAGGCCGGGCCGACCGGATTCCCGCTGGCCAGGGCCTTGCGCGCTGCCGGGATCGAGTGCGTGGTCGCGGCCCCGTCGAAGCTGCAGCGCCCGCCCGGTGACCGGATCAAAACAGACCGCAACGA
>NZ_JAQZBY010000032.1:0-614 GCF_028736865.1 Paenarthrobacter sp. AB444 | reverse complement strand
CGGAACGCGGCGGAGTTCCTTCGGGCACGGCTACGGATCGGGATCGGTGAAGCCCGGCGCCGGCTCGCGCTCTCAGCGGATGCCCTGCCCGGGGAGGGCATGACCGGCCAACAGGTCCCGGCACGGCGCGAACACCTCGCCCAAGCCCTCGCAACAGCCCACATACCCTCCCGGTCCGCCACGATCATCGCCACCGCCCTGGACAAGATCCAACACCTCACCGACCAGGACACCATCACCCGGATGGAACACGCCCTGACCCGCACAGCAACCCAGTCCGACCCCGACTTCCTCACCACCATGACCCGACGCTGGACCGACCGCATCGACCAAGACGGCCCCGAACCCTCCGAAGAAGCCCTCCGCCACACCCAAGGCGCATTCCTGCGCCGCCGACACCGCTACGGACTCCACCACCTCGAAATCTTCGCCACCGCCGAACAATACGAAACCCTCACCACCGCCATGAACACCGCCACCAACCCCCGACTCACCACCACAGGGGCCGACACCGACACCACAGAATCACGGACAGCCGAGCCCGGCACCAACACCAGCACCGGCACCGGCACCGGCACCGAAGACGCAGACACTGCCCCCGAGGCCAACCACGG
>NZ_JAQZBY010000031.1:0-790 GCF_028736865.1 Paenarthrobacter sp. AB444 | reverse complement strand
CCGATATTGGTGTCGGTGGGCATATTTCCACCTATGCCGGTGCCGCGACCCTGTACGAGGTTGGTTTCAATCATTTCTTCCGCGGCAAGGACCACCCTTCGGGCGGGGACCAGGTGTTCTTCCAGGGCCACGCGTCTCCGGGCATGTACGCCCGGGCGTTCATGGAAGGGCGTTTGTCGGAGGAGGACCTGGACGGGTTCCGGCAGGAGAAGTCCAAGGAAGGCCATGCCCTGTCCTCGTACC
Source organism: Paenarthrobacter sp. AB444 (assembly GCF_028736865.1). Classification (NCBI taxonomy): domain Bacteria; kingdom Bacillati; phylum Actinomycetota; class Actinomycetes; order Micrococcales; family Micrococcaceae; genus Paenarthrobacter; species Paenarthrobacter sp. AB444. Next base: position 547 of record NZ_JAQZBY010000031.1, on the reverse strand, counting down.
CGCACCCCAGGTTGATGCCGGGGTTCTGGGAGTTCCCGACCGTGTCGATGGGTATCGGCCCGATGAACGCGATCTACCAGGCCCAGTCCAACCGGTACCTGCACAACCGTGGCATCAAGGACACCAGTGACCAGCAGGTCTGGGCGTTCCTCGGTGACGGGGAAATGGACGAGCCCGAATCCCGTGGCCTGCTCCAGCTCGCCGCGAACGAGAACCTGGACAACCTGAACTTCGTGATCAACTGCAACCTCCAGCGCCTGGACGGCCCGGTGCGCGGCAACGGCAAGATCATGCAGGAACTCGAAGCGTTCTTCCGCGGCGCGGGCTGGAACGTGATCAAGGTCGTCTGGGGCCGGGAATGGGACTCGCTGCTCGAAGCGGACCAGGACGGGGCGTTGGTGAAAATCATGAACGAAACCCCCGATGGTGACTACCAGACCTACAAGGCCGAATCCGGCGGGTTCGTCCGCGAACACTTCTTCGGCAAGTCCCCGCAGACCAAAGACATGGTCGCGGACCTGACCGACGAGCAGATCTGGGGCCTCAA
>NZ_JAQZBY010000030.1:0-1120 GCF_028736865.1 Paenarthrobacter sp. AB444 | reverse complement strand
GCTCTGCATCTGGCCCGGCTGCTGAAACTGGACCAGATCACCGAGGTCGCGGTCCCCAGCCCGTCCCAGGAAGCTGCCCGGGACTTGGTCCGTGCCCGGGAAGACATCCGGGGAGATCTGATGCGTGCCCGGCACCGGGTTTCCAAACTTCTGCTGCGCCAAGGCATTCACTACACGGGCGGCCATACCTGGACCCAGGAGCATCTGGCCTGGCTCTATCGTCAGCATTTCGATTCACCGGCTCTGCAACTGACCTACGACCTCGCGCTCGAATCGGTCAGCGAAATCCTCGATCGCCGTTCGCGGGCCGACGCGGCCATCCGGGCCATGGCCTACGACAGCGAGTACACCCCGGTCGTGCGCGCCCTTGAATGCCTCCGCGGCGTTTCAACGCTCACGGCCTTCGGTCTGGCCGTGGAAATCGGTGACTGGAACAGGTTCACGGGCCGGACCATCGGCGCTTACCTCGGTCTGGTACCGAGTGAAAACTCATCCGGCCAGCACCGTTCCCAAGGCTCGATCACCAAGACCGGGAACACCCACGCGCGCCGGCTCCTCGTCGAAGCCGCTTGGCACCACCGCCGTTCCTACACCCACCCTTCCCAAGCACTGCGCTCTCGCTGGGAAGCGGCAACCCCTTGGGAAAGAGCCCGCGGCAAAGCCGGTAACAGACGCCTGCACGAACGCTGGCTCAGCTACCAGGAACGGCGGAAACGTCCCGTCGTCGCCAACGTCGCCGTCGCCCGTGAACTCGCCGGCTGGTGCTGGTCACTGGCCAGCGAAGCCCAACGCACCGCGCAGCACCAAAACCCCTAACGTCCGGGACCTCACCACCAGGGACCCACCGGGTACACCGGCAGCGCGTGGAGCGAACTCGCGACCCCAACTATGAGCAACCTTTCAAGGCCACGCCCGACCCTAGAGAAGCGATAGCCTCCAGCCGGACACCTCGTCCTGCGGTAACCAACCCGCGCATATTAGTCTGACCACGCCGTCGCCCAACGACACGCTGGACCCCCCACACAGAGAACCCCCGGACCAAAAAGGAAGCGACCCCGGACACAAACCGAGGCCGCTTCCCCACGCCCGTTGACAAAAGAAACTACATATTAGTTGGGTG
>NZ_JAQZBY010000029.1:0-1161 GCF_028736865.1 Paenarthrobacter sp. AB444 | reverse complement strand
CACGTATTGCCGTGTTTCTGAATCATGGGTCATCCGGCTTATTGCCGCCATGTGGAGAGCACTGTTCAGTGCCCTGTCACCGCCCCGGTTCAAGCGGTGCCTGACCGTGTTCCCGGAGGATGCGGGTATGGGGTTCACTCCGGCCAGGGAGGCGAATGCCGCCTCGTTACGGACCCTTCCTTCGTGCGACCACGCTGCGAGGCACTTCGCGGCACTTATAGCCGCGAAGCCTGTCTCTTCCAGTAAGGGCGCGGCTTCACTGGCTTTGACCAGCTCATCGAGCTGGTTCTCGTTGGCCGTGAGCTGTTCATCGAGGGCCAGGACGTGTTTAGCCAGCCGCACGGCCTCAGCGCGGGCGATGGCCAGGGAGAGCTCTTCCTCTCGGGACCGCCATTTGGAGATCTCGGTGATCTGGGCGCTGGTGAGCTTCCTACGGGCGTCCATGCCCAGGTCATTGCTCCGTGCCAGGGCGTTGAGCGCGTTGATCGAGCGGGTGCGGTCCTTGCTCATGGATCCCCTCGCCGTCACCAAAATCCTCACACCTTGGCGGATCCCCGCATGAAGGCGGGGCTGGCGCAGCTGCTCCACCGGCAGAGGCAGGGCCGTCATGGCGATCTGGTGGGCGTCCAGGGCATCGGTCTTGCCCACCCCACGGCGCTTCCTGGCATCCATGCGCGGCGCTTCGGCCACCGGCAAACCATGGGTGGCCACGGTGCCGGCCAGGATCGCCCCGTAGGACGCGGCACCTTCGATCACCCAGAGCGTATCGGCACTGCCACCAGTACGCCGGGCGACCCAGTCGATCGCCCGGTTGATCCCGGCGCCGGTCGCGGGGAAATCCCGGGATTCGAGCAAAGCACCGGTATTCGCGGTGAGGATCGCGTAGACGTGGTTGCGGGCGTGCGTGTCGACGCCGACGACAAATGGATGAGTATGCGCGACGATAGACATGGCGGTCATTGGTACCTTTCCTCTCACGGACATGGTCATGGCCGTCGCCGGCCGGTACCAGTCCGGGTAGAGGTCACCAAGGAACAGCACTGTGACGAGTCACGCCCCCGCAAAGGGGCGGACAATCTTCTGATCAAGCTACCGAGGTGGGCCGGACAGGTGCCGGCCGGACCACCCCGATGGACTGACAGGTCTAGGGAAAGACACCTT
>NZ_JAQZBY010000028.1:0-1921 GCF_028736865.1 Paenarthrobacter sp. AB444 | reverse complement strand
GGGTTGTTGGTTGGGAACCACATAGTGGACGCGTGCAGTGTGTTGTGTGTGGTGTAAGTTGTTGGCCTATTAGTACCGGTCAGCTTCACGAGTCGTTAGTCCTCGCTTCCACATCCGGCCTATCAACCCAGTGGTCTGGCTGGGGGCCTCTCACACAAACGTGTATGGAAATCTCATCTTGAAGCGAGCTTCCCGCTTAGATGCTTTCAGCGGTTATCCCATCCGAACGTAGCTAATCAGCGGTGCACTTGGCAGTACAACTGACACACCAGAGGTTCGTCCGTCCCGGTCCTCTCGTACTAAGGACAGCCCTTCTCAAATTTCCTGCGCGCGCAGCGGATAGGGACCGAACTGTCTCACGACGTTCTAAACCCAGCTCGCGTACCGCTTTAATGGGCGAACAGCCCAACCCTTGGGACCTACTCCAGCCCCAGGATGCGACGAGCCGACATCGAGGTGCCAAACCATGCCGTCGATATGGACTCTTGGGCAAGATCAGCCTGTTATCCCCGAGGTACCTTTTATCCGTTGAGCGACGGCCATTCCACAATGTACCGCCGGATCACTAGTCCCGACTTTCGTCCCTGCTCGAGATGTCTCTCTCACAGTCAAGCTCCCTTGTGCACTTACACTCGACACCTGATTGCCAACCAGGCTGAGGGAACCTTTGGGCGCCTCCGTTACTTTTTAGGAGGCAACCGCCCCAGTTAAACTACCCATCAGGCACTGTCCCTGACCCGGATCACGGGCCGAAGTTAGATGTCCAAAGTGACCAGAGTGGTATTTCAACGATGACTCCACCCGAACTGGCGTCCGGGCTTCAACGTCTCCCACCTATCCTACACAAGCCACTCCGAACACCAATACCAAACTATAGTAAAGGTCTCGGGGTCTTTCCGTCCTGCTGCGCGTAACGAGCATCTTTACTCGTACTGCAATTTCGCCGAGTTTATGGTTGAGACAGCGGGGAAGTCGTTACTCCATTCGTGCAGGTCGGAACTTACCCGACAAGGAATTTCGCTACCTTAGGATGGTTATAGTTACCACCGCCGTTTACTGGGGCTTAAATTCTCAGCTTCGCCCGCAAAGGGGCTAACCGGTCCTCTTAACCTTCCAGCACCGGGCAGGAGTCAGTCCGTATACATCGTCTTGCGACTTCGCACGGACCTGTGTTTTTAGTAAACAGTCGCTTCCCCCTGGTCTCTGCGGCCCACACCCGCTCACGCCAGCGATGTGGCGGTCACGGGGCAGGCCCCCCTTCTCCCGAAGTTACGGGGGCATTTTGCCGAGTTCCTTAACCATAATTCTCTCGATCGCCTTGGTATTCTCTACCTGATCACCTGTGTCGGTTTGGGGTACGGGCGGCTAAAACCTCGCGTCGATGCTTTTCTAGGCAGCATAGGATCACCGGATCCCCCCATACGGGAGTCCCATCAGATCTCAGGATCGTGCTCGAAACACACAGGAACGGATTTGCCTATCCCTGACCCTACATCCTTAGACCGGGGCAACCATCGCCCGGCCCGGCTACCTTCCTGCGTCACACCTGTTAATACGCTTACCTCCCGGGATCAGGTCCCGCGCTCGGCCAAAACCCACAACACCACAAGGGTGAGCGGGCAGGCTCCGGGCGGTTAGTATCCCCCGCTTGGCATGGGCGGTTTTTCGCCGGTACGGGAATATCAACCCGTTGTCCATCGACTACGCCTGTCGGCCTCGCCTTAGGTCCCGACTTACCCAGGGCAGATTAGCTTGACCCTGGAACCCTTGATCATTCGGCGGACGGGTTTCTCACCCGTCTTTCGCTACTCATGCCTGCATTCTCACTCGTGTAGGCTCCACCGCTGGTTTCCACCGCGACTTCACTGCCCACACGACGCTCCCCTACCACTCCACACCCCTGAACCACGAAGGCTAGGGT
>NZ_JAQZBY010000027.1:0-3361 GCF_028736865.1 Paenarthrobacter sp. AB444 | reverse complement strand
GTCCGTCGTTATTTCCGGTGGGTGTGGTTGTGTCTGTTATTTTTCAACGGAGAGTTTGATCCTGGCTCAGGATGAACGCTGGCGGCGTGCTTAACACATGCAAGTCGAACGATGATCCCAGCTTGCTGGGGGATTAGTGGCGAACGGGTGAGTAACACGTGAGTAACCTGCCCTTGACTCTGGGATAAGCCTGGGAAACTGGGTCTAATACCGGATATGACTCCTCATCGCATGGTGGGGGGTGGAAAGCTTTTGTGGTTTTGGATGGACTCGCGGCCTATCAGCTTGTTGGTGGGGTAATGGCCTACCAAGGCGACGACGGGTAGCCGGCCTGAGAGGGTGACCGGCCACACTGGGACTGAGACACGGCCCAGACTCCTACGGGAGGCAGCAGTGGGGAATATTGCACAATGGGCGAAAGCCTGATGCAGCGACGCCGCGTGAGGGATGACGGCCTTCGGGTTGTAAACCTCTTTCAGTAGGGAAGAAGCCGTAAGGTGACGGTACCTGCAGAAGAAGCGCCGGCTAACTACGTGCCAGCAGCCGCGGTAATACGTAGGGCGCAAGCGTTATCCGGAATTATTGGGCGTAAAGAGCTCGTAGGCGGTTTGTCGCGTCTGCTGTGAAAGACCGGGGCTCAACTCCGGTTCTGCAGTGGGTACGGGCAGACTAGAGTGCAGTAGGGGAGACTGGAATTCCTGGTGTAGCGGTGAAATGCGCAGATATCAGGAGGAACACCGATGGCGAAGGCAGGTCTCTGGGCTGTAACTGACGCTGAGGAGCGAAAGCATGGGGAGCGAACAGGATTAGATACCCTGGTAGTCCATGCCGTAAACGTTGGGCACTAGGTGTGGGGGACATTCCACGTTTTCCGCGCCGTAGCTAACGCATTAAGTGCCCCGCCTGGGGAGTACGGCCGCAAGGCTAAAACTCAAAGGAATTGACGGGGGCCCGCACAAGCGGCGGAGCATGCGGATTAATTCGATGCAACGCGAAGAACCTTACCAAGGCTTGACATGAACCGGTAATACCTGGAAACAGGTGCCCCGCTTGCGGTCGGTTTACAGGTGGTGCATGGTTGTCGTCAGCTCGTGTCGTGAGATGTTGGGTTAAGTCCCGCAACGAGCGCAACCCTCGTTCTATGTTGCCAGCGGTTCGGCCGGGGACTCATAGGAGACTGCCGGGGTCAACTCGGAGGAAGGTGGGGACGACGTCAAATCATCATGCCCCTTATGTCTTGGGCTTCACGCATGCTACAATGGCCGGTACAAAGGGTTGCGATACTGTGAGGTGGAGCTAATCCCAAAAAGCCGGTCTCAGTTCGGATTGGGGTCTGCAACTCGACCCCATGAAGTCGGAGTCGCTAGTAATCGCAGATCAGCAACGCTGCGGTGAATACGTTCCCGGGCCTTGTACACACCGCCCGTCAAGTCACGAAAGTTGGTAACACCCGAAGCCGGTGGCCTAACCCTTGTGGGGGGAGCCGTCGAAGGTGGGACCGGCGATTGGGACTAAGTCGTAACAAGGTAGCCGTACCGGAAGGTGCGGCTGGATCACCTCCTTTCTAAGGAGCTGCTAACAACCTGTTGTCCCTGCCTGCATGGGTGGGGGTGTGGTTGTCAGTGTTGCCCATTGCGCAGGCGTTTGTCCTGCGGTGGGTGCTCATGGGTGGAATATCAACGAATCAAAGTTTATTTTGGCATGGCCTTTGTGGTGGTGTCCTGGTGTTAGTACGGCAGCTGAACCCTTTGGGGTGTGGTTGTTGGGAACGTGTCCGGGGTGCTGGTTGTGGGGGTTGTGTTTGGCGCACTGTTGGGTCCTGAGGCAACAGGACCTTTTTGCAGCAATGCATCAGAGACTGGTGTTTCTTTTGTTCCTGCTTCCGGTACTGCCGTGTCCCTTTGGTGGGGTGTGGTGGTCTGGTTGATGGGGTTGTTGTTTGAGAACTACATAGTGGACGCGAGCATCTGGAACACACACATGTGTGTGTGTTTCTACAGCAATTTCTTTTTGATGAACCTGGCCTTTTGTGGTCGTGGTTCTCTCGAATAGTTGATGCATCATGATCGGGCGTTTTGTTCGATGTGTGTGGTCAAGTTTTTAAGGGCACACGGTGGATGCCTTGGCATTAGGAGCCGAAGAAGGACGTAGGAATCTGCGATAAGCCTGGGGGAGTTGATAACCGAGCGTTGATCCCAGGATGTCCGAATGGGGAAACCCCGCACAACGCCTGTAAGGGTGATTGTGTGACCCGCATCTGAACACATAGGGTGCGTGGGGGGAACGCGGGGAAGTGAAACATCTCAGTACCCGCAGGAAGAGAAAACAAGAGTGATTCCGTTAGTAGTGGCGAGCGAACGCGGATCAGGCTAAACCGTTTCCATGTGTGATAGCCGGCGGGCGTTGCATGGGCGGGGTTGTGGGACTTTCCGTTCTGGTTCTGCCGGGCCAGTGAGGTGAGAGTGCGTGCATAGGTGAACGGTCTTGAAAGGCCGGCCAGAGAGGGTGTGAGCCCCGTAACCGTAATGTTGTGTGCCGCCTGGAGAGTATCCCAAGTAGCACGGGGCCCGAGAAATCCCGTGCGAATCTGTCAGGACCACCTGATAAGCCTAAATACTTCCTAATGACCGATAGCGGACCAGTACCGTGAGGGAAAGGTGAAAAGTACCCCGGGAGGGGAGTGAAACAGTACCTGAAACCGTGTGCTTACAATCCGTCGGAGCAGTCTTGTTACTGTGACGGCGTGCCTTTTGAAGAATGAGCCTGCGAGTTAGTGTTACGTCGCGAGGTTAACCCGTGTGGGGTAGCCGTAGCGAAAGCGAGTCTGAACAGGGCGAGTGTAGTGGCGTGATCTAGACCCGAAGCGGAGTGATCTACCCATGGCCAGGTTGAAGCGACGGTAAGACGTCGTGGAGGACCGAACCCACTTCAGTTGAAAATGGAGGGGATGAGCTGTGGGTAGGGGTGAAAGGCCAATCAAACTCCGTGATAGCTGGTTCTCCCCGAAATGCATTTAGGTGCAGCGTTGCGTGTTTCTTGCCGGAGGTAGAGCTACTGGATGGCCGATGGGCCCTACAAGGTTACTGACGTCAGCCAAACTCCGAATGCCGGTAAGTCAGAGCGCAGCAGTGAGACTGTGGGGGATAAGCTTCATAGTCGAGAGGGAAACAGCCCAGACCACCAACTAAGGCCCCTAAGCGTGTGCTAAGTGGGAAAGGATGTGGAGTTGCGAAGACAACCAGGAGGTTGGCTTAGAAGCAGCCATCCTTGAAAGAGTGCGTAATAGCTCACTGGTCAAGTGATTCCGCGCCGACAATGTAGCGGGGCTCAAGTACACCGCCGAAGTTGTGGATTTCACACA
>NZ_JAQZBY010000026.1:0-4866 GCF_028736865.1 Paenarthrobacter sp. AB444 | reverse complement strand
CGCCCGATCAGGCCCGGCGGCGCAGTTTACGTACTTTCGCAGAGCAATCTGCCCCACAGAACGAAAGGAACGCCAGGACATGAGCGCAATCGAAACCCTCAACGGACCAGCACTCCACGGCCGGCGTTCCGCAGCCAAGGCTTCGGCTATCAAGCCCGCCACCCGGAAAGTGGGCACCACCCCCGTGAGCGACACCGCCGTCGTAAGCCCCGCCGTCGTAAGTCCCCGCGAAGCTGCCGCCGATGCCGCAGCCCCCGCAACCAAAAGCGTCCTCCGCCGCGTTGCCGGTGCTGTCGCAAGGGGCATCGGCGTTGGACTGCTGGTCCTGGGCGCGCTGGTGTTCCTGTTCCTGGCCATCGGGCCCCGTGTCCTGGGCTACCAGACCTCCACCATGCTGACGGGATCCATGTCCCCGCTGATCAACCCGGGCGACGTGGTCGTGACTGTCCCGACGCCGGTCCAGGACGTAAAAGTGGGTGACATCATCACCTACCACATTCCCGTGGAGGATCAGCGGGTGGAAACCCACCGCATCGTCGAGATCACCACCACCGCGGACGGTGGCGTTGCCGTGCAAACCAAGGGCGACGCCAACAACGGCCTCGATCCATGGATCGCCACTCTCCAGGGCAAGACCGTGGACAAGCAGGTGGCAACCATCCCCTATGTGGGCAACGCCATCCGGGTTCTCCGTGAACCCATGGTGCTGAACACCCTCATGTATGGTGCGCCGGCGATTTTGGTGATCGGAATGCTGGTTTCCATCTGGACCAAAGACCCCAGCAAGACGGCGCCGGAAGGCGCTGCGCAGGCCCAGGCAGCCAGCGGTGAGTGACCGTCCTGCACCCAGCCCCAACCACGGCTCCAGCCCGCTCGAACCGTGGAGGTTGCAGGCATTGGCCGAGGAATTGGGTGACTCCCGGCTGGCGCTGCGCTTCTTCTCCACCTACCTTGCGATGCTGCCCGGCAGACTCCTCAGGTTGTCCAATGGCCTGTGCCACCATGACCCCGAAGCCAGCATGGACGCGGTTCTCAGCCTCAAGATCTCCTCCGCCATGGTGGGTGCAGTGGAAACGGAAACCCAGTGCCGGGCCATTGAAATGATGATCCGGGAAGACCACTTCGACACCGCAGTGGAGGCACTCCCGGAGCTGAGGAAGTCCACAGACCGTTGCTTTGCCGCCGGGCCGCAGCTCCTGGGGACAGTCAGGGATTCAACCTGCCGAAGTCCCCGGAACCCGGCTAGCGGTCAGCCGTAATTGCGTCTTCGCTGTTCCTGACCTCGCGCGGGACCAGGAACAGCGCAGCAACGGCCAGCACGCCCGCCGCGGCGAACACGTAGAAGCCGGCGGGGTACGCGATATTGGCCGCAACCAGGGTTCCCGTAACGGCCGGGCCGACGATGGCGCCGAGCCGGCCAACTCCGGCGGCGAAACCAAGGGCGGTTCCGCGGAGGGTCGCGGGGAACAGCTGGCTGACCCAGGCGTACACCAACACCTGGGAGCTGAAGACGAAAATGCCGGTCACGAACACAGCGGCGTTGAGCAGGAATTCGTTCTGGATCTTGACGCTCAGAATGGCCAGGAAGACCGCCGACAACCCGAACCACATCAGCACGATCTTCTTGGTCCCGTGCTTATCGGCCAAGACTCCAGCCAGGAACAGCCCTGCGACAGCACCAAGGTTCAGGACAAGCAGCAGCGTCAGGCCCGTGCTGACAGGGTATCCGGCAGCGGCCATCAGCTGGGGCAACCAGGTGTTGAGCCCGTAGACCAGCAACAATCCCATGAACGACGCCACACCGATTCCCAGTGCCACCACCGGATACGGCTTCTGGAGCAGGTCGCGGAAGCCCTTCTTGGGAGCTGCTTCAGTGGAACGTTCGACGGCGGCGGCCGGCTTCGATGCCACGCCGGCCTGCGCCGGAGCTGCTTCGGGCAGTGACTCGGGCAACTTGGCCCAGAGGAACGGCAAGAGGACCAAGCCCGCAACGCCGCCAATGATGAACATGAGGCGCCAGTTCGGCACGATGATGATGGCCAGAAGGGCTGTGGCGACGGCGCCGACGTGATATCCGGTCATGGTCCTGGTGGTGGATTTTCCAGCTGTGCCTGTCGGCGCGTAGTCGTTCATGTAGGCCAGGGCTGCGGGAAGGCAGGCGCCAAGGCCAAGACCGGCCAGAAGACGCAACACAGAGAACACGGCCACATTTGGCGCAAAAGCCACTCCGATGGTGAAGATCGAGAAGCCTGCCACGCAGGCGATCAGCAGCTTGCGGCGACCGAACTTGTCCGAAAGCGGTGCGATGAAGAGTGCGCCCAAGCCGACACCAACCAAGGAGATGGTGGCAGCGAAGGTGGCTCCCACAGCGTCAAAGCCAAGTTCGCCGGTCTTGATCAGCGTGGGGATGACGGTCCCCAGGACCACAAGGTCGAAACCGTCCAGGACCATGGCCAGCCAACAAAGCCAGACAGGCCATTGGGAGCGGCGGGCAGATGACATCGTTGGCATAGCGTCCTCATTATTGGGGTGCCGGTCACCTGAACGACCGGTCGGTTACGAGATTTGTATCACTCTGCCCTGTAATGCCGCGCACGTTCTACCATTGAATGGAATCCCGACTTCATGGAATCGCGGGTTCGGGGAGGGCTTCATCGTTCGACGCCCTTGAGTGAGTTTCATGCGTCAATGATGCGCGTGCAGGAAGGTGGCGAACTGTGGCCAACTCAACGTCCGGCGACTCCGTGGTGGAGCGGGTGGTCAGGGTCATCTCCGCATTCCCCGAGGGTGCGACTTCGCTGCAACTGAGCGAGCTCGCCGAGCGGGCTGGCCTGCCGTTGTCCTCCGCCCACCGGTTGGTGCGCCAGCTCGCGGAGCAGGGGCTGCTGGATCTTGGGGCGGGCGGAACGGTGCGCCTCGGGCTGCGTCTGTGGGAACTCGTCAACCGGAATTCACCGACGCTGGAACTTCGCCAGGCAGCGATGCCGTTCATGGAAGACATCCAGCAGGTGCTGAACCAGAACGTCAATCTGGCGGTACTCGAAGGCTGGGAAGCCCTCTTTGTGGAGCGACTTTCCCGGCGGGGTTCCGTGGCCAACCGGGCCAAGGTCGCAGGGAGGATGCCTGTCCACATCTCCTCGGCCGGGCTTGCGTTGATGTCCAACCAGTCCCGCGAACTGCAGGCGGAGTACCTCAAACAATTCCGCGACCCTGCCGGAAAGGTTACTGCCGACGTCGTCCGTCACCTCCTGGCAGAAGCCGCGCAGCGAGGCTATTCCCAGTTGGCGGGCGTGGTGGACCCTGACACGTGGGGGATCGCGGTGCCGGTCATGGACGCCCGGCGCCGGACGGTGGCAGCGTTGGGTGTCGTGGTACCTCTTGCCGAGATGCGTTTGCAGGCGTTGGTGCCCGCTCTGCAGACCGCTGCGCGGGGCATTGGACGTCAGTTGGGAACTCATCACGACTTCCGTTCAATGGAATTCGTGTAATGCCACTCACTTCCCGCGGGGCACACTGATTCCAAGCTCAACCCGTTCTGCAGAAGGCGGGAACCGCAACGAAGCGAGGAACCATGGCACGTACAGCCATCACCACCCAGGTAGCCATTATGGGCGGAGGCCCCGCGGGGCTCATGCTTTCCCATCTCTTGGCGAAGCAGGGAATCGACTCCGTGGTGGTCGAGATCCGCAGCCGCAAGGACATCCAGGAGACGGTCCGCGCCGGAATTCTGGAGCATGGCACAGTGAACCTTTTGGTGGACTCAGGTGTGTCCGACCGTGTCCTGCGCGAAGGTGACCGCCACGATGGAATCGAACTGCGCTTCAACGGCGAGAACCACCGCATCAACTTCAAGGAGCTTGTTGGTGAATCCGTATGGTTGTACCCGCAGACCGACGTTTTCATGGACCTCGCCGCACGTAGGGAGGCCGACGGCGGCGACGTCCGCTACAGCGTTTCGGACACTACCGTTCACGATCTCGAAGGCAAGCCGAAAGTTTGGTTCACCGACTCGGAGGGCCAGGAGTTCGAGATCCAGGCTGACTTCCTCGTAGGGGCCGACGGCTCGCGTAGCCACTGCCGCTTCCAAATTCCCGAAGCCCACCGCAAGTGGTACTTCCACGAATACCCCTTCGCCTGGTTCGGCATCCTTGCAGAAGCCCCGCGCAGTTCGGATGAGTTGATCTACGCCAATTCCAAAGAGGGCTTCGCCCTGATCAGCCAACGCACCGAGACGGTTCAGCGGATGTACTTCCAGTGCGACCCCAAGGAAAACCCCGCCGACTGGAACGACGAACGCATCTGGTCAGAATTCCGCAAGCGTGTCAACGGCAACGGCTTTGAGCTCAAGGAAGGGCCGGTCCTTGAAAAGATGGTCCTTCCCTTCCGCAGTTTCGTTCACACTCCGATGCGCCACGGCAATCTCTTCCTCGCCGGCGATGCCGCCCACACGGTCCCTCCGACTGGGGCAAAGGGGCTCAACTTGGCCATCCATGATGTCAAGGTATTGTTCGAGGGGCTTGACTCCTTCTACTCCAACGGTTCCACGGCCCTCCTGCATTCGTACAGCGACCGCGCCTTGGACCGGGTCTGGAAGGCACAGCACTTCTCATATTGGATGACATCCATGCTGCACACCGTCCCGGGAGCCGATGACTTCGACCGTGCCCGCCAACTCGGCGAGCTGCACTCAGTGGTCACCTCCGAGCACGCCAAGGCTTACCTTGCGGAGTCGTACACCGGGTGGCCGACGTCGCGCTGATTGCGGGCGCGTTGCTTCTTGGCGTGTAGCGACCAATAGGGCCCGACGTATGCCCCAAGTCGGCGACAGTGAACGGCTCCGTGGATGCTCCATGCATTCGAGCGCTC
>NZ_JAQZBY010000025.1:0-10247 GCF_028736865.1 Paenarthrobacter sp. AB444 | reverse complement strand
CGTCGGCCCCGCACCTTTTGGTGCGGGGCCGGCGTGGTTAAGGGCTGCTTAGGCTACGTTGTTCTCGTAGTCCGTGTCCTTGGTTTCGCGGGTGAGCCACAGCGCGATGAAAGTGATCACCGCTGCGACGGCCATGTAGACCCCCACCAGCCAGGTGCTTCCGTTGGCCGCCGACCAGAGGGCGATGGCAACGAAGGATGCAGGAGCGGCGCCGATCATGGACGACAGGTTGTAAGCCACTGCCGAGCCCGTGTACCGGACGTTGGCCGGGAACAGCTCGGGCAGGATGGCCGCCATGGGACCAAAAGTCAGGCCCATGAGGGTGAAGCCGACGATGAGACCGACCATGGCTGCCGCCTGGCCGGGTCCGAACATGGTGAACCAGAGTGCGCCGAAGACAAAGATGCCTGCGGTGACACCCAGCAGGAACTTACGGCGTCCCCACTTTTCGGCCAGCGGACCGGAGACGACGGTGAAGATACCGAAGAAGACCACACCGATGATCAGCATCCACAGGAAGTCCGAACGGGAGATGCCAAGACCGGGCACGAACGCGGCAATCTGCTCCGCGGTCATCGGCTTGCCGGCCTTCTCAGCCGCCGCCTGGGCACCTGCCAGCGTCGGCTTGGTGCCGTAGGAGAGGGTGAACGTGGTCATGATGTAGAACAGCACGTACGTGGCAAACATGATGAACGTGCCCGCTACCACGGGACGCCAGTGGTTCTTGAGCGTGGCACCCAGGGGAAGCTTCTGGACCTTGTCCTGCTGGACAACCTTGGTGAAGGATGCGCTCTCCACGAGCTTGAGCCGGACATACAGGCCCACGATCACCAAAACGGCGCTCACGAGGAACGGCACGCGCCAGCCCCAGGCCAGGAACTGTTCGGGCGTCAGGGCAACGTTCATCCAGATGAAGATCACGTTGGCGATGATGAAGCCGATGGGCGCACCCAGCTGCGGGAACGTACCGTAGATGGCGCGCTTTCCCTCGGGGGCGTTCTCGGTGGCGAGCAAGGCGGCACCGGACCATTCGCCGCCCAGGGCCAGGCCCTGGAAGAAACGCAGGACCACAAGCAGCAGCGGCGCGAGGATGGCCCACCCGGGCAACGATGCTTCGGGGAGAAGGCCGATAAGGAAGGTGGCAATACCCATCGTCAGCAAGGAAGCCACCAGGGTTCCCTTGCGGCCGATCTTGTCACCAAAGTGTCCGAAGACCACAGCGCCGATAGGCCGTGCGAAGAAAGCGACGCCGAAGATGGCGAAGGCGCTGAGCAGGGCGTTGATGTCGGTGGCATCGGGGAAGAAGAGCTTCGGGAAGACGAGCACAGACGCCGTCGCGTACGCGTAGAAGTCGTAGAACTCGATCGTGGTGCCGATCAGGCTGGCGAAGATCACCCGCCCCCGCGAGTTCACCGGTCGAGTGGACTCGCCTTCCTTGGATGGTGCAGTGGAAGACATGTAGTAGCAGCTTTCGTTCACGCCGTGCGGTGCCTGAGCGCACCACCCGGAGAAGGATTAATTGAGAGTTCAATAATAGTTCCCGCCGTCCACTCACTGGACAACAATGTCCAGCATGCGGACGAACGGGAAAGTCCCACTATGTGGTCTGCGCCACAATACCTCACCGAAGCCTCACGCGCCGGTGACCGCGCTGATAGGGAAATGTCACAGCCCGTTTACAAACCGCGACCGTCCGCGAAATGCGCCAAACCTACCTTGGAAGAACACCGACCCCCACCAAGGAGGCACTCCGTGACTGTTGAAAGCACCGCAGATGCACTGGCTCCAGTCCAGTCCACTGCTGCCGCCACCACCACCCTTGAACACCGCCCCGGCCGCTGGATCGCCAACTGGGATGCCGAAGACAAGGGCCAGTGGGAAGCCGAAGGCCGGGTCATCGCGAAGCGAAACCTGTACTGGTCCATTTTCGCAGAATTCCTCGGATTCGTTGTGTGGCAGCTGTGGTCCATCGTGGTTGTCCAACTCCCCGCGGCCGGCTTCACCTTCGACACCAACCAGATCTTCTGGCTCATCTCCATCCCCAGCCTCGTAGGCGCGACACTTCGTATTCCCTACACCTTCATGGTTCCCAGGTTCGGTGGCCGGAACTGGACCATCGTCTCGGCGCTCCTGCTCCTGATCCCCACTACGGGACTGGCGCTGTGTGTCTCGAACCCGCAGACTCCGTTCGGCGTCATGCTCCTCATGGCCGCCCTCGCCGGCTTCGGCGGTGGCAACTTCGCCAGCTCGATGGCCAACATCACCTTCTTCTACCCCGCACGTGAAAAGGGCTGGGCCTTGGGACTGAACGCCGCAGGCGGAAACCTGGGTGCCGCCGTCGCACAGCTTGTTGTCCCCATCGCCATCACCCTGCTGGCGGCCGGAACCGTGAACCTGCCCATGGCTGGCATCATCTGGATCCCGCTGATCATCATCGCCGCCTTCGGCGCCTGGAAGTACATGAACAACCTCACCAGCGCCAAGGGTGACGTGGCCGGTTCCCTGACCGCGGTGAAGGAACCGCACCTGTGGATCATGGCGTTCCTGTACATCGGCACTTTTGGCTCGTTCATCGGTTTCGCCGGTGTCTTCCCCAAGCTGATCAAGGACTACTTCCCGGAGTTCTCCTCGATCCACGTCGGTGCAGTGGCACTGTCCCTGGCCTTCCTCGGCCCGCTGGTCGGTTCCCTGGCCCGACCCTACGGCGGACGTATGGCCGACCGAATGGGTGGGGCGCGTATGACCATCACCGCGTTCGCTTCGATGGCCGTCATCACCCTCACCATGATCTGGACGCTGCCACTGAAGAACTTCTGGCTCTTCCTGGGCCTGTTCCTCCTGCTCTTCGTCTCCAGCGGCTTCGGAAACGGTGCGACCTACCGGATGATCCCTGTCATCTTCGCGACGTCCAGCCGCGCAGCCCGGTCCGGTGCCAGCAGTGCGGCCACGGCACGCCTCGCAGCCTCCTCCCTGGGCCTGATCTCGGCGATCGGCGCCTACGGCGGCTTCGTGATTCCGCAGGTGCTCAACGCCTCCAACACGGCCAGCGGCTCCTACACCCCGGCGTTCTACGGATTCGTGGCGGCCTATGTCCTGATGCTGGCAGTTTGCTGGGTCTGCTACATCCGCCCTGCCCGCCAGCGCAACACGATCGGACACATCTAGATGCCCAACGGCGCCGATACCCACTGCCCCTACTGCGCGCTCCAGTGCGCCATGACGTTGAGGCCGGTTACCCCTGAGGTGGCGGGTCAGGCGGCAGCGGCCGCCGGGCCCGCCCAACCCGCCGCGCCCCTCGACGTTTCCGGGCGCGACTTCCCCACCAACCGGGGCGGGCTGTGCCGCAAGGGCTGGACATCGGCGTCGTTATTGCGCCATAGCGGCCGGGTCACCGAGCCGATGCTGAAAGGCTCCGACGGCGTCCACCAACCGATCTCCTGGGAGCAGGCCCTCACGCTCATCACGGCGGCGGTCAAGGACACTCAGGGGCAGTATGGGAACGACGCCGTCGGAGTCTTCGGCGGCGGCGGCCTCACCAACGAGAAGGCCTACATGTTGGGCAAGTTCGCCCGCTTGGCGCTTCGTACCTCCCGGATCGACTACAACGGCCGGTTCTGCATGTCATCGGCAGCGGCAGCCGGGAACCGCGCGTTCGGCGTGGACCGCGGACTCCCCTTCCCGGTCACGGACCTGGACTCGGCGTCGGTCATCCTCCTGCTTGGTTCCAACGTCGCCGACACCATGCCGCCCTTCGTTCAGCACCTGCACGGCGCACGCGACGCGGGCGGCCTGATCGTGGTGGACCCCCGCCGCTCGGCTACTGCCGCATTGACGTCCGACGGCGGCGGCCTCCACCTGCAGCCGACGCCCGGTACTGATTTGGCTCTCCTTTTGGGCATCTCGCATGTAGTGGTCCATGAGGGGTTGGTGGACTCAGCTTTCGTGGCGACCCGTACCTCCGGCTACCCCGCACTGGTCCGCAGCCTCTCCGCGTTCTGGCCGGAACGGGTCCAGTCCATCACCGGCGTCCCCGCGAACCTCATCCGGGACACCGCACGCCGACTCGCCCAGGGAGCACGTACCGGCGGCAGCTACATCCTCAGTGGCCGCGGCGTCGAACAACACGTGGACGGAACGGACACCGCCACGGCCGCCATCAACCTCAGCCTCCTTCTGGGCCTGCCCGGCTCGGCGCGAAGCGGCTACGGCACCCTCACCGGACAAGGCAACGGCCAGGGTGGACGCGAACACGGCCAGAAGGCTGACCAGCTCCCGGGTTACCGCAAGATCACCGATCCTGCGGCACGCGCCCATATCGCTTCCGTGTGGGGCATCGACGAGTCGCTCATCCCTGGTCCGGGACTGCCCGCCGTCGAACTTCTGAAATCGCTTGGAAAGCCCGACGGCGTCCGTTGCCTTTTCGTGCACGGCGCCAACGTGGTGGTCTCGGCACCGGACACCAATGCCGTCACTGCCGGGCTCAGGGACCTCGACTTCCTGGTGGTCTGCGACTTCTTCATGTCGGAGACGGCCATGGAGGCGGACCTTGTGCTGCCGGTGACGCAGTGGGCCGAGGAAGAGGGCACGCTGACAAACCTTGAGGGACGCGTGATCCGGCGTCGGCGTGCGCTGACCCCTCCCCCGGGTGTCCGCAGCGAATTGTGGGTGATGGCGCGTCTTGCCGAGCTTCTCGAGGCGCCTTCCTCGTTCAGTGACGATCCCGGGACTGTGTTCGAGGAATTGCGTGTGGCTTCTGCTGGTGGCCTGGCGGATTACTCCGGAATCGACTACGCCATGCTGGACCGCGGCGAGGCGGCCTATTGGCCGTACCCCGTGGGCAGCAACGGCACTCCCCGACTGTTTGCCGATGGTTTCGCGCACGCCGATGGCCGGGCCGTGATGGTTCCCGTGACCCCGTCCAAGAAGGCCGTACGGTCGTTCGCGGATGATTCCCTGGCCCTGGCCACCGGACGCCTGCTGGAGCACTACCAGTCGGGTTCGCAAACACGTCGCGTCGCCGACTTACTCGCCGCGCACCCACAGGTACGGCTGCTGATCCACCCTGCAACCGCGGCCTCCCATGGGATCATCGACGGCGACTACGCCACAGTCAGCAACGAGCGCGGCGAGGTCCTGTGCCGGGCTGAACTGAGCAACACCGTCCGTCCGGACACCGTTTTCCTTCCCTTCCACTTCCCCGGCCAGGAGAACGCCAACCGGCTCACCGAGGCCACCACTGATCCGATCTCCGGCATGCCGGAATTCAAGACCAGCCGGGTGTGGGTCCGGCGCGCTGTTTCCAACCCCGTCCCCGCGACCCTGGTCGACGCGGGACTGCCTTTGTACGCCGAGGAGGCTCTATGAGCGAGCGCATTGTTGTTGTTGGATTCGGGCCGGTGGCTGCCCGTTTGGTCGATGAGCTGCTTCCCTCCGTTCGTTCGGGGCTTGTGCAACTGCTCGTTGTGGGACAGGAACCCGAGGCAGCCTACAACCGCGTGATGGTGGCCGAGCTTGGGGTGGGGCGTATGACAGCCGACGCCCTGGCCATGGCGGATGCTGCCGATTTGGAAGCTTCCGGGGTGGAAGTACGGCTGGGAACCGCGGTGAAGAGGATCGACCGTGCGCGGCAGAGCGTTGTCCTCTCCGATGGCTCCTCCGAGCATTACGATCGGCTGGTTTTCGCTACGGGTTCACGGCCGGTCATTCCCAACCTCACGGGGTTGAACCCTGACCCGTCCGGACCTGTGTTGCCGGCCGGCGTCATTACCCTCCGCGACCTTCAGGATGCCGCTGTGCTGCGCTCCGCTGTTGCCGGCCGAAAACGCGTAGTGATCCTTGGCGGCGGCGTGCTCGGATTGGAGACTGCTTTGGCCGTCTCCGAGGAAGGCGCCCAGGCAACCGTGGTGCACAACGGACCGTTTCCACTGGGCCGCAGCATCGACCGCGGCAGTGGCTCGGTCCTGACTGCGAGTCTGCGCAGCAACGGAGTCCGCATGGCTGGCAACGCCCGGTCCACCGGCGTCGAAACCGCGGGTCCCGGCGGCTCGTTCTCAGCGTTGCTGCTCGACGACGGCTCCGCGATCGACGGCGACCTGCTGGTACTGTCCTGCGGCGTGCGGCCGCGGAGTGAGTTGGCAGAGGGCTGTGGTCTGCCTGTTGGCACCGGAGTCCTGGTGGACCACCATCTGCGTACGCACCATGAGCCCCACATATTCGCGATCGGTGACTGCGCCGAAGTCCGCTGCTCTGATGCCTCCTGCGTTGAGTGCCGGACAGCCGCTGGTCCTTCCGGCCTTGTTGGTCCCGGGTGGCGGCAGGCCGAGTGGCTGGCGGAGTACCTGATGGTTCTGGCCAGGGACGGACAGGCCGCCGCGGATTCGTTGGAGCCCTTGCCAGTAGAGAAGCCCGGTGTCATTGTCCTCAAGGCCCGGGGCATCAACCTGGCCGTGGCGGGCGACAACCAGGCCGATCCTTGGGACGAGGAACTGCTTGAGGCCGGGGCCGCTGCCGGTCGTCCGCGCCGGCAGATCTCACAGTGGGCCGATCCTGAGCACGGGCGCTACGTGAAAATGACGACCCGCGGCGGCGTACTGGAAGGCTTGGTGTCCGTCGGGATGCCCAGGACGGCAGCCGAGCTGGTGATGCTGTTCGAACGCGCCTCCGAGCTGCCAGCGGACCGCTCCTTGCTGCTTCGGCTCGATGGTCCGGACCAACTCGATACGGGGGCCGCGAACAACGACCCCCAGCGGACCGTGTGCCGCTGCGCCGGTGTCAGTGCCGCCAGTATCGGGGATTCCGTGGTGGAGGGCTGCTCTTCCGTTGCGGAGGTTTCCAAGGCAACCCGCGCCGGGACCGGCTGCGGTGGATGCCACGAGGACATCAAGGGCCTCATCGAGAAGCACTTCCAGGGAGCTGTTGCCTGAGGCCGTGCCGTGACTTCGCTGGAACGCTGCGGGTTCGCCGGAAGGTTCCGGGCGTCTTCGCAAGCTTCCAGCGAAGTCGCGTGAACGCCCGGCGGACTAGACTTCCGACAGTGAACATCTCCGAACCCGCCCCCGGCGTCCATTTTGTCGAAGGGCCCGCCTCCAACTGGCTCATTGTCCGCGACGAGACAGGTTTCATCCTGATCGACGGCGGATACCCGGCGGACCGGGACGCGGTCCTGTCCTCCATCCGCCAACTGGGACTCGATCCCGCCGAGGCCAAGGCCATGCTCATCACTCACGGCCACGTGGACCACACAGGCTCGGCCGCGTACTTCTCTGAGAGCTACGGCACGCCCATCCTCTGCTCCCCGGAGGAGCTGGCCCACGTCCAGGGCAAGGAGAAGCACCAGGTCACCATGGGCCAAGTGCTGGCCAGGATCTGGCGTCCCACGGTCTTGCGCTGGATGATCCATGTCATCAAGGCCAAGGCCCTCCAAGCCAAGCCGGCCGTGCTCGCCGAAGCCTGGACCCCTGAGCGGCTCGCGGCCCTCCCCGGCCGGCCCGAGGCAAGCACGCTGCCCGGCCACACCCCCGGAAACGTGGTCCTCCGGCTGCCGGACGCCGGAGCGATTGCCGTGGGAGATACGTTCGTCAGCGGTCATCCGATCAGCAGCAAGGAAGGTCCGCAGATGCTGCACAGGATGTTCCACTCGGACCCGGCCGCAGCACTGTCCTCTGCCCGGCGACTGGAGAGCCTTGAAGCCAGCGTGATCCTCCCCGGCCACGGCCCTGCCCTCCACATGCCCCTGGCTGAGGCGGTAGCAGTCCTGGACTCCTAAGACGCAAAAAGCCCGTTTCGCGGGAACGCTGCGGGTTAGCCGGAAGTTTCCCGGCGTCATCGCAGCTTTCCAGCGAAGTCGGGTGCCCGGCAGGCGGCCCGTGAAGCAACAAGCTACATGTGAACGTGGAGCCGGCGTGCGGCCTCCGAGATGGAGCCGGTCAGCGACGGGTACACGGTGAATGCACTGGCCACATCATCAACGTGGAGCTTCTGAGTAACAGCCACGGAGATCGGGAAGATCAGTTCCGACGCGTTCGGTCCCACCACCACGCCACCGATAACGGTGCCGGAGCCCTTGCGGGCGATGATCTTGACGAAGCCGTCCTTGGTATTGCGCATCTTGGCGCGGGCGTTGCTGAGCAGCGAGAGCATCACAACATCGCCTTGGTACTTGCCCGAAGCAAGGTCGGCCTCGGAGACACCAACGGAGGCGATCTCCGGGGAGGTGAAGATGTTCGATGCCACTTGGTTGAGCTTGAGGGGCTTCACGCCGTCGCCCATGAAGTGTGCAATGGCGATCCGGCCCTGCATGGCAGCCACGGATGCCAAAGCAAAAACGCCCGTGCAGTCGCCGGCGGCGTAGATGTTGGGCGCAGTGGTGCGGGAAACGCCGTCGACCTTGATGTGGCCCGATTCGGTGAGCGTTACGCCGGCTTCCTCGAGTCCGACCCCTGCGGTGTTCGGGATGGATCCGACGCACACCAGGCAGTGCGAGCCCGTCACCACGGAACCGTCACCCAAGGTGACCTTCACGCCGTCGTCCGTCCGCTCAACCGCATTCGCGCGGGACTTGGACAAAACGCGGACGCCGCGGCGTTCGAAGACGCCCTCCAGCAACTTGGCAGCGTCGGTGTCCTCGCCGGGGAGGACCTGGTCGCGGCTGGAAATCAAGGTGACCTTGGAGCCCAGGCCGTTGTAGGCGGAGGCGAATTCGGCACCCGTGACACCGGATCCCACGACGATCAGTTCCTCGGGAAGTTCGTCCAGGTTGTAGATCTGGGCCCAGTTGAGGATGCGTTCGCCGTCGGGCTTTGCCGTGGGGAGCTCGCGCGGGTGGGCGCCGACGGCCAAAAGGATGGCGTCGGCGTCGATGGTGCGGGTCCCTTCCAGGGTCAGGACCTCGATGGTGTTGTTGTCCAGCAGTTTGCCGGAGCCGATGACGATTTCCACGCCCAAGCGCTCAAGGCCTGCGCGGATGTCGTTGGACTGTCCGTGGGCCAGGTTCAGGACGCGGTCGTTGATGTGCTTGAGGTCGGCGCGGGGCTTGGAGGCCGCGCCATCGCCGTCGAACTTCACTCCCAGCTCGTCCGCCTCACCGACGCGGGTCATGAGGTCGGCGGTGGCGATCAGGGTCTTGGAAGGCACGACGTCGGTCAGCACGGCGGATCCGCCGAGGCCGGCGCGCTCGACGATGGTGACGTGGGCACCCAGTGAGGCGGCTACCATGGCGGCTTCGTATCCGCCGGGACCACCTCCCAGGATCGCGATACGGGGGGCACTGAAGTCAACTTGGGTGGTCACAATCCTCAATTCTCGCTTATTGCCCGGCAGGCTGCCACTCAGCCCACCCTCACCTCTGCCCCTACCTGATTGCGGTTGGCGCAAGGTAGCTTGTACCAGTGAGTAACACTGAGCTGATGAACACAGACCCCTTTGAAGCCGCCCAGGCCGCCGCAGACTTCATAGCCGCCGAGACCGGCGTCGAGTCCCACGACGTAGCGCTGGTGCTTGGATCCGGCTGGGCCGAGGCCGCCGATCTCATTGGCGAGACCACGGCAACCCTGAATGCCTCCGAGGTGCCCGGCTTCCACAAGCCGGCCGTGGTGGGCCATGTGGGCACCATCCGTTCTGTACTCACGAAGGAGGGCAAGCGCGCCCTGGTCCTGGGTGCCAGGACGCACTACTACGAAGGCCGTGGCGTCCGATCGGTTGTCCACGGCGTCCGGACGGCTGCTGCCGCCGGTTGCAAGACACTGGTCCTGACGAACGGCTGTGGCGGACTCAACGAAGACTGGACACCCGGCACCCCGGTGCTGATCAGTGACCACATCAACCTGACCGCAACTTCACCGCTTGAGGGCGCAACGTTCGTGGACCTCACCGACCTCTACTCTTCACGCATCCGGCAACTGGCCCGCGAAGTGGATTCCTCTCTGCAGGAGGGCGTGTACGCACAGTTCACCGGCCCGCACTATGAGACCCCGGCCGAGGTGCAGTATGCCAAGCGGATCGGCGCGGACCTGGTGGGCATGTCCACGGCGCTGGAAGCCATCGCCGGGCGCCACGCGGGCATGGAAGTCTTTGGCATCTCGCTGGTGACGAACCTCGCCGCGGGCATCAGCCCGGTTCCGCTGAGCCACGCGGAAGTTCTGGAGGCCGGGCAGGCAGCGGGCAAGCGGATCTCGAAGCTTCTGGCGGAGATCATCGCCAAGCTGTAACCGCTCCCTCAGAGCAACGCGGGGTCACTTATGGCCCATGTT
>NZ_JAQZBY010000024.1:0-17371 GCF_028736865.1 Paenarthrobacter sp. AB444 | reverse complement strand
TGCCGCCCGCCTTCCGTTTCCCACGCTCTCTCACATCCCCCCGGCTTACTCCCGACGCTCTCTCACATCCCCCCGGCTTACCCCCGACGCTCACTCACATTCCGGCGGAAAATGGTTCAACCGGCTGTCAAAACCTGGCCAACGGCCGCGCTGATCGCTTCCTTGATCCGGGCATGAAGTCCACGCAGCCCTGCCCGGTCCACGCGCACTTCCACAATGGTGCGGCCCTTCAGCGGCGCCCTAAGTGCGTCGGCGAGTTCCGCCGTCGTACTTACCGCTTGGTGCCCGACGCGGTACGCCGCCGCGAGTGCCGCAATGTCCACTGAGTGCGGCGTGCCAAAGAGGCGTTCGACGGCGGTGCCGTACGCGCCTGAGTCTTCCACCGCGCCGTGTTCGAGAAGGCTGAAGATAGCTCCCCCGGAGTCGTTGAGCACCACGATGCGGAGATCCGGAGTTGGTTCGCCATGGCCCAGGAGCAGTCCGCCGGCGTCGTGCAGGAAGGTGACATCGCCCAGCAGGACGGTAGTTTCGCGTCCGCTGCCCAGTGCGATTCCCGTGGCCGTGGCGATGGTGCCGTCGATGCCGGCGAGGCCGCGGTTGGCGTAGACGGTGGCGATGGGTTCGTGGTGCGGTTGGCCGGCGAGGTCGACGTCCCGGATGCCGTTGGAGGAGCCCAGCACCAGTCCCCCGCGCGAATGTTCCCACACGGCTGCGCCCACGGAGGGACCGTTTGCCGCGCGCTCCCCCGCGAGGACTCCGTCCAGGGCGTGTTGGGCAGCGGCCCCGGCAAGAAGCCAGGAATCCAGCCATTCCGCGGATCCACGGCCTGCAAAATCCGCCAGTTCCGGGAGCGTCTCCACAGGTGTTTCCCGGCGGCGACCGGCCTCATACCAAGCGACCGGCACGGGCTGGTAGATCGCGGATTCCACGGATTCGCGGGCCAGAAGTGCTGCAACAGGGCGTGACAGCGTGGCCCGCCCGAAGAGGACCACGCGTTCGATTCGGTTTGGCGAATCCGGGCCAAAGTGCTCCAGCAACACCCTGTATGGGCCAACTGCGTTGGGTCCGAAGCGTGCATTCGAGGACGGTTCCGCCAGCAACGGAAGCCCGTGAGCGCGGGCAAAGGCTTCGGCTACGGGACCGGCGTCGTGGCCTGCGAGGACGACGGTGCGTCTCTCGGGGAGGTCGCTGGGTGCCGCCGGAAGGTCCAAAGCCTGAGGGCCGGCGTCGTAATGAAACACGCCGTGTCCTTGTGCGTCCGGCAGGGCGTCCCCCGCCCCGGGGATCAGCGGATCGCGGAACGCCAGGTTCACTTGGACGGGCCCGGGCGGAGTGTCCTCGAGCGCGCCCGTGGCGGCATAGAGTGCGGTGGCCACGGCTTTCTGCGGATTCTCCCCCGCGGCGACGTCGACGGCGAAGCGAACGTGCTCGCCGAAAAGGTCCAGTTGGATGGTGGTCTGGTTCGCCCCGGTACCGTGGAGTTCTTCGGGGCGGTCCGCCGAAATTACGACTACCGGAACGGCCGAATGGTTTGCTTCCATCACAGCGGGCAGCAGGTTTCCCACCGCCGTGCCGGAGGTCGTCAGGACGGCGACGGGAGCCTCCGAGGAGAGAGCCAGGCCGAGCGCCGTGAATCCCGCGTCGCGTTCGTCGATCCGGACGTGGAGCCGGATCCGGCCGGCTGCTTCCGCTTCAGCGAGCGCATACGCCATCGGTGCGGACCGCGAACCCGGGGCCACCACGGCGTGCCGCACGCCGCCGTCGAGCAGTGCAGTTATGGCGATCCGGGCGGCGGCGATGGATGTCAGAGAGTCCTGGGAAGTCACCGTTCCAGTCTATGGGCGCCCGTCACTTCCCATCCCTCACTCACATCCCCCCACCTTCCGGCCAACCCTCACGCACATCCCCCCACCTTCCGGCCAACCCTCACGCACATCCCCCCACCTTCCGGCCAACCCTCACGCACATCCCCGCTGTCACGGCTCTTCGACGTCGATCACGACCTCGTTGTGGCGAAGGAACCATGGTTTGAAGGGAGGATCGAAACGTGCGAACCGCGGAGCCCCTACAGGCGACAGGCCAGCCAACCGGAGGGCCTCAAGCAGCGCAACACTATGACGTTGAAACGCTGTAGCTGATCCACTCCCAGAGAACCGGGCGACAGCCGTCAAGGACCCTGGTACCTCGCGGATTTTGACCCTGGGTTCGTCAGGGACAGGGGCGCTATCTACTGTCACTCCAGGCGGCAGGACGAAAGCCACGACGTAGTCTTCGTCTTCGCCTCTCGGGATAGGACCGCTCAGCAGAACGGGCGCCGTCATGACCATTTCCTCGGATGATGCGTTCTCTTGCAGAACGGGCGCGGTCATTGACAGCTTCTGCCGGGCCTTGTTACTGCCGCTGATGTAGTTGAAGAGGGAGCGGAAGGCCTCGTTTGCGGCGCGATCAAACGGGGCATGCACTTGCACCTCCGCGAGAACATGCGCCGGATACCGGCGCAGTTCGAAGTGAGGATAGCGCTTGACCAGATCATACGGCTGCTGTTCAGTCATGGTGGGATTGACCCTACGCCGGTGTCGCGCCGCCCGCCAGACACCGGGGATGTGAGCGAGCGTCCAGCCCAAACACCGGGAATGTGAGCGAGCGTCAGGAACGCAGAAGCGCTCCCCTATCTCCACGAGATAAGAGAGCGCTTCAGCGGATCAGTTACTTACGGAACACCTGCACGATGGACGGGCGGGGTGCCCGCACCGCGCCAGACGCAGGGGTGGCCCCGGCAGGCACGTAGTCCGGGAAGTACGAGTGAGGCGCGTCGAACGTGCCTTCTTCGCCCGGGTGCTGGACGGCGACGAACACCGTGCGCTCCTCATCGTGGACGATCGGACCACAGGTCTCGGCATCGCGGGGAACAGCAAGGAACTGTTCCACTTTGCCGCGCTCCGGGCCTTCGAGGGTGACCTTGAACAGACCATCGTTGTAACCGATGGTTGACGGAGCACCGTCCGTGGAGATCCAGAGGTTGCCCACGGAGTCGAAAGCCACGTTGTCCGGGCAGGAAATCGGCGAGACCTTGTCGGCCGGGAACCCCGAGAAGTACGCGGAGCTGTTCTTGGACGGGTCGCCTGCAACCAGCAGGAGGGTCCAGTTGAACTTGGTCCCGGTCTGGCCCGGGGCCTCGGTGATTTCCACGATGTGGCCGTCCCGGTTCAGAGTACGCGGATTGACCTCCGTCGCGCCTTCCTTGCCGGCCTTGCCACGGTCTGAGTTGTTGGTGCAGGCCACGTAGATCTTGCCGGTGAGCAGGCTGGGCTGGACGTCTTCGCACCGGTCCATCTTGGTGGGGCCAACCTTGTCGGCGGCCAGGCGGGTGTAGACAAGGACTTCAGCCACGGACATCTCCGGAACGGCGGAGGCCCCGCCAACCACCAGGGGCAGCCATTCGCCCGAACCGTCGAATGCTCCGTCGGCGGGAAGCTTGCCGCTGCCGTCGATCTCGGCGGCAGGCGAGTCGCCGGTGAAGCGGGCAACGTACAGGTCACCTTCGGAGAGCAGGCTCATGTTGTTCTTGCGTGCTGCCTTGGAATCGCCGGGCTGGTACTTGCCCTTGGAGACGAACTTGTAGAGGTAGTCAAAGCGCTCGTCGTCACCCATGTAGGCCACAACGCGGCCATCCGGGGCAAGAATGACGTTGGCGCCCTCGTGCTTGAAACGCCCCATGGCGGAGTGTTTCTTGGGTGTGGAAGTGGGGTCGAACGGATCGACTTCCACGATCCAGCCAAAGCGGTTGCTTTCGTTGGCGTATCCGGAGTTGCGGGTATCGAAGCGGGGTTCGTCGAGCTCCCACTGGCGGGTGGTCGGCTTCGACGAGAGACCGTAGCGCTTGTCTGCGTCGCTGGTTCCGGGAGCGGCAAAGTAACCGTTGAAGTTTTCCTCACCGGAAAGGATGGTGCCCCAAGGAGTGGTGCCACCCGAGCAGTTGCCCAAGG
The DNA here is from genome assembly GCF_028736865.1 of Paenarthrobacter sp. AB444. Lineage (NCBI taxonomy): Bacteria > Bacillati > Actinomycetota > Actinomycetes > Micrococcales > Micrococcaceae > Paenarthrobacter > Paenarthrobacter sp. AB444. The sequence continues at coordinate 13,385 of NZ_JAQZBY010000024.1, read as the reverse complement.
TCCCCTTGATCCAGCGGCCCGCGGGGTCATCGATGGTCTTGACCAAGTTGGTGCCTGCAGCCGGACCGGTCAGTTCATAGACCGTGTCGGTGAGGAAACGCCGGTTCAGGGCAGCACCTTGGACGTAGCTCCACGGCTTGTTCTTGTTTTTGCGCTCCAGCTCTACAACTGCAAGGCCATGTGCGGCGCGGCCAATGGCGCGTGCTTCGGCTGCATCGAAGCCAACCGGCAGCATGATGTTCTCGTTGGTGTACTCGTGGTTGGTGAAGAGCACGGCACGGCGATCCTTGGAATCGGGGATCGGCAGGATGTCGGTGTAGTCGTTGTTGTAGCCGAACTGGCGTGCCTGGGCAGCGGCGGTCTGCTTGGTGATGTCGAAGGCGGGCGAGTCCGCAAACAGCGGGTCACCCCAGCGGATGATGGGGTTCCAGTCGAAGCCTTCAGGAACGGTGAAGGCATCGACGGCAGCATCGACAGGCTTGATGGCCGTGAACTGGAGCTTGGACTTGTCGAAGCCCTTCTTTGCAGCGTCAGACAGTCCGTTACCGGCATCGGCGACGGCGGAATCGGTACCGGTAACGGCACCTCCAAGAACGACGGCGAGCGCACCTGCCGCGCCCAGGCCCAGGGCCGCGCGGCGGGACATCGCCGTGGAGGCAATATCGCGGAAGTAGCCGTTGGTGCTGGTGTTGCAGACATCGCCTGCGCAGGCGTTGTCGCACTTGAGCGCACACGTCACTGCACTGCGCTTGCCCTTGGTGTGGCCGAGCATGGGCAGCAGCGGGAACTTGCGGCCGGTGGTTTCAGACATGGGGGACCTTCCAGAGTGTGTACGAGGATCCCGACGAGCCTTTCAGCGCAATCCAACGCTGAGTGGTCTGCCCGGTTAAGACCCGGTGAACAACCCGTGCTGGTCCGTGGCCAAGACGGCGTGGACGCGCCGGAGCCGGTCCAGCCACCAATCCCGGCGTTCCCCGGAGGCCGCGAACTGCTCCAGCAGCCCGGCGTCGGCGCTGACCTCCCGCAACCGGATGGCGCCGTCGTCGGCTACCAGCGGATCCCGGGTGATGTCCGATGCAAAGAGCGAAACTGTGCCCAGGCCGCAAGCGTATGGCAACGCGGGAAGCGCGGCCGCGAGCGCAAGGCCTCCACGGATACCCACGGAGGTGTCCAAGGCGGAACTGACGACGGCGGGCAGCCCGGATTGTTCGACGATGGCCAAGGCCCGCCGCACTCCTCCGAGGGGCGCCACCTTGACCACGATGAGGTCGGCGGCGCCAGCGCGTGCCACGCGCAAGGGGTCATCTTCCTTGCGCACACTCTCATCTGCGGCTATGCGGACAGGGGTCGCCGTGGAAGATACCCGCCGCCGCACCTCAGCCAATCCATCAATAGTAGGAACAGGTTGTTCGGCGTATTCAAGCCCGTATGGAGCGAGCGCCCCGAGTGCTTCAACGGCCTGCTCCACATCCCAGCCACCGTTGGCGTCGACCCTGATCGCGGCCTCAGGAAGGGCCCGTCGGACGGCTGCCACTCGCGCGAGGTCATCGGACAGCTGTTGTCCCTTTTCAGCGACTTTGATTTTGACAGCATCCACGCGCCCGAACCTGCCCAGGACGTCGGGAACGCGATCAGCAGAAACTGCCGGCACCGTCGCATTAACCGGAACCTCGGCGCGCAGAGGTTCCGGGAACCCCAGCCAGCCCGCCTCCAAGGCGGCCGCCAACCAGCGGGAGGATTCGTCGTCGTCGTATTCCGGGAACGGACAGAATTCTCCCCACCCCAGCGGCCCGCGCAACAGGAGAGTCTCGCGCTCCATGATGCCCCGGAACTTCACGCGCATAGGCAACGAGACCACGTAAGCGGAATCAAGGAGTTCTTCAAGCTCAGGGAGGCGTTCAGGCATAGTGCCACTGTACCGGCGGCCTTTCACGCCGCTGCGAAGGGAAGTGCCCTATGTGGAAAACTACTCCGACCAGTATTTGCGCACTTCGTCCCGGGCCCGGGCCAGAGGCCCGGCAGGCACGAGAAGGGAGCCCTCCGGCAACCCCGCATCGTCCCACTTTGCAACGATCTGCAGGTCACCTTCGGCAGGCAACGGCCACAACCAGTACTGGGCAGATCCCTGGGCCTGCTCGGAACTCGCGCTGCTCCCACCGCCTTCCTGCTGCACCAGGACAGGCCCCGGAGTGTCGAGCGGGCCTTCCACCATGGAAGGATCCCCGGCGAAAGCTTTCCGACCGTCGGGCAGCGCTACGCCAAACAGGATTCCCGGTAACCCGGGTCGCTCAAAGCCGCGCTCCATCACTTCCCGCCACCCCGAATCGGACTCGTCGGAGCGCCGCACGGACCACACAAGATCCAGAATGCACCCCGCGGAAAAGACCTCGACCGCTTTCAAAGCCACCACCGCGTTGGGGCCTCGGAGCACAAAGCCGCCGGAAGGCACCACGCCCGGCAGTTCGTCCGACGGCGGCCCGGACCATTCCGGCCGGCCCGGCTGCGGTTCACGTAGCCCGGCGGGGGCCTCGGGGAGGTCGTCGAAGAAGCTCATGCTCCATCCATACACCGCCACACAAGCTCTGGGGAAGGTCACCTGACAACCGAGAGGCAGCAACCGCGATATTCTCGAAGTCACAACACGATGTGGGGGAAACATGAGTCAAGCAATGCCCGGATCAACACCGCCTCCAGGCTGGTACCCGGACCCGTCAGACCAGCGCTTCGTCCGTTGGTGGGACGGCACTGCGTGGACAGCGCAGCAGGCTCCGCGCACCATGCAATACCAGCCGCAGATCCAGCAGCCACGGCCTCGGATAAGCGAACAAACTCCGGTGTACAACCCGTTCATTTGGGCTATCACGCTGCTCCCGCTGGTCTCGATCATTTTCATGTTCGCCTGGCAGCCCGAATTCCGGATGACCACCACCCGCCAGGGTGTCACCACCGTGGATCCCTTCTCCATCTACACCCCCGCATATTTCCTGCTTTTGGGCTCGAGCTTCGTCGCTTACGGCCTGTCGGTGTTCTTCGCGTACCTGGACCGCCAGCGTCTTCTTAAAGCCGGTGTTGAGCGTCCCTTCCATTGGGCCTGGGCGTTTCTCAACTCGGCGGTTTACGTGATTGGCCGCTCCGTGATCGTCAACAAGGTGGCGCCCAAACGCGGTCTGTGGCCAATCTGGGCAACCATCGCGGTGTTCGTCATCAGCATGGTAGTTGCCGGCATCTGGACCTCGAACATGATGCAGTCGATGTACAACCAGCTCGGTTATTCCGTCGCCGCCTAGCCGCCTCCACCCCGCCCTCACACGCGTTAGGTAGACTGCTGACTAAGCGCCAGGAGAGGAAGCCGATGAACCGCAAGGCCACCGCATTGGACGTCGCCAAGAGGGCCGGCGTGTCCCGAAGTGCGGTCTCACTGGTCCTCAATGGGCGCGGCGACGGAAACGTGGCCAAGGAGAGCCAGGACCGCATCCGCTTGGCAGCGCAGGAATTGAACTACTCCCCGAACGCCATCGCCCTTAGCCTGCGGAACCAGCGGTCCCGCGTCATTGGCATCGTCTCTGACGCCGTTGTGGTGAGCCCTTTCGACGGCAACATCATCGGCGGCGCGGACGACGTCGCGCGCAGCCGTGGCTTCGTCACCGTTGTCATGGACACGGAAAGCGATGCCGCCCGCGACGCCAGTGCCATCGAAACCCTCCTGGACCGGCAAGTTGATGGCCTGATGTACGTGACTGTCGGCTTGAAGCCCATCGAGATCCCCCAAGGCATGCTCCGCGTCCCGTCAGTCCTGGCCAACTGCTACGACGAACATCCCCAACCCCAGCTTCACCACGTCATCCCGGACGAAGTCACCGGTGGCCGTGAAGCCACGGAACACCTCTTGCAGCTGGGCCACCGGGATATTGCCCTTGTGGCCGGCGCCGGCGAAGACCCTGCCGCTCCCCTCCGGGTGCAAGGTTACAAGGACGCCTTTGCGCGCGCCGGGATCGGCATCAGGGAGGACCGGATTACGCACGCCGGCTGGGATATCAATGACGGCTTCACCTGGGCCATGCGCCTGCTCGACAACGTCGAACCCACCAACCGGCCAACCGCCATCATGTGCGCCAACGACCGCCTGGCCATAGGCGTCGCGCTGGCGGCGTCCCGCTTGGGCCTCAGCATCCCGGGCGACCTCTCCATCATGGGCTACGACGACGAACACCGCATCGCCAGCACCATGGTCCCCGCCCTCACCACCATGGCCCTGCCGTTGCGCGAGATCGGCCAGGCGGCCATGGCAGCTCTCCTGGGAACCATTGAGGGCACAGAAAGTACGACGGCGGCCCCCACCGTGGAGACGCTCGTCCCCTGCCGCTTGGTGGTGCGGGAGTCGACGGGCCCAGCACCTCGCTGAGCCCGTCGTTGCGAGGCCCACTCAGCGGGGCAGTGCCAACTCCCACACCTCGGCAGTCGCGCCATCGGGAAGGGTAAGCGTCCACGATTCCCCGGGCGCGGGGTAAGCCCGGACGGTGGTGGCCACTGAACCGGAACGGTACACCTCCACCAGCGAGGCATCGATAAAGATCCGAAGCTCCTCCCCCGCGAGAAATTCACCTGCATAGACCATCTGGGAACCGGCGCCCAGTTCCAGGGAAACAGCGCCGGAACCGGACACCAGCACCTCGGCAAACCCCGGAACCACCACTGATCCGCTGGCCCCGGAAGCCACTGAAGCGCCCCGGTAAGCCCCGATCTCCGGCGCAGGAGCAACTGCCAGCGCACCGTCTACCACAGACAGAAGGCGGGGATGCGTCAAAACACCCGACCATCCGGCGTCGTCAATTTCTTCCTGCGTGCGGCCACGGCGGCCGTCGCGTCCGGGGCCTTCGTTGGCCCAACCGAACAGCAAAGCCGAAGCAGAAGAACCATACGAAAGCTGCACGATCTGCGGTGCGTAGAAGTCGCGGCCAAGGTCGGACTTCCCACCCGAAACGGGATCAAAAACGGGCAGCCCGGTCTCGGGATCGACCGATAGCGAGCCGATCAGGTGCCCCACACCGTTGGCGTGCTCGTGGTCGTCGCCGGAGAGCCACAGCGAGAACATCATGACCCACCTGGATCCTCCGGAAATGTCGGGCACCTCCACCAACTGGGGGCATTCCCAAATCTCGGCCGGCGTGTGCTCGGCTGCGACAGGGTTGGCCGTGGTGAGCCAGATCCCTTGGTACTTCCAGTCGTCCAGGGAATCCACGGTGTACAGCAGCAAGGCGGCGCGCCCGTCGGCCAGTCCGGCGCCCTGCATGGCGTAGCGGGATCCGTTGAAGTGGAAGATGAAGGGATCGCGCACAGCAGTGACCAGAGGATCGGAGGGCATGGAGGCGGCGACGTGTCCGTCCTGCTCCCATGTCACAAGGTCGGAGGACCCCCTCGCGATCACCACCTGTGAGTGGCCACCGTGGTCCTGCACGCCGGAGTAGGCGGCAGTTGGTACGCCGTTATCGGAAGTCACCACGCCCGTCCAGCACCCGGCAGAGTCCGGCCCGCCTGCCTGGGGAACAAGTGCCACCGGGTGTTCTTCCCAGCGGACCAGGTCCGGGGAGCTCACATGGCCCCACTGGATCTGGTGATGCCGGGCGGACAACGGGTTGTACTGGAAGAACACGTGGTAGCGGCCGTCGATGAAGCTGACGCCGTTGGGGTCGTTGATCCAGCCCTGCGCCGGACGTGGGTGGAACCTCGGGAAGGCAGGGTCCGGGTGCGTCGAGGCAGCCAACAGGGAGTCAGAGAGTACAAGGTCCGTCAACGGAACCCCTTTCAGAGTGAAGAAGAAACTACTTGCCCGTGCCTGCGGTGAGCCCGTCCTGCAGCGCACGCTGACCGAACATGAACACCACCAGCGCAGGAATCATGGAGAGGACGACGCCGGCAAGGACCACGGAGATGCTTCCTGTACCCAGGTTGCCCTGAAGGGAAACCAAGCCCAGCGGCAGCGTGAAGTTCTGCTCCGAGATGGTCATGATGAGCGGCCTGAAGAACTCGTTCCAGTGGAAGTTGAACGCCAGGATGCCTACGATTGCCAGGCCCGGCATGGCCAGCGGCGCATACACGGAACGGAACGTACGCCACGGGGAGGCGCCGTCGATGGCGGCCGCTTCTGCGAGCTCACCCGGCAACCCCAGGAAGTACTGGCGCATCAGGAAGGTGCCGAACGCCGTCGGAATGGCCGGAATGATCAGCGCAAGCAGCGTGTCCGACAACCCCACACCGCGGATCAGCATGAAGACAGGCACGATCGTCACCTGCGCGGGCACCATCATGGTGGCCAGGACGATGGAGAACAGGGCACCGCGCCCACGGAAGCGAAGGTGGGCGAAAGCGTATCCGGCCAGTGCTGCGGTGATCATCTGACCCACCGCGATCAGCCCGGTCACCAGCGCACTGTTCAACACCAGCGCCACGATGTCGAGCTGTTTGAACACCTGCTCGTAGGAGGTGAGGTCCGGATTGAGCGGCAGGAAGGCGGGCGGCAGCTGGAAGGATTCCGACGGCGGACGCAGGGAGGTGGACAGCGTCCACAACACCGGGCCCAGGACAAAGACGGACGCGATCAGCAAGACGATGACGCGCGCGGCCACTGACCAGTCGCGCTTCTTCCGGGTGACTACGGGCGCCGTGGTGGTGACACGTTCTTGGATGGTGGTCATGGCGGGCCTTACTGGTAGAAGACGAATCGTTTGCTGAGCCGAAATTGAAGGGCGGTGATGCCCATGATGATGAGCGTCAGAATCACGCCGATCGCGGAGGCCTGGCCGAATTCGAGGCGCTGGAACGCGGACTCGAAGATCACCATGACGGCGGTTCGTGTCGAGTCGCCGGGTCCGCCCCGGGTAAGGACGTAGGGCTGGTCGAACACCTGCAATGCGTTGATGATTGCCATGACCGAGGCCACCAGGGTGGTGGGGCTCAGCAGCGGCAGGGTGACGTACCAGTGCTTGCGCCAACCCGTCGCTCCGTCGATGGATGCGGCCTCGTAGGTCTCCACCGGAATCGACGCGAGTCCGCCGATGAACAGCAGGAACGAGAACCCGAAGTTTTGCCACACGTAAACAAGAATGACGACGGCGGCAGACCCACCTGGCGTTGTCAGCCACGGAACCGCCGGGATGCCGACGATGGACAACAACCAGTTCACGACGCCGAACTGCTCGTTGAAGAGGTATCGCATGAAGATCGATACCGACGCGGCGGACAGGATCAGCGGGAAGAAGAAGGCCGAACGGAAGAACACCCTCAGCCATGACGGGAGCTTCTCCTGCACCATGATCGCCAGGCCCAAGGCCAGTCCGAGCTGCAGCGCCACGGCCACAATCACGAACACGATGGTGTTCAGGAACGAAACCCGAACGGTCGGATCCTGGACTACCTCGGCGAAGTTGTCGAAGCCCACGAACGTTGGCGCCGAGATGATGTCCCAGCGGAAGAAGGCGAGCGCGATCGAGGCCACAATGGGCAGCAACGTGAAGATGCCCATGCCCGCGATGGTTGGCGCGAGGAAGGCCCACGGAAGCCAGCGCTGTTGTACACGGCCCCGCTTGGAATCCTGCGGGGATTTATGGCCGGCTTGCCTTCCTGTCCGGGCGGGCGCACTGGTGGTTGTGCTCATGGCTGCCTCCTCAGGGCCAGTTCAAGGTCACGCTGCATGGAGTTGAGCGCGTCCTTGAGTTGGCGCTCGTCACCGCTGACAGCCAGGCTTACGTTTTTCATCAGGGCGGTCTCGACGGCAGCCTGCTGGGGTGGCGCCGGTATGGGACCTGTGGTGGGGAAACGGTCCAGGGTGTCGTAGAAGACCTTCCAATGCCGGGGCCCTGTTCCCGCGTAGAGCTGCTCGTTCACCATGGAGCGGCGGGCGGGTGTGGTGTTCGGCGTCGGGAACACGATCCGCATCGCTTCCAGGCTTGAGGAGAACTTCACCCATTCCCAGGCGGCGTCCTTGTCCTTGGCCGTCTTCATGATGGCGTAGCCTGCAGTGCCGAACTGGTGTCGCTGGGACCGCCACTTGGGGAAGAACTGGACGTCGAATCCGTCCTCTGTCATCCCCGCCTCGTGGAGGCCTTGGACCCAATAGCCGCCTGCCGGCGTCGTACCTATGCGGTTGGAGGCGAAGAGGCCGATCAGTGAGCTTCCGCCGCCTTCCTCGGGACGGACGCCGAGCCCGTCTTTGACGAGTCCGCGGAGGTAGTCGAATGATTCGAAAACCCGGGGATCGTCGGCGTTGGGTTCGAGCCACTGGTAGCCGCCCGAGCGGAGGCCGCGGGAGGGGTCGTTGGCATAGAAGCCGTCCCACAACCATTCGCCGCCGCCGGACTTGGTTTCCTTGAGGAAGCTCGTGTCGTTGGCGTAGAGCCACGGAACCACTCCACCGAAGAGCCTGTTGGTCCAGTAATACGGCGTGAAGTCCTTGGGGTTCGCCTTCTTCATGGCGGCGAGGGTCGCCCGGAAGTCGGTGTGGGTCCAGTCGTCCGCGGGCCGGTCGAGGCCAGCCTGCCGGAGCGCCGTTGTGTTGTAGTACATGTTGGCGGCGTTCCAGTCGATGGGAAGCTGGAACAGGCTGCCTTTATACATGAAGGCTTCCACCAGGCTCGGGTGGACATCGGCGAAGTACTCCTTCATATGGTCGGCATCGCGACGGAGGTACTCATCCAACGGGTGGGCAAGCTTCTCGGCGAAGAGCTGGGCTCCTTCCGTTGCCACGTACACGACGTCCGGCGGCGTGCCTGCGGCCACCATTGTGAGGATCTTGGTGAAGAAGTCTTTCCAGTCCACGGCCTGGATGGCCTGGACCTTGACCTTGATCTCCGGGTGGACCTTTGCGAAGGCGTCGATGACCTTCTGGCGGGCTGCGGCATCTGCGGCGGTACCCATGATGGCGATGCTGAGGCTGTTGTCGCCCCGGCCCGGGATATCGGCGCCGGTCAACCGCGGCCACGAAGCCGCTGTGAGTCCGACGATTCCGGCGCCGAGGGCTGTGAGGGCACTTCTACGTGTGAATTCGCGCAAAGCCCCATTGGTTCCCGACATGTCATTTTCCTTCCCTAACACGTGTTAGGAACAGTATGCCCGGCACCTAACACGTGTCAAGTGTCACAGAATTGTTGCTTGCGCCTCACTGGACCCCGCCACGCGCGATTCGCGTTCACATGAGGCGTCCAGCGAATTGTGGCAGTCTAGTCAGAATGAGTTCCCAGCAATTCCGCACCAGCGGGAGGTCGAGCAAACGGCCGCTTGAAGCACGCGCCGCAGGCAGTGGCACAGGTTTTCTCTTTTGCTTGGCCACCATCGCCAGCATCGTGGGCCTCGCGGCAACGTACTACTTCTTTGTGCGCACCACGGCCGGCCAGTTCATCGACGAGTCGGCATTGGTCGAAGCCACCGCCCTCAGCGGAACGGCAGGCCGCGCCTCCACCGAGTTCCTGGACATGCTCCCCATGCTTTCCCTGGCGATTGCCACCGTCATGGTGCTCTTCGTGACCGTCGCCCGGCGCCGCTGGAGGGCTGCGGGAATCGCCGTGGCCGCCTGCGTCGCCGCCAACCTGGCCACGCAGATCCTCAAGTTCTTCATCCCGGACCGGCCCGACCGCGGCGTGCAGACCTTGGAACTGAACTCGCTGCCTTCAGGTCACACCACCCTTGCCGCCTCCGCCGCGGCAGCTGTGTTCCTCATGGTCTCCCCCCGGTGGCGTCCCTTGGCCGGCTTCCTCGGAAGCACGTTCGCCGTAGCCACCGGCGTCTCCACCCTCATCAACCAGTGGCACCGCCCGGCCGACGTCATTGCCGCCTTCCTGGTGGTGGGCGCGATTATGCTCCCCGCCGGCTGGATTGTCCTGCGAACCGGAGGCAGCTGGAACGTGTGGAAGGGCTACGGCGAGCACTGGGCCGCATCCCGGATCTGGGTATGGCTTACGGTTGCCGCCCTGCTTGTCGCTTTGGTGATCGCCGCCTACTCGCTGCTTCAGGTGATGCCCGGACTCAGCGCCGACAGTACCATCGACTACTTCTGGGCAGGCACAGCCTTCATAGCCATCGCTGGATACCTTTCAGCGCTTGGCGGCACATGGCTATTCGGTCTGGCGGCCCGTAAGAACTAGAGGCTCGACGGCGGCGCACCGCCGCCAGCTTCAGCCCTCCGTTGCGTCGCTGCGCACCCGGCGGGCCTGCTCGCGGATGAAGGCGCGGTCCTCATCCGTCAGCACGGTGGCGCCATGGATATCCACGGCACTGTCGTCGCCGGTCTGCCCCTTGATGATGGTCGTCACCGTCCGCGGCACCATCACGCTGCCGGGATTGTCGATGAGCCATTGCTGCGTCTCGGGTGAAAGCTGATTCCAAAATTCCCTGATGTGCATAGTGATCAGCGCTGCCGTTCTTGATTGGTGGGATAGGGCGGGGACCCTCAATGCACTGCCTCAAACTCGGGAAATTGGCCGGGTCCTCCCCACTAGGCTACGACGGGAAAGGCCGATCCTGACCCGTCGGCGTCCAAGGTTTCCGTGGATTACGTCGACGAATCTTTCCCGGTGCGCTACAGTTACTCCATTCGATGGATAAACAGTGGCCAACTCCAGGAGCTCCCATGTCTTCCACACTGAAACCCGCGCTGCAGGGCGGCGCCCCAACGGTCCCCGTCTCTCGTGACCTTGTTGTGGACTTGATCCGGGTAGCGTGCATGTTCGCCGTTGTCGCAGTCCACCTGCTCATGATGGGGATCAGCGTGGACGACTCCGGAATCAGCGTGGACAACCCGCTGACTTCCCTCAGCTGGTTCGCCCAAGGCACATGGTTTGGCCAGGTCATGCCGCTTTTCTTCGTTGTGGGCGGTTTCGCGTCTCTGACATCATGGCGCAGCCTGCGCCGGAAGGGCGGCGACGCCGGTGATTACCTGCGGAACCGCGTACTGCGGCTGGTTCGCCCAACGGTCGCCTTGTACGCGTTCCTCGCCGTTGCGTTGTGGAGTGCGACGGCGGCGGGCGTCCCGGGCGATCTGCTCGCCGTGATCGCCGCGGGTGCCGGAGTTCAATTGTGGTTCCTTGCTGCTTACCTGATCTGCCAGGCAATGGTGCCCACTATGGCGAAACTCCACGAGGCCGCACCCTACCGGACCATCGGCGCGCTGGCCGCGTGCGCCGTCGTCGTGGATGTTTTCCGGTTGGGTTTGGAGCACAATCCCTGGGGCTTCGATTCAAACCCGATCGGGTTGCTGAACATGGTGTTCGTGTGGGGGCTGCTGCAGCAGCTGGGGTTCTTCTACGCCGACGGGTTCTTTGATCGGATTGCGCGGTGGCAGCTGGTTCTTGCCGCAGCTGGTTGCTATGCGTCGCTGGTGCTGTTGACGCATGCGGGACCGTACCCGGTGGACATGCTGACCAGCCAAAACCCGCCCATGTTTCCCCTGATCCTGGTTGGGCTGGCCCATGTGCTTCTGGTGAAGGCCTTCTACCCTGTTCTGCAGCGGTGCGTGCAGCTTGGCTGGGTCCAGAAGGTGATGTTCGTGGTAGGCAGCCGGGCCATGACCATCTATCTGTGGCACTTGCCGCTGATCATCGCGATGTTCGGGATTGCGCTGCTGCTGCACCTGCCTTTCCCCGAGCCGGCAAGCTTTGACTGGTGGGTCAGCAGGCCCCTCTTCTACGTGGCGGCGTGGGCCTTGGTATTGCTGGTCTCCATGCCCTTGGTCCGTCTTGAGCTCGCAAGCACTGCGCTGTCCCCGGGTGCGTCGCGGCCTGCGATGTGGAGGATCGTGGTTGCTACTGCGTTGGCCATCATTCCGCCGTTCGTGGTGATGCGCACGGCCCTTGGCGCGGTCAACGCTACGTGGGGGTTGGTCCTGCTGGTGCTCGCGGTGGTGCTGGTGACCGGCAAAGTGCCCGGCCAGGCGTGGAAGCGTCCCGCTTCTGCTGAGCGCGTGCCTTCCTGACCTCTTTTCAACGGCTCACAGCCACGAAACAACCTGATGGGGGTGATTTGTGGCTGTTGCGGCTTGAGAGTGGGTCGGGAAGCCACGTGCCTCAGTAGTTGCGGCGGTGCTTCAAGCGCGGAATGGCGACGGCGAACACCGCAGCCGCTGCGAAGCCCAGTACGCCTGTGGCCCAGATACCGGCGGAGAGGGAGACGGCAGCCGTCAGCCCTGACAGCAACACCGGTCCCCCAGTGGCACCAGAGTCCGCGATGAAGCGCCAGATGCCCAGGAAGTGACTCCGCCCGTTGTCCGGCGAGAAGTCAGCGCCCAATGTCATGATCAGTCCGGAACTGATTCCGTTGCCGAAGCCAATCAACAACGCCACCAGGAGCAAGGGGACGAAGCCTGCGGTGAATGGAATCAGGATCAGCGCCGATCCCATGATCACCGTGGATGGTATGGCCACCCATTGCCGCCCCTTCCTGTCCATGAGCTTTCCCGCCGGGTAGAAGACCAGCATGTCGATTGCCCCCGACAAGCCGTACAGCAGTGAAGCGTGGGTGGCGTCGAGACCCAGGTGATCGGCCCACAGCGGGATAACGACCTGGCGTGAAGCACGCAATGCACTCAGCAGCAGGATGCCGAACCCTACACTCAGGAACACCCCTGCGTGCGACGCCGCGACGCTCCGCAGCGTCGACGCCGGAGGGCGCGGACCGCCGTCGGACGTCTCGGGCGCAACCAAATCCGGGATGGTGAGCGACAAAGCAGCAGCCGCCATCATCCCTGCGAAACCTACCCAGTACGCTCCGCTGATTCCCGCGAACTGCATCACTCCGGCACCGATGAACGGTCCAATGAAGATGCCGATCCTGGTGACGCCGCCCAACGTAGACAAGGCGCGTGCACGGAAGATGACCGGTACGGCCTCGGTGAGGAACTTCTGCCGGGCAAGGTTGAAGACGCTGGCGGACATGCCCACCAACGTCATGGATGCGGCCAACAGCCACAGTCCGTGGTCGAGCTGCGGGGCAAACGCGGCCGCGCCAAGCGCCATGGCACCCAAGGCGCCGGCGCCGACGATTGACCATCGTTCGCCGAACTTTTCGGTGATGATCGAGGCCGGAATGTTGAAGAACCACGAACCCAGTCCGATCAGCGTCACGATCAACGCCGAAACAGCCACGGATGCGCCCAGGTCCCTTGCTGAAAGCGCAATGACCGGAAGGACCGCCCCTTCACCGATACAGAACAGCAGTGCCGGCCCAAAAGCGGGGAGGGCAACACTGCGAAGGCTGAAGTTCGTGTCTGCTTGGGTGGTGGTCATCCCTTTCATCCTAGGACTTGAGGAAGTGCGCCGTTGCCTTTCGTGGGTGGCGCGCACCCGTACGTGGGCTGGCCCGCACCCGTACGCGCTCGGCGCACCAGAGGTTACGGGTGCGAT
>NZ_JAQZBY010000023.1:0-28223 GCF_028736865.1 Paenarthrobacter sp. AB444 | reverse complement strand
GAGAAACGACGGGCCGAAGGTCGCACCGACAAAGAAATCCGCCGCTGCATCAACGCTACACGGCCCGCCGTATCTACCGCACACTCAACGCCACAGCAACAGCAACCCAAACCCCTTGACAGACATAGAAGAGTCTAGGGGACGGTTAACGACGACGGCGACCCTCGCCTTTTCGGTGAGGGCCGCCGTCGTTTGTTCTTGTCTTTAGCGCGCCTCGATGGCTGCCTTGGCCTTGGGATCCGAGTCGTTCAGGAACTTCTCGATCCGCTCCGGTTCGTCAGCTTCGCCGATCGCCGATGCGGCCCGGCCCAGTGCGTAGAGCGCCCGCAGGAAGCCCTGGTTGGGCTCGTGCTCCCACGGGATGGGCCCGACGCCGCGCCAGCCATTGCGTCGCAGGTTGTCCAGGCCCCGGTGGTAGCCAACGCGGGCGTAAGCGTAGGACTCGATGGTCCGACCCTCGGCCCAGGCTTCCTCGGCGAGGATGGCCCACAGCAGTGACGACGTGGGGTTTTGGGCCACGAGGTCCAGCGCTTCCTTGCCAAGGGCCAGGTGCTGGTAGATCTCGTTCTCGGCGGGCAGGAGCGTGGGCTCCGGCCCCATCAGGTTCTTCCGGAATTCGTCGGACATTAGAACGTCTTGCCAGCGGATCCGAGCTGCTGTGCTGCCTCGACGATGCGTGCGGCCATGCCGGCTTCAGCCGAAGCACCCCAGACGCGGGGGTCGTAGGTCTTCTTGTTGCCCAGGCCGCCGTCGACCTTCAGGACGCCGTCGTAGTTGGAGAACATGTGGCCGGCAACCGGGCGGGTGAACGCGTACTGGGTGTCGGTGTCGATGTTCATCTTGATGACGCCGTAGGAAACCGCGTCGGCGATTTCCTGTTCGGTGGAACCGGAACCGCCGTGGAAGACGAGGTCGAAGGGGTTGTCCTTACCGATCTTGGCGCCGACCTCAGCCTGGATCTGCTTGAGCAGTTCCGGCTTGAGCTTGACGTTGCCCGGCTTGTAGACGCCGTGGACGTTGCCGAAGGTGAGGGCGGTGAGGTAGCGGCCGTTTTCGCCGGCACCCAGGGCCTCGATGGTCGCCAGTGCGTCTGCGGTGGTGGTGTAGAGCTTCTCGTTGATCTCGTTCTCGACGCCATCCTCTTCACCGCCGACGGTGCCGATTTCGACCTCAAGGATGATCTTGGCAGCAGCCGCGCGCTGCAGCAGTTCGCGCCCGATGCGCAGGTTGTCTTCCAGGGTCTCGTGCGAGCCGTCCCACATGTGCGAGTTGAAGATCGGGTCCTTGCCGGCCTTCACGGCTTCCTCGGAAGCGGCCAGCAGCGGGAGGACGAAGCCTTCCAGCTTGTCCTGCGGGCAGTGGTCCGTGTGCAGGGCGATGTTGACGTTGTAGTTCTTGGCAACTTCGCGGGCGAACGCGGCGAAGCCGAGGGAACCGGCCACCATGTCCTTGACCGAAGCGCCCGACCAGTAGGCTGCGCCACCGGTGGAAACCTGGATGATGCCATCGGATTCGGCCTCGGCGAAACCGCGGATCGCAGCGTTCAGAGTCTGCGACGACGTCACGTTGACCGCGGGGAAAGCGAATCCGCCAGCCTTTGCGCGGTCGATCATCTCGGAGTAAATCTCTGGGGTTGCAATGGGCATGGTGACTCCTATGCTGAATTCGTCTGTGGGTTGGTAACCCTGGAGTAGACCGCTTACGGCTAGCACCCATCCTAGCGATATCCGCCGGAACGCCGTGTTTCCGGTCACTGGGGGCCTTAACACTTCCGCCGAGTTGGCATTTAATGACAATCCGGCCCCTTGGGATTGTCATTAAATGCCGACTCGGCGTCCCGAGGTCACCCGGGCTTCCAGCCGCGGCTTTGTAGCGCGCGGCGGACTTTATGTACGACGGCGGGCCGCTCACCTTCAAGGTCGAGCTTGGAGATCCGGACTTCCAGCCAGCCATAGGCGAGGGATTTCTCTTGGCGCTCGATATCCCTTAGATGCTGGTCCCCGCCGCCGTGGTGTTGGCCGTCGTATTGGAGCGAGATCCGGTACTCGAGGTAGGCGGCGTCCGGCCATAGCACTGCTTGGCCAAAGGGATTCCGGACCGCGTAGTTGAGTACGGGTTCGGGAAGATTCGCGTTGACCAAGGCCAAGCGCATATGTGTTTCGGGAGCGGAATCAGCGCCCACGCGGATGAGTTTCAGTGCTGCCCGCGCCGTCCTGATTCCACGCATTCCCGGATGGCGGCCCACGGTCTCAGTCAGCTCCTCGATGCTGCAGAGCGCTTCCTTGGGAACAGGGAACTCCGGACCGTGGGAGCACACAAGGTGGTCGCCGGCAGCCACCAACTCCTCCACACTCAGCAGCGAAGCCAAGTCCAACCACGTCCGCGCGGGCGAGGTGAGCCTGACGCCGTCGTACTCCACGGTCTCGTCCGGAAGCAGCGTCAGGAGGTGGCCCGCCACGTTCACGCGCCGCGGGAAACTGAATCCGGCGCGCCGGGCCAGATGGATGCGCCAATCCCCGTTCCGGTTGCCGGGCAGGGGAATACCCCAGATCCTTGCTGCCGAAAGCGAGACCAGAATGGAGGAATCATCCAGGTCCGTGTACGCCCGCAGCGCAGCTGCCCCGGATGCAACAGACGCGGCCGGCATCCGGATCCCGCGGGAAACCAGCACCAAGTCCTTGGCGAGGGTTCGTGACCGGGTCACACCGGCTTTGTCCGACGCGCGCACAGAAAACGAGCCCGTTGTGAGGTGCTCCGGTAGCTCTTTCCTGCGCATCCCCCATTCTGGCCCTTCCGGGAAGAGTCGCGCGTGGTTATCCACAGGTTGCCCGGCAGCCGCTCCGCGAGTTGGCATTTAATGACAGTCCGGAGCTCTGGGACTGTCATTAAATGCCAACTGGGCGGGCGGCCGGGCAGCGGGGCGGGATCTACACGGGCTGCTGGAACACGTGCCGGCGCACCCACGCGTGCATGGCAATGGCCGCAGCCGACGCCGCGTTCATGGACCGGGTGGAGCCGAACTGCTCAATGGACAGCGTTGCGACGGCGGCATCGTGCACTTCGGGCGTCAGGCCGGGGCCCTCTTGGCCGAACACGAGCACGCACTTTTCGGGGAGATCGTACGTCTCCAGCGGCACGGAATCCGGGAAGATGTCGATGCCGATCACAGCCAGCCCTTCCCCCTCCGCCCACTGGACGAAATCCTCAACCGTTGGGTGGTGGCGGACGTGCTGGTAGCGGTCGGTGACCATCGCCCCGCGCCGGTTCCATCGCCGTCGTCCGATGATGTGGACCTCCTTGGCGAGGAAGGCGTTCGCGGTGCGGACAACCGTGCCGATATTGAGGTCGTGCTGCCAGTTCTCGATGGCGATGTGGAATTCGTGCCGCTTGGAGTCCAGGTCGGCGACGATCGCCTCGTGCTTCCAGTACCGGTACTTGTCCACCACATTGCGCCGGTCACCATCCCTCAACAGGTCCGGGTCCCAGTGCCCGCCTTCCGGCCACTCGCCTTCCCAAGGCCCGACGCCGACCTCCGCTTTCGCCTCGGCCTCGCCTTCCGCTGTGGTCCCGACGGGGGTTTCGGCAGGGGTGGGCAGGGCTGTGTTGTGGGGAAGGTCAGTCACCCCTCAACTTTAGCCCTGCCCAACAGGCCCCAAAGCTGGGACCTAGCCCATCTTCCACTTGTTGATGCGGTACGAGTTGCCCAGCTGCTCGAAGAGCCCCGGGTGAGCATCCCAATATTCCTTGTGCCCACTGACGCCGAGCATCTGCGGGGTTCCCCAGGGAGTCACCGAGAACAGGTTCACGGCCTGGATGGCTTCGCCGCGGGCGTTGGTGCAGGTGAAGCCAATGACCACGGCCTCCCCCCGACGGAACTCACGGATCTCCGGCATGGTGGTCTTGAAGTCTGACGCGCACTTGTGGCCCACCAGGTTCTGCGGCAGTTCAGTGGCCGTCATGCCCTTGTAGCGGGCCTCGATGTCCGCCAGCGCCTTCCTGATTTCGGCCGGGTCCTTGCCGAACTTGCCTTCCTCCGACTCAGCGAAGAACGCGTAGGCGAGCGCGATGCCGTCTCCGTCGGTCTCCACTGTGCCCTGGGCACGCTTCTGGATTTCTTCACCGGTACTCGGGTCCTTGGTGATGCCGAACGACTCGTCGTGGGTCCACTCGGCCAAGTACTGGAAGGACGATTCACCCGTGACCCACTTGCTGAACAAGGGGTCGCCGTCGGCCGGGACGTTGCTCGGGCCGGCGAGCTCTTCCCATGTTGCCGGCAGCGGGATGACCCCGGCGGGCAGTTCCGTGGGCGGCACGTCGTCAGGGGAGGGCTCCCCCTCAGCAGTCGGTTCGGCAGCGGCGTCGGACGCCTTATCCGAGGACGTCACCGACGGCGATTCCACCGCTGTTGGCTTGGTCATCGACGGAATCAACCACGTGAACGCCACCACCAGCGCAATAATCACGACGACGGCGACTCCACCCAGGATGAAGAAGAGGGACTTTTTGTTGTGGTCGCCCGGGTTGTGGCCGGGTCCGGTGGGCTGGCCGGGGTAGCCCGGCCCGGCGGGGTAGCCGGGGTAGCCGGGCTGGCCCTGATCCGCTTGGGGATAGCGGTGGACGGTCTCAGCGTACTGGCCGTCGGGGTTGTTGACAGGCTGGCCCTGCTGCACGGGAAAGGCCTGGGTCGGGTTGTGCTGGGCCGGAAAAGCCTGGGTCGGCGCGTCCTGCGGCTGGCCCTGCTCAGCTTCCGGCTGGTACATGGCCTGCGTCTGCCCCGGCTGGTATTGCCGGTACTGGCCCTTGCCTGTGTCATAGCGCGGCTGGGGTACCCCGTCCGGATTGTAGGGAGGCTGGGGTGTGCCGTTGTTGTTGCTCATAGCAAGGCCCTTTCACATGCTGTGGGCACCGGAGCATCCTTGCGGACAACACCGGTGGTCTATCCGGAACGAGGGACCTGCTGAAGCGGAACGATTTCAAAACACGCCGTGTCGATCCCCCGACCCACGGCGTTTGCCCGGCCCGCGCAGCCACAAGCGTAGTTCAGGTCACCGAGGTCAGCACAAGTCATAAGCGCGATCCCGCATGGGCAGAACTACCCACCGATCACGGTCCCTTCTTCTCGCGAGCACAACTACGTCGGACTACAACTACCGTGCAGCGATTTCTTTGAGGAACCCCAAAACAACATCCGCGAATTCCAAGCACCCGGCGTCGCGCAGTGCATCCGGAAGCTGCTTTCCACTTCTCCTCGACCAGTAAAGTGCCTGCGTTTCAACAACACGTTTGACCACATCCGGTGCTGAACGTCCCACTTCAAGAAAGAAATCATCACAGGTGTAGACCTCGTAATGGGAGTCATCCGATTCGAACCCGGTGTCATCAGTCAGGAGCACATGGGCTCTGCAAGCTTCAGCCGCATGGTGAACGTGCCAGTCTCCCTCGTCAGCGATCCCCTCGACGGGACCGCCCGGAAACGCCGTTACTACTTCATCAACGCACTCTTGGATTTTTTTCATCAAGCCTGCGAGTAAATCGCCGGACGTGTTGGGATACTCATCGCGAAGCCGTGCACCCGCCTCTGCAATGACATCCCAAGTGGTGTGCAACTGGAACATTCCGCCGTTGGATTCGATACGTAAAAGAAAAAGCCAGTCGCGGAGGGTTCTGCTAAAAAGCACGTTTGCATCGACAAAAACACGTTGGGCCATGGCACTAGTTTGCGCTATGTCCCAACGTGAATGCTTATCCTGTGGACTTAGTCCAGATCGTCGATTTGGTCCTCAAGTTCCCGCAGCTTAGCAAATGCTGCGCGACGGGATTCTTCCCTCTTCGCCTTGAATGCCAGAACCGCATCCCTCTTGAACCGGGTATGGGTACGAACTTTGAATGATTCGATTTCTCCGTCCCTCGCGAGCTTCAGCAGCGTTGGACGAGAGACGCCTAAGACTTCAGCGGCGGTGTTGCTTGTGAGTTCATCAGGAAGAGTCCCCACGGTGACACTCCCGTTCATAGCGAGAGCGTGGAAAGCCTTGTCAATGATCGCGGACAGTTCAGGGGGAAGCTGGCGAGTGGTGCCGTCAGTCATGACGGCTGCGAAACCTGCCAGCCCCGCAGGAGTCGATTCGACCTCGCGGCGAACGGTCGTAAGTTCTTCGTCCGTCACGAGAACATCGGTCCGAGTAAGCATGATCGCTGTCACCGGCTTCTCCTCATCTTTGCTAGCCTTCCTCCACGATACTCTCTTTCATTTATAAGTGAAAGCCGACTAGGGCAGCTGGCGGTACCGCTTCGGACCTGCTGTTTTCAGGCTCCCCGTGCTTGCCTGTTAGAAACCAGGATGTCCCCACGCCCGAATAATGAAAGACTGGGTGACAGTGCATGAACAACCCCAGCCGGAGGTAAATATGGCAGAAGAATCCACGCCCCAGACGTCCACATCGGTTTACCGCAACGGCCACGAGATCGAATGCTGGCTCACGGACATGGACGGTGTCCTGGTGCATGAAAACCAGGCGATCCCCGGCGCAGCGGAGCTCATCCAGCGCTGGGTGGATACATCCAAGCGCTTCCTGGTGCTGACCAACAACTCCATCTTCACTCCCCGGGACCTCGCTGCCCGTCTGCGGGCGTCCGGGCTGGAAGTCCCGGAGGAGAACATCTGGACCTCGGCGCTGGCCACGGCCCAGTTCCTCAAGGACCAGGTCCAGTCATCGGATTCGGGAAACCGCGCCTACACCATTGGCGAAGCCGGCCTCACCACCGCCCTCCACGAGGCCGGGTTCATCCTCACGGATACCGAACCCGATTTCGTGGTCCTCGGCGAGACCCGCACCTACTCCTTCGAAGCGATCACCATGGCCGTCCGGCACATCCTGGCCGGCGCCCGCTTCATCGCCACCAACCCGGACGCCACCGGCCCCTCCAAGGACGGCCCCATGCCCGCGACCGGCGCCATCGCAGCCATGATCACCAAGGCCACCGGCCGCGAACCGTACGTTGTGGGAAAGCCCAACCCCATGATGTTCCGCTCGGCCATGAACAGGATCGACGCCCACTCCGAGACCACGGCCATGATCGGCGACCGCATGGACACGGACATCATTGCGGGCATGGAAGCAGGCCTGCACACGGTCCTGGTGCTCAGCGGCATTACGCAGCGCGAAGAGATCGTTTCCTTCCCGTTCCGGCCGAACCAGATCCTCAACTCCGTGGCCGACCTCAAGAGCCAGATCTAAGAAGGACAACCATGGCTGTGCTCAATCTGCGTCCCCTCGCCGGGGGACGGATCCTCAGGGGGAGCCAGCCGTTCGGCTTGGATGCCGCTGCGACGTCAGCTTTCCTGTCGGAGCACGGCATTCAGGCCATCGTTGACCTGCGCAGCGATCTGGAACGGTCTCTCGTTCCGTGGCTGGTCCCGGACGACGTGAATCACGACGGCGGACGCGCGCCTTCCGCGGCAGTCGCGCCCGCCGTCGAACTCATCAACAACCCGCTGGACCCAAACGCCATTGCCGGGTCGCTCCAGGCGGTGGAAACTGCCGAGGACCTGGGCGAGCTGTACTTGGCGTGGATCCGGCTTCGGCCCGCCTGGGTGGCTGATGCCCTGAGGCCTGTGGCGCGCGGCAAACGAACGTTGGTGCACTGCTCATTGGGCAAGGACAGGACCGGCGTGGTGTCCGCTATCGCGCTCTTGGCGGCGGGTGGCACCGAAGAAGCAGTGGTGGCTGACTACGCGGCAACCACCACGAACCTGCCGGACGTCCTGAGAATCATGGCCGAAACATGGCGCCTTAGCGTCCCCTCGACGCCAGCGGAGTATTTCAGCCCGGACCTGATGATCCTGCAGAGCCCTGAAGCCGCAATGAGGCATTTCCTGGCTGGATTTGCGAAGGAATTCGGGGACGTCGGCGGGTTCCTGCACGAGGCGGGCCTGACCGGCGTCGAAATTGACGCGCTGCGATGAGCTCAAGCTGTGGTGACCTTCACGCGTGCTGCCGCTAGGCAGGCCTGATCACCTTGCCGTTGGGCTCACGGTAGGCGGGCTCCTCCGGCTCGGGCGGCAGGGGCAGGAGCTCATTTTGGACCTGTTCCAGCAACGGCCGGTATACACCACCGTTCCACTGGGGGCTGGCGTGCGCGGGCCGGGCGCCCTCTGTGCTGAGCGTAGGCATCACCATGTTGGCGCCGAAAACCTTGCTCCAGCCTGCGCGCGCTGATTCGTAGTCCACGGTGCCGTCCTGGGCGTTGCCCATGAACGCCATCTTGGCCCCGCCGATCTTGCCCGCGAACCGCAAACCATCAAAGTGGTAGATATACGCCGACTCCGTCTGGATCAGGACGCTGGACGGAGCAATGGGGGACAGCTGCTCCATGGTTTGATCCAGGATTTGCCGCCAGGTGCGCTCGTCTTTGTGGACCACGCGCTCCCCCAGCTCATAGCCTCCGCGCAGCACCGACGGAATGCGGAACCCATTCTCGTAAAGGAACACGACGCCGTCGAACCAGCTTTGGTCCAGGACGTCCGCACGGCTGAATGGACTCGAATCCAGGACTATCACCTGCGTCTCCACACCGTGCAGTTCCAGCAAGCGTGCGGCAACCTGGGTAGCGAGCATGCCGCCGAAACTGTGCCCGTAAAAGTACAGCTTTTCCAGTCCCAGCTCGCGGACATGCAGGATGATTTCGCGGACCACCTCGTCCACGTCGAGGCCCAGGTTTGAATACCCGACGGCGGCAAGGCGGGCACGCTGGTGGAGGGCAGGACGCAGCGAGTTGAGGATCCACTGGGCCTCTTCCCAGCTGGTCTTGTAGCCGGGAAACAGGATCCAACTTGCTTTGGGGAAGTACAGGTCCGAGTACGGGTCGGGGACACGCAGTATTTTGGTGGCCCGGCGCTCCGCTTGCACACGGCGCGTAAAGAGCATGTCTCCGGCAAGCGCCGCCGAGATGCCGGCGTAAGTGAGGAAGTTGCGGCGCGAAGTCTTTTTGAGCCGGGCAGCGTAAGGCAGGATCCTGGCCCATGAGGCCGGATCCTGTTCCTTGTCCGGTTCCGGAAGGACGGGTGCCGGAGGGGTTTCGTTCACCTCCGGCGGCGCCGTGAGCTTCCCTACTTGAACGTCCACGCAGCAAGCATAGGCCTCAACCCGGGGCTAGTTGAGGCCGAGTTCGTCCTTGCCGAAAGCGAAGAGGTACGGAACGCCGGTTTCGGCTTCGATCTTCTCTTTCGCGCCGGTGTCGCGGTCCACGATCACGGCGACGGCCACCACGTTGCCGCCCGCCTTCCGGACACCTTCGACGGCGGTCAGTGCCGACCCGCCGGTGGTGGAGGTGTCTTCGAGGACCACAACATTGCGTCCTTCAACCGAGGGGCCTTCCACCTGGCGGCCCATGCCGTAGGACTTCTGGGCCTTGCGGACAACGAAGGCATCCACGGCACGGCCGGCGTCGGCCGCAGCGTGCATCACAGCGGTACCGACGGGGTCGGCACCCATGGTGAGTCCGCCCGCGCACTCAACCTGGACACCGGCGTCGTCGATCATTGCCAACATGACCTGGCCCACCAGCTTGGAGGCCTCGTGGTGCAAGGTGATGCGGCGGAGATCGATGTAGTAGTCGGCTTCCTTGCCGCTGGAGAGGATCACCTTGCCGCGGACCACCGCCAGCTCTTTGATGAGTTCAAGAAGGCGGGCACGGGCAGCTGAGGTGTCAGGCGAGGAAGTCATGGCTCCTAGTTTAGTGTGCCGGGATTGGTGCGCAGGAGTTCAGTGTGACGGCGCCGCCGTGGTGGCCCGGATGACCAGGCGCGGATCCACGATCTGGTCCTGGGATCCGGCCTCTCCTTCCAGTTGATGCAGCATCTCCTCCATGCATTTGCGCCCGAGTTCTTCAAAGTCCTGTTTGATGGTTGTCAGCGGCGGCATGAAGAACCCGGCTTCCGGCTGGTCGTCGTATCCCACCACGCTGATGTCGCCGGGCACCTGGCGTCCGGCTTCCTGGACCGCGCGGAGAACCCCGACGGCCATCTGGTCGTTCGCCACGAAGACGGCAGTCACGGCGTCGTGCTGGAGAAGCTCCTGACCGGCCCGGTAACCGGACGCGGCATCCCAGGCGCCCTGCAGCAGAACGTCCGCGTCAAGTCCCGCCGTCGCCAGTGCCTCGCGCCAGCCTTCGATGCGTTCCGCGGCGTCGATCCAGTGCGTTGGGCCGGAGATATGCGCGATGCTGCGATGTCCCAGTCCTATCAGGTGCTCCACGGCCAGCCGCGCGCCCAATCGCTGGTTGAGGGATGCCCCCTTCAACGGGTTGCCCGCACCGGCACCCACCGCCACGATGGGCATTTGAACTGAGACGTCGCGCAAAGCTGCGAGGACATCTGGATGCGGGACCAGGATGACAATGCCATCCACTGATTGGCCG
The DNA here is from genome assembly GCF_028736865.1 of Paenarthrobacter sp. AB444. NCBI lineage: Bacteria > Bacillati > Actinomycetota > Actinomycetes > Micrococcales > Micrococcaceae > Paenarthrobacter > Paenarthrobacter sp. AB444. The sequence continues at coordinate 17,807 of NZ_JAQZBY010000023.1, read as the reverse complement.
CTGAAATGCGCCATGGCGTCGTTGATGCTTTCGCTGGTCACTTCGCGCAGGCTTGCGATGCTGACGAAATATCCGGCTTCCCTGCCCGCCTGCTCAACCCCAAGGAGTGTGTTGGCCGGCCCGAACTGCCCTGTTTCGCAGGCCAGGACACCTATGGTTCGGGATCGCCGCGTCACCAGGCTTCGGGCAGCCGTGTTCCGGCGATAGCCGAGCCGGGCTATCGCGGCCTCCACCCGCTCCCTGGTGTTGTTGCTGACGTTCGGGTGGTTGTTCAGGACCCGCGAAACCGTTTGGTGCGAGACGCCGGCCATCTTGGCGACATCCCCCATGACCGGGGGCCGGGGAGCAGAATCGGGCGCGGCCCCGGGCAGTACCCGGGGCCGCGCTGGAAGCGACTGATCGCCGCGTGGCATCGGACGCTACTTCGCGTCGACGCCCACAGGCTCCGCTTTTGACGCGGGGGCCGTTTGGGTCGCTGGAGGCGTGGTCTTCCACTTGAAGCGGCGTCCCATACCGGATCCTCCACCGGCACCGGTCCGGTTCTTGTTGAAGATGTCGAAGCCGACGGCCAACAGGAGCACCAGGCCCTTGATGAGCTGCTGGTAGTCAGTGCCGAGGCCGAGGATGGACATACCGTTGTTCAGGACACCCATGATCAGGCCACCGATCATGGCCCCCGCTACCGTACCGATACCGCCCTGGACAGCTGCGCCACCGATGAACGCCGCCGCAATCGAGTCCAGCTCGAACCCGGTACCACCGGCCGGCTGTGCTGAGTTCAGGCGTGCGGTGAACACCAATCCGGCCAGTGCTGCGAGGACACCCATGTTCACGAAGAGCCGGAAGGTAACTTTCTTGGTCTTGATGCCGGACAGTTCGGCGGCGTGGAGGTTGCCACCGATGGCGTAGGTGTGGCGGCCAAAGATGCTGTTGTTCATCAAGGCCGAATACAGAATCACCAGGGCTGCGAGCACGATTAGGACAATCGGGGTTCCGCGGTAGCTGGCCAGGAGGAAGGTGATGATAAGCATCAAGACGGCGATGAAACCGTTCTTGACGGCGAACCAGGCCATTGGCTCGTTCTCGAGGTTGAACTTGCGGCGGACCCGGCGTTCCTTCAGCGCCTGGAAAAGGATGGCTGCCGTGCCGCCAACACCCAGGATCACTGTCAGCCATTCAAGGACGGACGTGCCACCGGAGATGTCCGGAAGGAAGCCGCCACCCAAGGCACGAAGTTCGTTCGGGAACGGGGTGATTTGCTGGTTCTTGAGGGTGATCAGCGTCAAACCGCGGAAGATCAGCATGCCGGCCAGGGTGACGATGAAGGCGGGGATGCCCACGTAGGCGATCCAGTACCCCTGCCACGCACCCACCAAGGCACCGACCAGGAGGCACGCCGGGATGGCGAGCCACCAGGCCCAACCCCAGTGCACGATCATGACACCTGCCACAGCGCCAATGAAGCCCGCGATGGAGCCGACAGAAAGGTCGATGTGGCCGGCGATGATGACCATCACCATGCCAATGGCGAGGATCAGGATGTAGCTGTTCTGGACCACCAGGTTGGTCACATTCTGCGGCTCAAGGAGGATGCCGTCGGTGAGGACCTGGAAGAGGATGACGATCAGGATCAGGGCGACGAAGATGCCAACCTGGCGGAGGCGGCTTGTGAGGAAGCCAAGGGATTCTCGTAGGGCGGACATGGTGGCTATTCCTTCTCTTGAGTCATGTAGTGCATGAGGGTTTCCTGCGTGGCCTCGGCGATGGGGACCTCGCCGGTGATGCGGCCCGCGGAGAGCGTGTAGATCCTGTCGCAGATGCCCAGGAGCTCCGGCAATTCGGAGGAGATCACGATGACCGCTTTCCCGGATGCGGCCAGTTCGGCGATGATCGTGTAGATCTCGAACTTGGCGCCGACGTCGATTCCGCGTGTGGGTTCGTCCAGGATCAGCACGTCGGGATCGGAGAACATCCACTTGCTGAGCACTACTTTTTGCTGGTTTCCGCCCGAGAGCTTGCCGGTGATGGCAGCAACCGAGGGAGCCTTGATGTTCATGCTCTTCCGGTAGTGGTTGGCCACCGTGGTTTCCTGGTTCCCGTCCACCCAGCCGCGCTTGGCCAGCTTGCCCAGGGCGGCCATGGAAATGTTCCGCTTGATGTCCTCGATCAGGTTCAGGCCGTAGTGCTTCCGGTCCTCGGTGGCGTAGGCAATGCCGTGGTCGATCGCGTCCGAAACCGTGGAGGTGTTGATCTCCTTGCCGTACTTGTAGACCTTGCCGGAGACAGCACGCCCATAGGTCCTTCCGAAAACACTCATGGCCAGCTCGGTGCGGCCAGCGCCCATGAGTCCGGCCAGGCCAACGACCTCGCCCTTGTGGACCTTCAGGTTGGCATTGCTGACGACGGTCCGCGAGTGGTCCTGCGGGTGCAGGACCGTCCAATCTTCGATGCGCAGGACTTCTTCGCCGATGTTGGGGGTGCGGTCCGGATAGAGGCTTTCGAGGTCGCGTCCCACCATGCCGCGGATAATACGTTCCTGCGTGATCTGGCCCTGGTCCAGGCGCAGCGTCTCGATGGACTTCCCGTCACGGATGATGGTGACGGCGTCGGCCACTTTGCGGATCTCGTTGAGCTTGTGGCTGATGATGATGCTGGTAACGCCCTGGCCTTTGAGGTGCAGGATGAGGTCCAGCAGGTGGTCTGAGTCTTCGTCGTTCAGGGCTGCGGTGGGCTCATCCAGGATGAGCAGCTTCACTTCTTTGGACAGTGCCTTGGCAATCTCCACCAGTTGCTGTTTGCCCACGCTGATGTGCTGGATGGGCGTAACGGGGTTCTCGCTCAGGCCGACGCGGGCCAGCAGTTTGGCAGCTTCCAGGTTGGTCTTGCGCCAGTCCACCCAACCGTTCCTGGCCTGCTCGTTGCCGAGGTAGATGTTCTCGGCAATCGAGAGATAAGGGCTCAACGCCAGTTCCTGGTGGATGATCACGATCCCGCGCTTCTCGCTGTCCGTGATGCTGGAAAACTCGCAGGGTTCATTCTCGAACAGAATGTCGCCATCGAAGGTGTTGTGCGCGTAGACGCCGGACAACACCTTCATCAGGGTGGATTTCCCGGCGCCGTTCTCACCGCAAATGGCGTGAACCTCACCTCGGTTGACGTCCAGTGTGACGTCCTGAAGGGCTTTTACACCGGGGAAAGTTTTGGTGATTCCTCGCATTTGAAGAATAGGTACGTTCATCGTCAATTCCCGCTGACTGCTTGAAAACTTGGCCGGGCCGAGGACTCGACAGGCTCTGGGGGTACTGTGGCCCCGCCGGGCTGCGCTGCAGGTAAATGCAGGGTGCGGCACAGGACGGCAGGGCCACAGGGTGGGACGTCGTTACTTGATGTCGGATTCCTTGTAGTAGCCCGAGTCGATGAGTTCCTTCTTGTAGTTGTCCTTGGTGATGATGACGGACTTCAGAAGGTAAGCCGGAACAACCTTGACCTTGTTGTTGTAGGTCTTGGTGTCATTGGTTTCCGGCTCGTTGCCCTTGAGTACGGCGTCCACCATTTTCACGGCCTGGGAGCCGAGCTGGCGGGTGTCCTTGAAGATGGTGGAGTACTGCTCGCCGGCGATGATGGACTTCACGGAGCCCTTTTCGGCGTCCTGGCCGGTTACGACGGGGAGCTTGCCGGTGGAGTAGCCTCCCGTGCTGGTCAGGGCGGAGATGATGCCGATGGACAGGCCGTCGTACGGCGACAGCACGCCGTCGAGCTTGGTGCCGGAGCTGTAAGCGGAGGTGAGAATGTCTTCCATGCGCTTCTGGGCTACGGGTGCCTGCCAGCGGAGGATGGCTGCCTGCTCGAACTTGGTCTGGCCGCTGGGGACCTTCAGGGTGCCTGCATCCAGGTACGGCTTGAGGGTATCCATGGCGCCTGTCCAGAAGAAGTTGGCGTTGTTGTCATCCGGGCTGCCTGCGAACAGTTCAACGTTGAACGGGCCCTTGCCCTCTACCTTGTTGCCGCTGGCGTCGACCAGTCCCAGGCCGGTCAGCAGTGACGTGGCCTGCTGGACGCCTACGGTGTAGTTGTCGAACGTGGTGTAGTAGTCCACGTTCGGGGTGCCGTTGATGAGGCGGTCGTAGGCGATGACCTTGACGTTCTGCTCCTTGGCCTTGGCCAGGACATCCGTCAGCGTGGTGCCATCAATGGCCGCGATGATGAGGGCCTTGGCACCCTTGGTCAGCATGTTCTCGATCTGGGAAACCTGCGTGGGGATGTCATCGTTGGCGAACTGCAGGTCCGTCTTGTAGCCCAGGTCCTTCAGGGACTTCTCAACGTTGGCGCCGTCGGCGATCCAACGCTCCGACGTCTGCGTCGGCATCGAAATGCCTACCAGCGAATCGCTGGGTTTTGCGCTGCTGGAGGACTCCGCTGCGCCTCCACGGCTGCCGCAGCCTGTGGCTCCGACGGTCAAGGTCAGGACAACCGCTACGGCGCCCAGGAGTTTTTTCAATCTCACGATGCTCTCCTTCCGCGGCAACAATGCCGCGAACTCTGATGCAGCCGGAGCATCTGCGCATCCGGCACGGTGAAGCTGGGTGTGGCCTGCGTGCTGGGGGCTGCACAAGCCAGTGAAAACGTATTGCGAATGCCATTGTGAACGCTAACAATGCAACGGGTCAAGTGCTGCGCATCACAAAATGATTGCAGCTCATTAGCCTGCCAAGAGTACTTGATTTACAACGTTGTTAGCGTTCACAATACCCCTCGCCGCCGTCCGGACGCAGAAAAGCCCGGCACCGCCGTCGTGGCAGTGCCGGGCTTTCGGCCCCTAGGCCTGGAGCAGGGACCCCTCCAGGGATGCCTGCACGTCGCTGACGATGACCTCCACCGGAGAGGTAATGTCCGCGGCGATTCCGGCTTCGTCCTCCTGCAGGGGTTCGAGGGTGGCCAGCTGGGAATCGAGCAAGGCAGCCGGCATGAAGTGCCCTGGCCGGGAATTCATGCGTTCGCTGACCAGTTCCCGGGCTCCGTGCAGGTGCACGAACACCACGGATGCGTCACCCCCGCGGATGATGTCGCGGTAGGCGCGCTTGAGCGCGCTGCACGCGATCACCAAGGGAGCGTCCGACGCCGAGAGTCGCCTGCCGATCTCGGCCAGCCACGGCGCCCGGTCGCCGTCGTTAAGCGGAGTACCGGAGGCCATCTTGTCGATGTTCGACTGCGGATGCAGCGCATCGCCGTCGAGGAATTCCGCGCCGAGCCGTTCGGCGAGGGCGGCGCCGACCGTGCTTTTCCCACAACCGGCGACGCCCATCACCACAACATGGAGCGGCTTACCAGTCATGGACCGTGCCATCAACAAGGCGGTTGTAGGGGAGGTAGGCCTGCTGGTACGGGTAGGCGGCAGCGGCTTCTTCGTTGAATTCGACGCCGAGGCCCGGGTTGTCGCCCGGGTGCAGGTAGCCGTCGGTGAAGGTCATGGACTGCTCGAAGACCTCGTTGGTCTTGTCCGAGTGCTGCATGTACTCCTGGATGCCGTAGTTGTGGATGGCCAGGCCGACGTGCAGCTGGGCGGCGAAGCCCACCGGGGAGATGTCCGTGGGCCCGTGGAAGCCGGACTTGATCTGGTACTGCGCGGCGAAGTCCATGACCTTCTTCAACGGTGAAATGCCACCGAAGTGCGTGGAGGCGGCACGGACGTAGTCGATCAGCTGTTCCTTGATGAGGGTCTGGAAATCGAACACGGTGTTGAAGATTTCGCCGATGGCCAGCGGGGTGGTGGTGTGCTGGCGGACCAGGCGCAGTCCCTCTTGGTTCTCGGCCGGGGTGCAGTCCTCAAGCCAGAAGAGGTCGTACGGTTCCAAGGCCTTTCCGAGCTTGGCGGCCTGGATGGGGGTCATGCGGTGGTGGCCGTCGTGCAGCAAGGGGATTTCGGGGCCGAACTCGTTGCGCACGGCTTCAAACACTGTGGGCAGGTGGCGGAGGTAGGCGCGGGTGTCCCAGTCCTCCTCAAGGGGGAACGCGCCGCGGCCGGCGGGTTCGTAGTCGTACCGCTCCCCCGAGGCCTGGGCCTGCGCGGCAACACCGTATACGGCCTTGATGCCGGGAATCGCGGTCTGGATGCGGATGGACTTGTAGCCCAGCTCCAGGTGCTCGCGGACCGAGTCAAAGAGCGACGGAATGTCAGAACCCGATGCGTGACCATAAGCGCGCAGCCCGTTCCTGGAAGCGCCGCCCAGCAGCTGGTACACCGGCAGCCCGGCCACCTTGCCCTTGATGTCCCACAACGCCATGTCGACGGCGGCAATCGCCGCCATCGTGACCGGGCCCCGGCGCCAGTAGGAGCTGCGGTATAGGAACTGCCAGGTGTCCTCGATCCGGTGGGGATCCTTGCCGATGAGCAGCTGCGCCACGTGCTCCTTCAGGTAGGCGGCCACAGCCAGTTCCCGGCCGTTGAGCGTCGCGTCACCGATGCCTGTCACACCGTCTTCGGTGGTGATGCGGAGGGTGACGAAGTTGCGGGTAGGGCTGGTCACGAAGACTTCAGCGGCAATGATTTTCATGGGTGTGGCATTCCTTCCAGGGGTCTATGCGTGGGTACTGGCAGCGGCAACGTCGTCCTGCTGCCGGTGGATATCGGAAACGAGGGCACTGTCTCCGGCGAGGTCAGGGCTGATGAGCGCCAGCAGCGCTGCGGTGCGTTGTTCGCCGTCGTGCGTTTTTGCGGTTCGGATGTCGTCGGCCAGGGGGTCCTGGAAACCGTCCGTGGAGGACACATACGCAATCCAGGCCGCGATCATGCGGGCAGCACCGGATCCGGCCCGGCCTTCGGCTCTTTCGGCCGCCAGCACGGGCAAGGAGCGCATGCGCAACTTGGTGGTTCCGTCCATGGCAATCTGGGTCAGGTGGTGGGCAATCCGCGAATTGCCGAAGCGTTCCAGCAGGGCTTGTCGATAGCCGGGAATGTCCAGGCCTTCGTCCGGCAGGTGGCGGGCAGCCTCATCCCAGAACGACTCCACCGCCGAGCGGCAGACCTCGTCGGACAGGGCGTCTGCCACGGTCGAATGGCCCCGGACCAGTCCCGCGTAGGCGAGGATGGAATGCGCCCCGTTGAGCAACCAGAGCTTGCGGTTCTCGTACGGCTCGATGTCGTCCACGAAAATTGCGCCGGCATCTTCCCAGCGCGGACGTCCGCCTGGAAAGTCACCGCTCAGGACCCAGTTGCTGAAGGGTTCGGCCACCACGGCGGCCTCGTCCAGGTATCCGCACTGTTCGGCCACTTCCTTAAGGTCGTCCGGCGTGGTCCGCGGCGTTATGCGGTCCACGGAGGTGCCAACGAAGCTCACCTGCGTACTGATCCATTCGGCCAGTGCCGGCTCCACCGCTTCGGCGATGGCCAGCACAGCCTTGCGCGCAACTGCGCCGTTGTCTGCCAGGTTGTCACAACTGACGACGGCGATCGGACCGGCCCCGGCGTCCCTGCGGGCGGCCAGCGCCGTAACCAGGCGGGCCAGCGGGGTGTTCCCGCCGGTTGCCGCATAGGCAGCTTCCGTGATGGTCAAGGTGACAACCGCCGTGCCGGGCGCGGCCACGAGCTCCGCGAGCCGGTGGGCGTTCGCGCCATCCACAGCTTCGACGATGCTGCCGACGACTTCAAACGCATCTCCCGCGCCCGACCTCTCCACTACGGTGAACACGCCGTCCTGTTCGGCCAGGACATCCGCGGCGTCGGGCCGGCGCCCGGTGAACGCCGCAATGCCCCACTCGGCCGCGTCTCCGGCGTGCTGCGTGTACCAGGCCTGGTGGGAGCGGTGGAACGCGCCGAGGCCCAGATGCACCATCCGGACAGGGGGCGCGGCCAGCCCCGGAAACGCGGCGGCCCGGGTGAGCCGGGGCGGTCCCTGGTCGGCACTCATAGCTTGAAGACCCTTCGCGGGGAAGAATCGACGACGTCGACAATCAGCTCGTGCGCGCGGTCCTCGCTGATGCGGTGCTCGGCAACCAGCCGCGCCAGGAACGAGGCTTCGATCCTGCGGGAAGCGTCGTGCCGGGCAGGGATGGAGCAGAAAGCCCGCGTGTCATCGATGAACCCGGAAGAACGGGAGAAGCCAGCGGTTTCCGTGACGGCCGAGCGGAAGCGAAGCATGGCGTCGGGCGCGTCCAGGAACCACCACGGGGCCCCGATGTAGACCGAGGGGTAGAACCCCGCAAGCGGTGCGAGTTCACGGGAAAAGACGGTCTCGTCCAGGGTAAAGAGCACCAGGTGGAAGTCCTTGGCCGTGCCGAAGTCCTGCAGGAGCGGGCGGACGGCCTCGGTGTAATTGACCGCGAACGGGATGTCGTGGCCCGTGTCCGCTCCAAAGGCTTCGAAGGTGGGCTGGTGGTGGTTGCGGTAGGAGCCCGGATGAATGGTCATCACCAGGCCGTCTTCCACCGACATCCGCGCCATCTGGTACATCATGTGGGCCTCGAACGCGTCCCGGTCCTGGGCGTTTGCCTGTCCGGAAACTGCCTTGTCGAACAAGGCAGCAGCGTCGGCCTCGTCCAGCTTGAGGGTCGCCGGTGTCCTCACGCCGTGGTCTGCGGAGACTGCTCCGTGGTCCACGAAGTACCGGCGGCGGTTTTCCAGGGCGGTGAGGTAGCCCCGGTAGCCGCTGCCGCCGTCGGACGCTTCTGCGATGAGCCGTTCCACGTTGGCCTGCCACGCCGGGTGCGCGATGTTGATGTACGCGTCCGGGCGGAAGGTGGGCAGTACGCGGCCGTGGAATGACGGGTCGGCAGCGAGCGCCCGGTGGCTGTCCAGGCTGTCCAGGGGATCGTCCGTGGTGGCAAGGACCTCGATGTTGAAGTCCTTGAACAGCTCACGGGGGCGGAACCCGGGTTCCGCGAGCTTGGCGGAAATGGCGTCGAAACTGGCGTCCGCCGTAGCTGCGGACAGCTCACCCTGCCACCCGAACACCGACTCGAACTGGGTCCGCAGCCAGTACCCGGACGCGGTGCCGTCGAACAATGGCCAGGCCTCGCAGAAGGACCGCCAGATGTTGCGCGCCCCTGCCTGGGGCTGGAGCTTGTCCAGCGGAACTCCGGAAGCGTGGATCAGCCGGGTGACGTAATGGTCGGGGGTGACCAGCAAAGCGGCCGGATCCGGGAAGGGCGTGTTCTGCTCGATGACGGCCGCGTCCACATGGCCGTGCGGGGAAATGATGGGCAGGTCCTGGACCCGCTCCAGCAAGGCACGCGCGATGCTGCGCGTCCCCGGGTCCGCCGGGAGCAGGCGGTCGGGGTGGGTGGCAAGGGATTCGGACATGGATCAGCCTTTCGAGGTGGAACCGGCGGAGAGGTCGGCCCTGGCAGGAACGGTCAGTCCGGCCAGCTCTGCCACCCGGCGCAAGTACTGGAGGTTGCCTGCGGTACGCTCGGCCAGCGGAAGGTCGGTGGAGAAGTCCTCCACAGTCACCCACTCGTCGTAACCGACCTCGGCGAGCGCCTTGAAGTACGCCAGGACGCTCCCCTGGCCTTCAGCCAGCGGTGCCCACTCGTTGACCCAGACTGCCGCTCCGGACTCGTCCCGCTCCCCCGTCAGGACCCAGCGCGCATTCTTCACGTGGACGTGCGCAAGGTACGGTCCCAGGAGTTCGAGGGCAGGCAGCGGAGACTCCCAGCCTTCGATCAACAGGTTGCCGAGGTCATGGATGACGCCCACGTGCTGGGGATCCAGGCCCTCCAGAAGGCGGCGGGCAGCTGAGGCGGATGAGGTGACCGTGCCGTGGTGCAGCTCAACGAGTGCCTTGACTCCATGGTGGGCGGCTCGGCCGGCAACCCACTCGTAGTGCTCGCGGGTGGCTGCAAACAAGTCCGGGTAGGACAGGCCGCTGGGCTCGCCCCCGCCCATGGTGGAGTTGCCCAACGGCAGGACGTTGACCCTGACCTGGCGGGCACCCAAGGCGGCGGTCGCAGCCAGGACGCGCTCGACGTCGTCGTGGTTGTCGCAGCGGGCGTACCCGCCCAGGCCCGAGTACTCAAGGCCGGCGTCGGCTGTGAGCCGGGCAATCCCAGGCAGTGAATCCTCAAGGCCGGTCATCGGCCAGGTTGCCTTGTTGCCCGCCCAAAAGCCGGGCTCCGGCGATTCGGCCTGGTCGGTGACGCGCCATTCGATGCCGTGCCAACCCTGCGCTGCGAGCTCGGTGGCGGCTTCCTGCGGAGTCCAGTCCGGCGTCGATGCCGTGAAGACAGAGAATTTCATGCGCTGACCTCCTCGAAGTGGCCGTTGCCGGTTCGCACCTCAACGTCGTTGTACTTGCCCGCAACCACATCGGCTATGAGGACGGGCTGGCCGAGCGTGGCCGAAACGTACAGGGCCCGCACGGTGGCCAACGCCCGCACGGCGTCCTCGATGGTGACGCCTGCAGGACGGCTGTTCCGGATCGCTTCGACTACGTCGCGGTACTGGCGGATGTGGCCGGCCGGGTAGACAGTGGGGTCGAGGTTGGCTTGCGGCGCCGGATCGGGGAACTTGGCCAGCTCCTCCTCCGCCTGGTTGCCCGCGCCGGGCATCCCCATGGGCCCGCTCTGCGTCTCTTCTTCGGAGGCGGCGGCGTGGAAGAACTGGAGGTTGTCGCTGTCGATCACAGCCGAGCCCATGCTGCCCATGACCTGCAGCCTGACGCTGAGCCCAGGGTACGCGGCAGTGGTTGCGTGGAGTACTGCCAGGGCACCTGATTCGAACGTCACGGTGGCCACGGCGGTGTCCTCCACCTCGACTCCTGTATGTGCCAGGAGGGCGGTCTTTGCACTGATTTCCACCGGGGTGCCAAGGAACCACAGAAGAAGGTCTACGGTGTGGACGCCCTGGTTCATCACCGCCCCGCCACCGTCCATGGCCCAGGTGCCGCGCCACGCTCCGGAGTCGTAGTAGCCCTGGCTGCGGTACCAGCTCACCGAGGCAATCGCCGAAGTCAGTCGCCCAAAGCGTCCGGCGCGTCGGGCCTCGTCCACCACAATGGATGCCGGGTCGAAACGGTGCTGGCTGATGACACTGGCCACCAGCCCCTTCTCTTCCGCCGCTTTGGCTGCCGCCAGGATTTCGTCGGCACGGTTCAGGTTCACGTCCAGCGGCTTTTCGATCACCACATGCTTGCCCGCGTTGAGGACCTCCAGCGCCTGCTCGATGTGCAGTCCGCTGGGGGTCGCGATGATGACAAGGTCGACGTCGGCACCCGCGAACGCTTCGTCCAGGCTTCGGAAGGTGGCTGGCCGGGCGGCGCCCTGGTCTTCGATGTGCTGGGCCAGGGCATCCGCGGCTTCGGTGATCTCATCCACCAGCGCGGTGACCTGAAGGTCCTCGATCGCGGCGACCGACGCCGCGTGGGTGCGTCCGATGGTGCCGCATCCGGCAATGGCGACGTTGATGGTGGACTTGGACGTTTCGGTGCTCACTTGGTTTCCACTCCTGCTTCGTTGACGACTTTGGCAAAGGCACGGGCTGCCATCCCGAACGCGGTGGGGCCCGAGAATCCCCCCAGGCCATGGGCGCCCGCCAGATGCGGCTCCAGACTGGCGAAGCCCGCAAAACCGTCGGCTTTGAGCGCCTCAACCGTGCGGAGCAGATCGCCGTCGCCCTCACCGGCAGGAACCACGACGCCGTCCGCGAACCGCGCGTCCTTGACCTGCAGGTATTCGAGGTGGGGACGGAGTTTGGCGTAGCCCTCGTCGAAGGGCTTGACGCCAACCTGGACGAAGTTGGCCGGATCCCATGCAACTTTCAGGGCGGGCGAGTTCACGGACTCGATGATGTCCAGCACGCGGTCCGGGGTGTCTCCGAAAATGTCCTTTTCGTTCTCGTGGAGCAGCACCACGCCGGACTGTTCGGCAACCTCGGCCAGGGCACGCATGCGCTCAATCACGTCGTCCCGGATGCTGTCCACTGCCACGCCTTCGCCGTAGTAGAAGGAGAAGATGCGGATGTAGCGGGCACCAAGGACCTGGGCGGCGTTGGCGGCCCGACGGAGGCGCTCAACCTCGTGCTCCACCGGCAGCGTGACATCCACTTTGCCGATGGGCGAGGCGATGGCTGAAACACCCATGTCCGCGGCGTCCAGGAGCTTCTTCAGCTCGGTCAACTGCTCGGAGGTCAGGTCAACGATGTTGGTTCCCCAGGCACTGCGGACTTCGATGTGGTTCGCCCCGAGGGCCTGGAGGACTGCGATCTGCAGGACCGGGTCGTCGTCGATCTCGTCTCCGAAGCCCGAAAGCGTCCACTGGACTGTTGCTGGACCGGTCATTGCTACTTAACTCCTCCGGCGGTGAGACCGCCCACTAGGTAACGTTGGAAAATCAGGTAGAGAATCACGACGGGCGCCGCGCAAACCAGCGAAGCCGCCATCATCTGGCCATACAGGGGAATCGCTCCACCTTCCTGCGAGGCTCCGAAGATCTGCAGGGCTACGGCTGCGGTCTGGCTCTCCGGCCGGGTCATCACCGAAGCAAAGAGGACATCGTTCCAGCCCAACAGGAAAGCGAAGATGCCCGAGACCACGATGCCGGGCCAGCTGAGCGGAAGGATGATCCGGACCAGGACGCCTAAGTTGCTGGCGCCGTCGATCCTTGCCGCCTCTTCCAGCTCACGCGGCAGGCCACGCAGATAAGTGACCATGACCCAGGTGGAGAAGGGCATCGCGAAGGTCAGGTAGGTGACGAAGAGACCCCACTGCGTTCCGATCACCTGGACGCCGAGGTAGCTGGCGGCCGAAGAGAAGAGCACGAACACCGGAAGGACCATCAGGGTACCGGGCACCGACTGCAACGCCAGGAGGCCGCGAAGGATGGTCAGCCGGCCGCGGAATTGGTAGCGGACCAGGACGTAGGCGATGGACACGGACATGGCTGCCGACACGACGGCGGTGGCGCCGGCTACAAGGACGCTGTTTGCAAGGCCCTTCGCCAGGCCGACGCTGGACCAGATTTTGGTGTAGTTCTCCAGCGAGAAGCTGGACGGCCAGAACTCGCCGTTGGCGACGCCGATGTCCGAGTTCACCGATGCCAGGAAAATATAGGCAACGGGGATCAGCACGATGGCGCTCAGGACCGTCAAGATAATGGCCAGCAGCGGGCCGGGCAACAGGCGCGTGACCTCGTGCTGCCTCTTGGAACCGGGCCGGAACGTAGTCCCCGCCGGTCCCGGGCGGGACGTGCCGCGGACCGAGGTGGTTGATGCGCTCACTTCTTGCCTCCCGGCGTATCGGCGTCGTCCAGCTTGACGGCGCGAAGGTAGATGAACAGCGGAATGGCGATCAACACCAGGGACACAAACGCCATGGCGGCGCTGAGGCCGAAGCGGAAGCTCTGGAAGCTGGTGACGTAGGTGAGGATCGGAAGCACTTCGACGTCGGACGGGGCCGGAACGCCGAACAGCACGAACGGGAGGGTGAAGTTGTTGATGTGGTGAAGCATGCCGATCAGGAAAGCCAGCGACAACGGACCCTTGAGGTACGGGAAGATGACGTAGCGAAGCTTGTTCCACCACAGCGCCCCGTCCAGGGCCGAGGCCTCATGGACTTCGTGGTCCACCGATTGCAGGCCCGAAAGTGCCAGCAGGTAGATGAACGGCCAGGAGGCCCAGATCTGGACCAGGATCAGCGTCCAGTACGTTTGGGGTCCGTTCAGCCACAGCCCACCGTCCACTCCAAAGACACCCAGTGCCGAGTTGACGACTCCGTCAGGCTGGAACATGGTCCGCCATACGGTTGCCACCACGAAGGACGGCAGCACGTATGGGATCAGGAAAATCGAGCGGATCAGCGCCCGGCCCTTGAAGGCATTCTGCGTGGCAACAGCCGCTGCGATGCCCAATGGCAGGGTAACGAGCATGGCAATCAGCGAGTAACTCACACTCAGCCACACCGAGTGCAGCAGAGGCGAGTCAGTCAGGGCCTCCACAAAGTTCTCGACGCCGATGAACGGTGCGCTGACCCACTTGCGCAGCGAGTACTGGTCGAGGTTGAGCGTCGACATGTAGATGCCGAGGAACAGCGGGACCACGATGATGATGAACATCAGGAGGCCGCCGGGGATCAGCATCCACAGTGGACGGTTCCGCTCGCTCAGGCCCTTGCGGCGGACAGGTTTCCGGCCACCGCCGGCCGGCTGGAGGGTTCCTGTGCCTGCGGCCGGTGAGGCACCGTCGTCGAGCGCTGGCTCTGTCGACCCGGACCGGGCCAGCTGCCCGCGGGCAGCCGGACCGGACACGGGTTTCATTTCCCTGAAGGAATCAGTAGACATGGGAGACCCTGCCTAGGACTTCGCAGCCCGGTCGAGGGAAGCCTGGCCCTTGGACTGGGCGTCCTTCAGCCGTGATTCCAGGGCGCTCTCGTCAACGGATCCCTTGGCCAGGTCCGGGATGGACTGGACGGTCACGTTCAGGAGGCCCAACTGGATGTCGCCCCAGGCGCCGGTGAAGGGAGTTGCCTTCGACTTGCCGGCAGCATCGGCGATCGGCTTCAGCTTCGGGTCGGTCAGGGAGGCCAGTGCCTCGGCGTTTGCCGGAAGCTCACCGAAGATCTTCTGGTAGTTCAGCTGCTCGTCCTTGGACGTGATCAGCTCGATGTAGGCGAAGGCCAGATCCTTCTGCTGGGAGTAGTCCGCGACCACGACGTTGTCACCGGAGAGGATGCTGGCGGCCTTGTCGCCGTCGCCCTTGGGGGAAGATTCACCCGGAGCCGTGGTGGGCATGAGGGCGTATTCGTACTTACCGGCAATGGCTGACTTGTCCAGGGTGGGAATGGAGCTTGACGTGGTCATCATCAGGTATCCGGCCTTGCCGGAAGCGAAGGCTGCCACTGCGTTGCTGTTGCTCCAGCCGATCGCTGCAGGGTCCACCACCTTGTCCTTGGTGAGCCAGCCGAAGTAGGTGTCGTAGGCCTTCTTGACCGTGGGATCGTCCAGCTTCAGCTTGTTGCCGTCAACCAGCGGGTTGCCTGCCTGCACGGACATGGCCCAAATGAACTTCCAGGGATCGAAGTTGTCCTTGTAGCCAGTGGCAAGGCCGTAGGTACCCGTGCCGGCGTTGGTCATCTTCTTGGCCTGCTCGGCGAGCTCATCCCAGGTGGTGGCGGGCTTGTCGATGCCCGCGGCGGCCAGGATGTCCTTGTTGTAGGCCATGACGAAGGGACGGCTGACGAACGGGATGCCGGCCTGGTGCTCCGAGTCGGGACCGGAGATGCCCAACGCGGCCGGGTTGAACCGGTCCTTCCCGCCGACCTTCTTCCAATCGTCGTCGGAAAGGGTCACGAAGGCCTTGGTGGCGTAGGCGGTGGGCGTGAAGGTGGTGCCCAGGCTGTAGACGTCCGGGCCCTGGCCGGAAACAACGGAAGTCTGGATGCGGGTCAGTTCATCGTTGGCTGAGGCGAAGGTTTCGAACTTTACTTCCGCACCCGTCTTTGCCTTGAACTTGGCGGCGATGTCGCTCTGCCACTTCTTCTGCTCTTCCGGGTACTGGTTGTTGACGCCGGTCAGTACATTCAGTGTCTTGCCTGTTCCGTCGACGGCACCCCCGGAGCTGGCTGATGTGCCGCTGTTGCCGCTCCCCCCACAGGCCGTCAATGCCAGTGCAGCAGTCAAAGCGACGGCGGCAAGCTTGGCAGATGGTGCAAACCTCATTGTTTCCTCCTTGGATACACAGCCCGGTAGTGGTCTACGTCACAGGGGCTTTCGGCAACGAGTCTACGAGTCCGGCAACTGTGCGGCAAGCGGTTGCCAAAAGTTGCCATGAGATGGTGCAATCTTTTTATGGCTGAGACAAACGGGCGGGGATCCGCACCCACAATCAAGGATGTTGCCGCCTTGGCGGGAGTGGCCACATCCACTGTCTCCAGGGCCCTTTCCAACCCGGACCGCGTGAACAGGGCAACCCGTGAACGCATCGAGAAAGTGGCCGCCGAGCTCAACTACGTCCCTAGTTCGCAGGCCCGCAGCCTCAGCTCCGGCCGGACCAATGCCATTGCGCTCCTGGTCCCCGACGTCACCAACCCGTTCTACTTCGACATCATCAGGGGCACCCAGAACCAGCTGAAGGCAGCCGGCTATACCCAGTTGCTGGTCGACACCGAAGAGTCGGCCGAGATGGAAGCCGATGCCCTGCAGAAGATGCAACGAACGGCCGACGGCTTCATCCTCGCCGCTTCCCGCCTCACCGACACCCAGATTCTCGAGGCGGCATCGTCGCAGGCAATCGTCACCATCAACCGCTCCTCGGCCAACGCTCCCACCGTGGTCATCGACACCCCGGGTGCAGTTGTCCAGGCACTGGAACACCTGACGTCGCTGGGCCACTCCAAGATCTGTTACGTCGGCGGGCCGGCTTCCTCCTGGTCGAACGCCAAACGCTGGAAGACCTTTGAGGAAGAAAGCCGCGACCGTGGACTAACGACCTCCCGCGTGGGTCCCTTCACTCCCAAGACCACATCCGGAGCAGCTGCCGCCGATGCCGCAGCACGAACCGGAGCGACGGCTTGCATCGTTTTCAACGACCTCCTGGCGATCGGCATGCTGCAGCGACTCCGCGAGCGTGGCATCCGCGTCCCCGAGGACATGAGCATCGTGGGGTGCGACGACATCTTCGGCGCCGACTTCTGCAACCCGCCCCTGACCACCATGGCCTCCCCGATCGAGCAGGCCGGACGGGTGGCGGTTTCCATGCTGCTGGCACAGCTGGACCCGCTGAACGCCGGATCCAGCCGGCGCCTCGCCGTCATGCCCACCCACCTGACGGTTCGCGGCTCAACCGGCCCGGCACCGGATTAGCGTCCCGAATAACTGAATCACCACGCAATATGGTTGAGCCTTTGTGACGCGGCTGACTACTGTGGAACACATGCGCGAACTCCAAGCCAAGATCATTGAGGAAATGGGCGTCCAGCCCCGGATCGATCCTGCGGAGGAGATCCGCAATCGGGTCGCCTTCCTGAAGGATTACTTGAAGGCAACAGGGACCAAGGGCTTCGTGCTGGGCATCTCCGGCGGCCTCGACTCCACGCTCGCGGGCCGCCTGGCCCAGTTGGCGGTTGAGGAGCTGGAGGCCGACGGCGTGGATGCTAACTTCGTGGCGGTCCGCCTCCCTTACGGCGTCCAACACGACGAAGAGGACGCCCAGGCCGCCTTGGACTTCATCCGGGCCAAAACCGAGTGGACCTTCAACATCTCCCGCGCCGTCGACGGTTTCGAGGACGAGTTCCTCAAGACCACCGGTGCCGAAATTTCGGACTTCCACAAGGGCAACACCAAGGCCCGCGCCCGCATGATCGCGCAGTACGCCCTGGCCGGGGAACACAACTACCTGGTGATCGGCACCGACCACGGCGCCGAGTCCGTCACCGGCTTCTTCACGAAATACGGCGACGGCGGTGCGGACATCCTCCCGCTGTTTGGCCTCGACAAGCGCCAAAACCGGCAAGTCCTGGCAGAGTTGGGCGCCCCCGAACGTCTGTGGAAGAAGGTTCCCACAGCCGATCTCCTGGACGACAAGCCGGGTCGCACGGACGAGGACGAGCTCGGCATCACCTACGACCAGATCGACGACTACCTTGAGGGCCGCGAGGTCCCCGAAGGAGTCGCCGAGACCATCGAACAGAAGTTCCTGCGCACCCGCCACAAGCGCACGGTCCCGGTCACAATCTTCGATACGTGGTGGAAGTAGGCACCCCTTAGAGCAACGCGGGGTCACTTATGGCCCATGATTCGCCGGAACATGGGCCATAAGTGACCCCGCGTTGCTTTTTAACGACGGCGGGGGCGGACGTTGCGCTAAGTCCGCCCCCGCCGGCGGC
>NZ_JAQZBY010000022.1:0-32909 GCF_028736865.1 Paenarthrobacter sp. AB444 | reverse complement strand
CACCTTTCCGCGTTCGTGCCCGTTTCGGTCGAGGGCTGAAAACGTGCTAGGATATTGAGTTTGTATGGCGCCATTAGTGCGTCGTCAACCACCTCGTAAACAATCGTGCCGCTGCATACTGCCCCGCGCAGAGTTTTCTGCAAGGGAAGCTGATGCTTGTGGCACGGGCGTTTAGGCCTGTTCTGGCAAAATCCAGGCAGGTCAAGAGACACCCCGATCAACCGTTCCGCAAGGCTCATTCCGTATGCATGATTTCGGTCTGAGAACCGGCGCGACGCAAGGAGTAGAAATTGATTCAGCAGGAGTCGCGACTGAAGGTCGCCGACAACACGGGTGCTAAGGAAATCCTTACCATTCGCGTTCTCGGTGGATCCGGCCGTCGCTACGCAGGCATCGGTGACGTCATCGTCGCCACCGTCAAGGACGCTATCCCTGGCGGAAACGTAAAGAAGGGTGACGTCGTCAAGGCCGTCATCGTTCGTACCAAGAAGGAACGCCGCCGTGCGGATGGTTCCTACATCAAGTTTGACGAGAACGCAGCTGTGATCCTGAAGAACGACGGTGACCCCCGCGGTACCCGTATCTTCGGCCCGGTTGGTCGTGAACTTCGCGACAAGAAGTTCATGAAGATCGTTTCGCTGGCCCCGGAGGTGCTCTAGTCCATGGCTAAGATCAAGAAGGGTGACCTCGTTCAGGTCATCACCGGCGCCAAGCAGGAACGCGGCGGCGACCGCGGTAAGCAGGGCAAGGTCCTGCGCGTATTCCCCGACACCAACCGCGTGCTGGTAGAGGGAATCAACCGCGTCACCAAGCACACCAAGGTTGGACAGTCGCAGCGCGGCACCAAGACCGGCGGCATCGAGGTTGTTGAAGCCCCGATCCACGTCTCCAACGTTGCTCTGGTAGACCCGTCGACCAAGAAGCCGACCCGCGTTGGTTTCCGTCTCGACACCGTTGAGAAGGACGGCCGTACCAAGACCGTTCGCATCCGCGTGTCCAAGGCCACCGGGAAGGACATCTAATGACTGAGACTCTCGAGACTCCAGTGAAGATCGTTCCGCGTCTGAAGACGAAGTACGCAGAGACCATCAAGAAGTCGCTGCAGGACGAATTCAATTACGCGAACGTGAACCAGGTTCCCCGCCTGGTGAAGGTTGTAGTGAACATGGGTGTTGGAGATGCCGCCAAGGACTCCAAGCTGATCGACGGCGCTGTCCGCGACCTCACCCTGATCACCGGCCAGAAGCCGCAGGTAACCAAGGCCCGCAAGTCGATCGCACAGTTCAAGCTGCGCGAAGGCATGCCGATCGGTGCACACGCAACTCTGCGTGGCGACCGCATGTGGGAATTCGTGGATCGTCTGGTTTCGCTGGCTCTGCCGCGTATCCGTGACTTCCGCGGCCTCAACGGCAAGCAGTTCGACGGTAATGGCAACTACACCTTCGGTCTGACCGAGCAGGTTATGTTCCACGAAATCGACCAGGACTCCATCGACCGCGTTCGCGGTATGGACATCACGGTTGTAACCACCGCCAAGACCGACGACGAAGGCCGCGCGCTGCTCAAGGCGCTTGGTTTCCCGTTCAAGACCGAAAACTAACTACGTGACAGGTCCGTCCGCGCAGGTTCGTAAGAACACGCGCAGCGGAAACCGGTACGAGGAAGGGCTATAGCCCAAATGACTATGACAGATCCTGTCGCAGACATGCTCACGCGTCTGCGCAATGCAAACTCGGCATACCACGACTCCGTGTCCATGCCGTACAGCAAACTGAAGGCACGCGTTGCCGACATCCTCAAGGCTGAAGGCTTCATTGCCGGCTGGAAGGAAGAGGACGCAGAGGTTGGCAAGAAGCTGACCATCGACCTGAAGTTCGGTCCGAACCGCGAGCGTTCCATCGCTGGCGTCCGCCGCATCTCCAAGCCGGGTCTCCGCGTTTACGCGAAGTCCACCAACCTGCCTCACGTGCTGGGTGGCCTGGGTATCGCAATCCTGTCCACCTCTTCCGGCCTCCTGACTGACAAGCAGGCCGGTAAGAAGGGCGTGGGCGGCGAAGTCCTCGCGTACGTCTGGTAACGGGAAAGGAAGAGAATAATGTCACGTATTGGACGTCTCCCCATCACCGTTCCTGCCGGAGTTGAGGTCAAGCTCGATGGCTCCGTCATCAGCGTCAAGGGTTCCAAGGGCGAGCTGAGCCACACTGTTGCCAGCCCGATCGAGGTCTCCCTGGAAGAGAACACTCTCACGGTCACCCGCCCGAACGACGAGCGCAACTCGCGTTCGCTGCACGGCCTGACCCGCACCCTGATCGCCAACATGATCCAGGGCGTTACCGAGGGCTACGAGAAGAAGCTTGAAATCGTTGGTACCGGTTACCGCGTTCAGGCCAAGGGTTCTGACCTGGAGTTCGCTCTGGGCTTCAGCCACCCGGTCAACGTCTCTGCACCCGAAGGCATCACCTTCGTAGTAGAGGGTCCGACCAAGCTCTCTGTTGCGGGTATCAACAAGCAGCAGGTCGGCGAGGTTGCTGCCAACATTCGCAAGCTGCGCAAGCCCGACCCCTACAAGGGCAAGGGTGTCCGTTACGCCGGCGAAGTCATCCGCCGCAAGGTCGGAAAGGCTGGTAAGTAAACCATGGCCATCGCAATTAACAAGAAGCGTACGAACAAGAGCAAGTCGGCTGCACGCAACCGTCGCCAGCTTCGTATCCGCAAGCGCATCAGCGGCACGGCTGTACGTCCCCGTCTGGTCGTCAACCGTTCGGCACGCCACATCTTCGTCCAGGTTGTCGATGACAGCAAGGGTGTAACCGTGGCTTACGCTTCCACGTTGGAAGCTGACCTTCGCGCACTTGACGCAGACAAGACGGCCAAGGCCAAGCGCGTTGGCGAGCTCGTCGCAGAGCGCGCAAAGGCTGCAGGCGTCGAGGCTGTTGTCTTCGACCGTGGCGGTAACAAGTACCACGGCCGCATCGCCGCCGTCGCTGACGGTGCTCGCGAAGGTGGGCTGGCACTGTGACCGTTGAAAATAACGAAAAGGACATTCAGGTGACTGAAGCTGTAGCTGCTGAAGCAACTGAGACCGCACCCGCTACCGATGACCGCCGCGGCGGACGTCGTGGCGAGCGTGGCGACCGTGGCCAGGGCCGCGGCGACCGTGGTGGCCGTGGTGGCCGCGACGGCGGTCGTGAAGCCGAGAAGAGCCAGTTCGTAGAGCGCGTTGTCACCATCAACCGCGTTGCCAAGGTGGTCAAGGGTGGTCGTCGCTTCAGCTTCACCGCTCTGGTCGTCGTGGGTGACGGCAACGGTCTGGTCGGCGTTGGCTACGGCAAGGCCAAGGAAGTTCCCGCTGCTATCGCAAAGGGCGTAGAAGAGGCCAAGAAGTCCTTCTTCCGCGTTCCCCGCGTTGGCAACACCATCCCGCACCGCGTGCAGGGTGAGGCTGCTGCAGGCGTTGTCCTGCTGCGTCCGGCTTCCGCCGGTACCGGTGTTATCGCCGGTGGTCCGGTCCGCGCGGTATTGGAGTGCGTGGGTATCCACGACATCCTCTCCAAGTCGCTCGGTTCTTCCAACGCGATCAACATCGTTCACGCGACCGTTGACGCTCTGAAGCAGCTCGAAGAGCCCGCTTCCGTGGCTGCCCGCCGTGGCCTGCCGCTGGACGAGGTTGCTCCTGCTGCTCTGGTGCGCGCGCTCCAGAACCAGAAGGCAGGTGTTTAGTCATGGCTAAGAACCTGACTCCCTCCGACGCCAAGTTGGAGATCACCCAGATCAAGGGCGTCATCGGCGCCAAGCAGAACCAGATCGCTACCCTTCGGTCCCTCGGCCTGAAGCGCATCGGACACACCGTTGTCCGTACCGCTGACGCCGTGACCGTCGGTTACCTGAACACGGTTCCGCACCTCGTGAATGTAGAGGAGGCGAAGTAATGGCAGAGAACCAGACCGCCGCAGAGACTGCTGAGAAGCAGAACGCTCTGAAGGTCCACCACCTGCGTCCCGCCCCGGGTGCCAAGACCGCCAAGACCCGTGTTGGTCGTGGTGAAGGCTCCAAGGGTAAGACCGCTGGTCGCGGTACCAAGGGTACGAAGGCCCGCTACCAGGTAAAGGCTGGCTTTGCCGGCGGCCAGCTGCCGCTGCACATGCGCCTGCCGAAGCTGCGCGGCTTCAAGAACCCGTTCCGGGTTGAGTTCCAGGTTGTCAACCTGGAGAAGCTCAACGAGCTCTTCCCGGAAGGTGGCACTGTCACCGTTGAATCCCTGGTTGAAAAGGGCGCCGTTCGCAAGAACCAGCCCGTGAAGGTGCTCGGCACCGGCGACATCACCGTCAAGGTCGATGTCACGGCGCACGCCTTCTCTTCCAGCGCTTCGGAAAAGATCGCTGCAGCAGGCGGATCCACCACCACCCTCTAAGGGCGTGTGGGGCATCAGCCCGCTGTCATAAAGAATCCCGGTATGCGGGGCTTAGGCCCCGGATACCGGGATTTTTTTCGTGGTTGTGGACTCTCGATTATTACGACGGCGTCACAAGCAGTTAGACTCGGTTGTTGGGTTTCATTGAGCCCGACCACATCCTTGTACTTTCTACTCAGGAGGACGCTTGCTAAGCGCATTCGGCCGGGCGTTTCGGACGCCTGATTTGCGACGCAAGTTGTTGTTCACGCTGGGAATCATCACAATCTTCCGCTTGGGAGCTTTCATCCCCTCGCCTGGTGTGAACTACCAGAATGTCCAGCAATGCTTGAACAACGGTGACACCTCGCAGGGCATTTACCAGTTGGTGAACTTGTTCAGCGGCGGCGCGTTGCTGCAGGTCTCGATCTTTGCCCTGGGCATCATGCCCTACATCACGGCGAGCATCATCGTGCAGCTGCTCCGGGTGGTTATTCCCCGGTTCCAGCAGCTCTACGAAGAGGGTTCCTCGGGACAGTCCAAGCTGACGCAGTACACCCGGTACCTCACCATCGCCCTTGGCCTGCTGAACGCCACCACTTTGGTGTCCCTGGCACGGTCCGGGCAGCTGCTTCCCGGCTGTAACCTGCCGATCATCCCCGATGAGAGCATCATCACCACCCTCCTGATCATCATCACGCTGACGGCCGGCACCGGCCTGATCATGTGGATGGGTGAGCTCGTCACCGAGCGCGGTGTCGGCAACGGCATGTCCCTGCTGATCTTCACCTCCATCGCCGCCGGCTTCCCCCGCTCGCTGGGCTCCATCTGGGAGACCAAGGGCCCGGGCACCTTCTTCATCGTTTTGGCGATCGGCCTTCTCACCGTGGCCCTCGTGGTCTTCGTTGAGCAGTCGCAGCGCCGTGTTCCGGTGCAGTACGCCAAGCGCATGATCGGCCGCCGCACTGTTGGCGGTACCAGTACCTACATCCCCATCAAGGTGAACATGGCCGGCGTCGTGCCTGTCATCTTCGCTTCCTCCATGCTCTACCTGCCCGGCTTGATTTCGCAGTTCAACCAGCCGAAGCCAGGAGAGCAGATGGCTCCATGGGTTGAGTGGATCAACAACAACCTCACCCGTGGCGACCATCCCATTTACATGGCGCTTTACTTCGCCATGATTGTGTTCTTCACCTACTTCTATGTGGCCATCACCTTCAACCCTGAAGAAGTGTCGGACAACATGAAGAAGTACGGCGGGTTCATTCCGGGCATCCGGGCGGGTAAACCGACCGCGGACTACCTGCAATACGTGCTCTCCAGGATTACTTTGCCTGGAGCCCTCTACCTGGGCTTCGTGGCGTTGATTCCGCTGGTTGCACTCGTCCTGATCAATGCCAACCAGAACTTCCCGTTCGGTGGCACGTCAATCCTGATCATGGTGGGTGTTGGCCTGGAGACCGTCAAGCAGATTGATGCGCAGCTACAACAACGTCACTACGAAGGGCTTTTGCGATGACGAGAATGCTGATCATTGGACCTCCCGGTTCGGGTAAGGGTACACAGGCTGAGCGGATTTCCGAGCGCCTCGGCGTAGTCGCCATCTCCACGGGCGACATCTTCCGTGCCAACGTAAAGGGCGAAACCCCTTTGGGCATTGAAGCAAAGAAGTACATGGATGCCGGCGACTTTGTTCCGGACAGCGTCACGAACAACATGGTTCGCGACCGCCTGAGCCAGAGCGATGTCGAAAATGGCTTCCTCTTGGACGGTTACCCGCGCACCACTGCGCAGGTTGACTACCTTGACCAGATCCTCGCTGAGGGTGAGCAGGAGCTCGACGTCGTGCTCCAGCTGACCGCTGACGACGAAGAACTGGTTGCACGGCTTCTTGGCCGCGCCAAGGAAACGGGCCGCTCGGACGACAACGAGACCGTGATCCGTCACCGTCTTGACCTCTACCACGAGCAGACCGAAGCCGTGGTGGCGAAGTATGCCGAACGTGGAATCCTCACCCAGGTGGATGGCATCGGCGGTATCGATGAAGTTACCGACCGCGTGCTCACGGCCATCGAGTCGGCCAAGGCTGTCTAGGCTTTCCACATAGCCGGGCGACCGGAGCTTCAATGTTGGGTGTGTCCCGTACCATAAGGTGCGGGACACACCCTTTTCTTATGACGCGGCACATTCTTGGGGGAAGCGCATGCAGAGAGCTCTGTCAGGACACAGCCGGATCGCGGGGCTTGAGGTCTACTTGCCGCCAGCGCGCCTGGACACGGCCGCCGTCGAACGCCGCATTGAAGAGTCCAGTCCCGGGTTCCGGGTCCCGAAAGGCCTCATCGGCAGGGTCACCGGCATCCGGTCCAGGAGTGTCATGGCCGATACAGAGCAGGCCTCGGACTTGGCCGCCAACGCCGCTGCCAAGGTCCTGGCGGAATGCGGGCTCCAGGCTCCGGATGTTGACCTGCTCATTTTCGCCTCCGCCAGCCAGGACATGGTTGAGCCGGCGACCGGCCACATGGTGGCCGCAAAGTTGGGAATGTCCTGCCCTGTCATGGACGTCAAGAACGCCTGCAACAGTTTCCTGAATGGCATGGAAGTCGCCGATGCGCTGATTGGCAGCGGACGTTATGCCCGTGTCCTGGTGGCGACGGGGGAGTCGCCTTCAAGGGCCGTGCGGTGGTCGGTTCCGGATTTCCCGACGTTTGCCTCGAGCTTCCCCGGGTACACCATGAGCGACGGCGGCGCCGCGGTGTTGCTGGAGGCTTCGGTTGGGCCTGTTGGGGCTGCCGGCGCCGCGGCAGGGATTGTCGCTGCGGCTTTCACTGCCAGAAGCAGCCACTGGTCCGTCGGGACCCTGGCGGCAGGCGGCTCGGCATTTCCACGTGATCCTGAGGCCAGCTATTTCGCCATGGATGGTGAAAAGCTCAAGGACGCCTTCCTGGACCTGGGCTCGGAGATGCTCGAGGAGACCCTCGAGGCTTTGGGTCTTGCCTGGACTGACTTTGCCGTGGTCTGTGTGCACCAGGTCAGCGCACCTTACCGGCAGATTTTCGCAGAGGGTGCCGGTGTGCCGCCCGGGCTGTTGGTGAATTCTGTCGAGGAATTCGGCAATCTGGCATCAGTCAGCCTTCCCCTGCAGTTGAAGCTTGCTGTTGACAGTGGCCGTGCAGGTCCGGGCGACCTTGTGGCGTTGGTGGGCCTGGGCGGCGGCGTCAGCCTGGGAATTGCGGTGGTGCGGCTATGAGCCAGGAGGGTCCGGACAAGGGGCTGTCGGGTACGGGCCCTTCGCGGGGGCTGTGCATAGCCATGCCGATGCTCAACGAAGAGAAGCTCGTAAGGCAGGCCTTGGACTCCTTGGCGGCGCAGTCGTTTCCGGATTTCACAGTGGTGGTAGTGGACAACGGTTCCACGGACCGCAGCTGTGCCATCGTGGCGCACTTCGCCGCGGAGCATCCGGAGATGGACATCAGGTTGGTGCATGATGCCGAAAAGGGCACGGGCGCCGCAGCTGATACCGGCATGCGTTTTGGCGTCGAGCACGGGGCGCGGTGGTTGGCGCGGACTGATGCGGATTGCCTGGCAGCTCCCGACTGGACGGCGCGGATCATGGCCGCGTTCGATGACGGGCTGGAACTGGTGGCCGGCCAACTGGTTCCCCGCGAAGACGAGGGAATCACGCGACGTGAACGGCTCATGATGTTGTTCGCCGTTGAAGTGGCTTCCTTCTTCGGAAAGATCCGTCCCGGAAACAAGGGCGAGGGGTACCTGGGCCCGTACCAGATGCTTCCAGGGTGCAATATGGCCATCACGGCAGACATGTACCACCGCTCGGGTGGTTTTCCGAGGACCAGGATCGAGGACCTCCACGAGGACCGGGCATTATCCAACAGGGTTCGGAAGCTGACGCGCAATTACGGGCTGCGACGCGACGTGGTGGTCTATGGGTCCTCACGGCGTGTGAAGGCCTGGGGACTGAAGAACACGCTGGCGTGGTACGCGGACCACCGGTACCGCCCCGAGCATGTGGACATCCGCTGATGGTCGGACCCGAAGTGGAGCGTCAACAGAACACCCGGCAGATCGCGGCGGAACGGTGGGAGCGCCGTGTCCACCTTGGAGCGCACCCGGTGTTGTATCCGGTGATCCGTGGGCTTGGCGGATTACGTCCCGTCTTGAGGCTTCCAGGGCTGGGAGTGCTGGTCAGCGAGGCCGGCTTGGTTCGCGAAGTGTTGATGAACCAGGAACTTTTCGTGAAGGACGGCCCGTCGGGCTCGGGGGCGCTGTGGACTCCCGTGGTGGGGCCGAAGGCGCTGCTGAACATGGACGGCGAGGAACACAGGCTCCTGCGGCGGCGGCTGGCAGACATTTTCACTCCCCGTTCCGTTGCGGGCATCGTGGAACCGGCAGCCCTTGCGCTGGAGTCACGCGTCCGCGGCGGTTTGGCCACAGAAGGCCGGGTGGATCTGGTGGACTGCGTGAAGGAATTGGCCGGTGGTGTCATTTCCCGGTTGCTGGGGATCCCGGCGGATGCCCCGGGGAGGCTGGCTGACAGGGAACTCTTCGACCTTGGTTCCTCCATCTCGTCACTTGTCCGCCTGGGCCGGCCGTCGCTTACGGCGAGCCAGGTGGCCAAGGGAAAGGCCGCCGTCGAGGTTTTGGCCGGTCCGGTCCGGGTGGCCTACAGGGAAGGTGACCCGGAAACCTTCCCCGGCAGGCTCCATGAACTTGGCATGTCCGAGGACGAGGCGATGGGCATCATCAGTGCCTTCGTCATGGTGGGTACCGAGACATTGGTTTCGTTCGTGCCGCGGTTGGTGGCGCTGTTGGCTGACAGTGGACAGATCGGCGAACTTGCCGGGGATCGGTCCGCCCTTCCTGCAGCAGTCAACGAGGCGTTGCGCTTTACTGTTCCCTCGCCGATGATGCTTCGGGACGCAGTGGGAGACGGGATGATTGGCGGCACGAAGGTGCTCGCAGGAGACAGGATCCTGCTTTCAACCATTCACGCCGCCAAAAGCCTTGGGGGTTTTGATCCCTCCCGGCCAACCCCACAGCAAGCACGCCAGTTATGGTTCGGTGCCGGACCTCACTTCTGCATCGGCATGCCGCTGGCCATGGCCGAAATCAATTCGACCCTGGAGCTGCTGCTGGACTTGTACCGTCAGCGACCGTGGAGGATTGCCAGCCGCCACGTGAGCAGGGGAGTGCTGATCCCTGGTTACCGGAGGTTGGAGTTGGCCCATGCCTGAGGAAGTACCTGCCCGGTCCATCGACACCGCGGATTTGATCAGCGCAGTGTATGCCGCCGCTGAACGCGTTCCCGACCGCCCTGCCATCACCGCACCCGGAAGGAGGCAGCCTCGCTGGACCAGACAAAGGAACGACGGCGTACGGCCCGGCCGCACCATCACTTACCGTGGGCTGGTAGCTGGCATCGAGGCAACGGCGCGGGGGCTCCTGGAAGAAGGATTCGGTTCAGGGGAGCGGATGCTCTTTTCCGTTCGCCCCAGCCCGGAAGCCTTCATCCTGGCCTTGGGTGCGGTCCGGGCCGGTGGTTCCGTGGTCTTTATCGACCCCGGAATCGGGCCTGCGCTCTTCCGGGACCGGGCGGAGCTTGCCGCACCGCGCTGGGCTGCCTCCGAGTCCCTCCTGTATTTGCTCAGTGCCAAGAGCCCGCTCCGTCCCCTGGCGAGGAGGCGGGGACTCCTCCTCCCGGATTACGGAGCAATGGACGTCCGGCACTTTTACTCCGGACCGTGGTTGCCGGGCGTGCCCCGGGGTGCTTCGCCGCTCGGGGACCTTGCGGGCCCTTCGCACGGGGACGTGAGGCAGGATGACGCCGCGGAGTCGGTGACGGAACAAGAAGCTGTCATCATCTTCACCTCGGGCACCACCGGCTCACCCAAAGGCGTGGTTCACACGCGTGGCTCGCTCGCGGCGGGTTTCGAGCAGTTATCCACGCGGTGCACCTTCGGTGAGGGCGACCGGATCCACTCCGAGCAGCTCATGATGGGCCTGCCGGCCCTGATCGCCGGGGCACACTGGACCATGCCAGGTTATGGCTTCTCCGCGCACATCGATCCGCTGCGGCTGGCAGCAGAGTTGGGTCCTGCCTCGGGACAGGGAACAAGCTACGACGCCGCCACCCACCTTTTCCTGGTTCCCTCGCAGCTGGCGCCCATCCTGGATGCCGTCGAAGAGGGATCCGTGCAGCTGCCCGGAACGCTGCGGACCGTCATGCTCGGGGCCGCGCCGATTCTTGCGCCTTTTCTTGACCGCGCCATGAAGCTCCTGCCCGATGTGGACTTCAAGCTCATCTACGGCATGACAGAGGTGCTGCCGATCGCGATCGCGGACGGCCGGGAGAAGTTGGCCTTCGCCTCCGGCACGGAAGCCGAGTTCACGGCTCCCGATGGCAGCGGAGAAGGCGACTTCCTCGGGGAGCCGCTGCCCGCCGTCGGAATCCGGGTAGCCGAAGACCATGAGCTGTTCGCCCGCGGCCCGAACATGTGCCGCGGCTACCTGGGCGAGGACCGCATGGCGGAGCACGCGACAGGGGACCTCGTGCGGCTGGACCATGGCGGAACCGGGGCACCCAGGTTGGTCATGATCGGGCGCAAGAAAGACATGATCATACGCGGCAAAACGAACATCTATCCCGCCCTCTATGAGCCATTGATCGCTGCGGTACCTGGTGTCCGGCAGGCGGTCATGGTGGGTGTTCCCGACAGCATCGGCGACGAAGCCGTCTGGCTGGCAGTAGTCCCGGGTCCCGGACAGGCTTCCCAAGCCCTCAAATCCCGCTTGGCGAAGGAACTGCCCAAGATCATCGATGAGTCCGCGCTCCCGGACCATGTGGAAGTCCTGGATGCCCTTCCCACTACGGGAAGGCACCGCAAAGCTGACCGCGTGGCGTTGCGGGCCATGTTCGCCGCCCGCCCATCGCCCGGGTCGGCAGGATGAGGATCGCAGTCACCGGCGCCACGGGGTTCATCGGTGGCGCGGTGGCCAACGCTGCTGAAGCCCGCGGTTGGGAGGTGGTGCGTTATGCCCGCAGACAAGGGGAGGGATTGCGCTATTGGGACTTGGCCGGGCTGCCGCCCGCACAGCTTCCGGCCGTGGATGCGGTAGTCCACGCCGGAGCCCACGTAGCCGACTGGGGAGACGCGGCGCTCTTTCACCGGACAAACGTGCTGGGAACCAGGGCAGTTGCCGAAGCCTTCGCCGGCACCCGTCTGGTGCACCTCTCAAGTTCCAGTGTGTATCCCTGGTGGCAACCGTGCGTTGACCGCTCAGAAGAGGAAGTGGCCTCCCGGCACCTGAATGCCTACGGCCGCAGCAAGGCGCTCGCCGATGTGGAAGCGAGGAACCACGGCAATGCCGTAGTCCTGCGCCCCCACGGTGTTTATGGTCCGGGGGATCGAACGCTCCTTCCCCGCCTGGTAGGCAACATTACCGGCGGGCGGCTGATCAGTGTGGGTAACCCCCGGGTGAAACACCAGCTGACGCATGTGGACAACCTGGTCCGGGCCGTACTGGCTGCCTGCCAGTCAACGGTGAAGGGCGCCGTCAACGTCGGAGATGCAGAACCCGTTGAACTGGGAACTGTCCTCCGGCAGGTCCTGGACGTCTCCGGCCATTCCGGCGTTCCCATCACCTATCTGCCCGAGTCTGCGGCAATGGCGCTCGCAGCGGTTTCGGAAGCCGCATCACGGATCAGTGGACGTGCTCCGAAGGTGACCCGCTACGCCGTCAGCCAGGTGGGGAAGCAGCGAACCTACCGTTTGGACCGGCTGCGCCAGGAGCTGGGAATCGAGCCAATTTCGACCACGGTCTCCGATGCGGGAAAATGGTTGGAGCACGGGGCCTGATCGGTCCCAACCGCAAACCTTCCAGAGGAGAACATGGCGTTCGGTCAGCCCCGCATTGAATACAAGAGCAACGAGCAGATGCGCACCATGCAGCAGGCCGGGCTCGTCCTGAGCAGCGCACTGGACGCTGCCGTTGCTGCTGCCAAGCCCGGCGTCACCACCAAGGACCTGGATGATGTCTTTGCCGCGGTGCTCAACGACGCCGGAGCCAAGTCCAACTTCCTTGGCTACCACGGTTTCCCGGCTACCATCTGCACCTCCGTGAATGAGGAAGTGGTCCACGGCATTCCCGGCGGTCGCGTCCTCCAGGATGGCGACATCATCTCCATCGACGGTGGCTGCATCGTTGATGGCTGGCACTCGGACTCTGCACGCACTGTCATCGTTGGCACCGCTGACCCCGAAGACCAGCGCCTCTCGGATGTCACTGAAGCAGCAATGTGGCGCGGTATCGCGGCGTTGGCCAAGGGTAAGTTCGTAGGCGATATCGGCAACGCGATCGATGACTACGTCTCCTCGGTCCCCGGCAAGCCCCTTGGAATTCTTGAGGACTACGTCGGCCACGGCATCGGTTCCGAGATGCACATGGCCCCGGATGTCCTGAACTACAGGACCAGCCACCGTGGTCCCAAGATCCGTCCCGGGCTTTGCCTGGCCATCGAGCCGATGCTGGTTCGCGGTGACATCGAAACCGCAACCCTCGACGACGACTGGACAGTCGTCACCACGGACGGCAAGCGTTCCTGCCAATGGGAGCATTCGGTAGCCGTCCACGAAAAGGGCATCTGGGTACTGTCCGCCCCCGATGGAGGCGCCGCACAATTGGCGCCCCTCGGCGTCGTTCCTGTCCCGATCCCGTAGCACCTGAATAAGAAGAGCGCGGCTACCGAAGTAGCCGCGCTCTTGCTTTGTCGTACAAGAGTCAGGACTTCAGCTTCGGCTTGACGTCCTTGGTGTAGATGCCTTCAAGTGTCTTCTTCAGTTCGGTCATGGTGGCCTGTACGTCACCCTGCTGGGTGAGGATTTTGGCTGCCGACTTGGCCATTTCCTGGTCCGCGCCCGGCAGGAACACGCGTGCGTTGTCCTGGACCTTGGTGGCTGCGAGCTGGTCCATGGCGGTCTTGATCTGCGGCGTCGCCGCGAGGACAGCGGACATGTCAGCTGAGACCCGGGTAGGCATATAGCCGGTAGCGGCGGAGAATGCAGCAGTGTTCTCCGGCTCGGTCATGAACTTGAGGAACGTCGCGGCGGCCAGCTGTTCTTCCTTGGTGATGCCGCTGGGGATGCCCAAACCGGCACCGCCAGTGGGGCAGACGCCGCTGGGGGCCTCGGGGCCGCCGGGCAGGAACCCGACGCCGACATTGAACTTGGCTGCCTTCAGGACGCCCAGGAGTGAACCCGTCGAGGAGATGGTGGAGGACGTGATGCCGGCGGCGAAGTCGTCAGCTGCTTCCTTGGAGGAAACACCTGCCCAGCCGTCCTTGTAGATGGAGTCCTGGGCCCATTGAAGGGCTGCTACGGATTCCTTGGAGTCGCAGGTGATGTCCCAGCCCTTGGACCAGCCGCCGCCCCAACCCCACAGGTTGTTTTGCAGGGTCCACCCGGCATAACCGGCGAGGGCGGGGTAGATGTAGGCGTACTGGGCGCCGGAAGTGGCCTTGAGCTTGGGGGCCCACTCCGCGAATTCCTGCCACGTGGCCGGTGCGCGGTCGGGGAGGCCGGCTGCCTTGAAGTGGTCCTTGTTGTAGTAGAACAGCGGGGTGGAACGGCCGTATGGCAGGGCCCACTGCTTGTCGTCGTACTTGTAGTCGTCCACCAACGATTTTTGGAAGTCGTCGATCTTGATATCCAGCTGCTTCACCAGGCCATCGAGTGGGATGATGCTGCCGTTGGTGAAATAGCGGAACCACCAGACGTCGGAAAGGACCACCAGGCCCGGCAAGCCGGTCTTGGCCGCCTGCGACGTCTGGAACTTCTGGGCAATCTCCTCGTAGTTGGCGCCGGCGGTGACCAAATTGACTTTGATGTCCGGGAACTTGGCGTGGAACTTCTCGATGATGGCCTTCTCGACGTCCTGGGACTTGCCGGGGTGGTTCGTCCAGAAGTCGATGGAGGCCGCGGGCTTGACGCCGCTGAAGTCGATGGTTCCGGTGTCGACGGCGTCTGCCGGACCCGCCGTCGACGGTCCGCCGCAAGCGGCGAGGGCCGCAGCCCCGGCTCCGAGGCCCGCCAGACCCAGGAAATGGCGGCGGTCAAGGGTGGTGCTCATGGTGCTTCCTCTCAATAACTGACATTGATGCGAATGGTGCAGTGGAGAACTAGCCGGTGACACTGCCTTGGGTCAGCCCGGCGACGATATAGCGCTGGAGTGCGGCGAACACCAGCAGGATGGGGACGATCACCAGGACCGCTCCGGCCATGAGGATTCCCCAGCCAGCACCGTTGCCCTCAGAGTTCTGGAGTAGCGTCAGGCCCACGGGCAGCGTCATGGTTTCGGGCCGGTCGGTGATGATCAGGGGCCAGATGTAGTCGTTCCATTCACTGACGACGGTCACCAGGGCCACGGTGGCGATGGATGGAACGGACACGGGGACGATGATCTGCCACAGCCTGCGCCAGTGGCCTGCCCCATCGATCTCCGCGGCTTCCAGGATTGACGGCGGCAAGGTCAGGAAATGTTGCCGCAGGAGGAAGGTACCGAACGCCGTGCCAAGCCCCGGCAGGATGATGCCCCACAGGGTGTTCTTGCCGCCCATGCCCGCTATCAGGATGTAGTTGGGCAGGATCGAGACCTGGGCAGGGACCATGAGAGCCACAAGGATCAGCACGAAGATGACGTTCTTGAACGGGAAACGCACGAATACCAGCGCGTAGGCGGTGAGGATGGCCAGGACCACCTTGATGGACGAGCCCACCGCTGTGACGATCAGGCTGTTGGCGAAGAACTGTGCAAACGGGACCGTGGTCATGGCCGTGACGTAGTTCTGCAGGTTCAGCGTCTCCGGAAGGATCTTCAGATCCATGGTGACGATTTCGCCGGGCTGCTTGAAGGAGCTCAGGAGCATCCACAACAGGGGCAGGAACACCACGAGGGTTGCGATGATCAGGGGGACATAGCCGGTTGCAACTGTCTGCAGCAGATTGGACCTGGAGAGTGGACGCTCCGGCACAGCAGTTTGTTCGGCGTCCTCACGAACCAGGACGGGTGCCGGGGCGCTCATGAGTAGTGGACCTTTCGCTCAACGAACCGCAGTTGGAGGACGGTAATGACCAGCAGGATGGCAAAGAGGATCACCGAAACCGCTGCCGAGTAGCCGGCCCTGTTGTAGGCCCCGAATGCCTGGAGATAGGCCTCGTAGATCAGGGTGCTGGTGCCGTTGCCCAGCGGAGTCATGATGCGGATGAGGTCGAAGGCCTGCAGCGAGCTGAGCATGGTGGTGATGAGCAGGAAGAACGTGGTGGGGGAGAGCAACGGCAGCGAGATGTTGAAGAACCGCCGGACACTGTTGGCCCCGTCCAGCGCGGCGGCCTCCATCACGTCCCGGGGCAGGGATTGCAGCCCAGCCAGGAACACCACTGCGCAGTAGCCCAGGTTCTTCCACACGTAGACGATGATGACCATCACCAGCGAGAGCTGGGGGTCGTTGATCCACTGGGGACTCTGCTGGCCCAAGCCCCGGAGGATCCAGGCGAGGACTCCATATCCGGGATCGAAGATGAACAACCACACCAGGCCGACGCCGACTCCCGACAGAACGTAGGGCGCGAACACCGCCGAGCGGGCGAACGTGGTGCCCCGGACTTTCGAGTTCAAGGCCAGGGCGACCAGCAAGCCGAGGACCATGGACCCGCCCACGGTCAGCACAGTGAAGATTGCCGTGGTTCCCAGGACCTTGGACGCGTCCTCGCTGGTGAAGAACGTGACGTAGTTCTGAAGTCCGACCACCGTGGCCCTTGAAGAACCGAGGGTCCAGTCCAAGGTGGAGTAGTAGATGTTGTTGATCAGGGGCCAATAGGTGAAGGTTCCGATCAACAGCAGGTTTGGCAAGGCCATGGCCAGGAACACCACGAAATCCTTGCGGCTACGGCCGGACCAGCGTGGCCGTGGCTTAACAGGCGCGGCGCTGCTGTTGTTTATCAAAGGGGCAGTCATGTAGTACTCACGGTTTCGGCGAATGCGGGGGCGCCTGCTCCCTCACAGGGGCGGCGAAGACAGGCCTAGCTCACCACATTGGCCATGGCCTCCATTGCCAAAAGCCGCCTCCGTAGCGAGAGTTGTCTTACACTTCCGGGACCGTTCACCGAACGTTACCCGCGCATTCGTATTTGAGGCCCGACTCCCGTTTTGTTGCCGGGTGGGCGGTTGTGCCGAGGTGGAGAATGGAGCCATGAATTCGATCACCGATGTTGAAGGCATCCGGATTGGGCACGTGCAGAAGAACGACGACGGGTGGCTCAGTGGCGTGACCGTCGTCCTTCCGCCTGTGGGAACCGTTGGATCGGTTGACGTGCGCGGCGGAGGCCCGGGAACGCATGAGACGGACGCCCTCGACCCCACCACCCTGGTCTCGACGGTGGACGCGGTGGTGCTGACCGGCGGGAGTGCCTTCGGTCTGGTGTCGGCCCATGGCGCCCAACGATGGTGCGAAGAACAAGGGCGGGGATTCGCCGTCCCCGGCACCGTGGTTCCGATTGTTCCGGCCGCTGCCATCTTCGACCTCGGCCGCGGTGGCGACGTGCATGCCCGACCCGACCAGGAGATGGGTTACCAGGCAGCTGCCGCGGCCTTCGCCTCAGGTGACCATGCCGCCGTCGAACGCGGAAACGTCGGCGCCGGTACCGGTGCCGTCATTGCCCGCGGACAGTACAAGGGCGGCGTGGGGACGTCGTCAATCGAACTCGCGGGTGGCGTCGTCGTAGGTGCGCTGGCGGTGGTCAACGCGCTGGGTTCGCCCCAGTTTGGTCCTGCGGACCTGCAGGCCGGGAATAAGCCAGCGCGGGTCGAACCGCAGGGACTCAACACCACGCTCGTCGTCATCGCGACCAATGCGGTTTTGGACGTAGCCGAGTGCAAGAGGACTGCTTCGTCCGGGCATGCGGGCCTGGCACGGGCGCTTGATCCGTCCCATACTTTGGCGGACGGCGACACCGTTTTCGCTCTGGCGACTGGCGCCGTCGCCCTTGATCGAAGCAGCGAACAGGCGCGGCAGGTATCGCTGATCACCTTGCAGAGTGCGGCTGCCGAGGCGGTCAGGTTGGCCATCCTGGACGGCGTTGAGTCGGCCGAAAGCATCACGACGGCGGCGGGCAGCTTCCCGGCCTATCGTCCGGTGGGGGAGTGACGGCCGGGGATACGTGCGCTACCATGGTCGGATTTAACTTTCCAGCCTGATTGGCGTAGAGTTGTTTGTTGGTTGTCTGTGCAGCCGCGCCCTTTTTAGTGTCGTGGTTCCAGGACGGTCAAGCAAACAAAAAACGTCCGTTGGATCTTCGGTGCCTCATCGAAGGACGGCGGCAAACAACAGTTAGCGGAGGATATGGCCAAGAAGGACGGGGTCATTGAGATCGAGGGCGTTGTGACTGAGGCGCTGCCCAACGCGATGTTTCGTGTTGAGCTCACCAACAAGCACATCGTTCTCGCACACATCTCTGGGAAGATGCGTCAGCACTACATCAGGATTCTCCCAGAGGACCGGGTAGTGGTGGAGCTGAGCCCATACGACCTCACACGTGGTCGTATCGTCTACCGCTACAAGTAAATTGCTGGGCGGCAGGCAACAGTGCCCAAGCCGCTCCAGCAGATCAACTGCAAAACACGCAAAGGAACGCCATGAAGGTCAAGCCGAGCGTCAAGCAGATCTGCGACAAGTGCAAAGTGATCCGCCGTAACGGCCGGGTCATGGTGATCTGCGAGAACCCGCGCCACAAGCAGCGCCAGGGCTAATTCCCTTTCGGGAATCAGCGCCCGCAAGGGCAAACCTGGGTTGCTAGCCCACGCAAGTAAATAAAGGCAGCACAAGCTGTGCCAGGACTGCTTCACAGAGCCTGGTCAGCGAACCCCCGGTCGGAGGCTGGGGCCGCACTGAAAGTGCGGGTGTACTGCCTACGACCTCCGGTTTATTCAAGGAGTACCGCCACTATGGCTCGTCTCGCTGGCGTAGACATTCCCCGCGAAAAGCGGTTGGAAATTGCGCTTACTTACATCTACGGCGTGGGCAAGACCCGTGCACACGAAACCCTGGCTGCCACCGGCATCAGCGCTGACGTTCGCGTCAAGGACCTGACTGACGCCGAACTGGTTCAGCTGCGTGACTACATTGAAGGCAACTACAAGGTTGAGGGTGACCTTCGCCGCGAGGTAGCCGCTGACATCCGCCGCAAGGTCGAGATCGGCAGCTACGAAGGCCTGCGCCACCGCAAGGGCCTGCCCGTACGCGGTCAGCGTACGAAGACCAACGCTCGTACCCGCAAGGGCCCGAAGCGCACCGTCGCCGGCAAGAAGAAGGCCGGACGTTAATCCCTCGGGATTGACCTGGTTTTCCCCCGATAACTTTCTGTAGGAGAAACAATGCCCCCGAAGACTCGTGGAGCGGTTCGTAAGCCGCGTCGCAAGGATAAGAAGAATATTGCGCTTGGACAGGCGCACATCAAGAGCACCTTTAACAACACCATCGTGTCCATCACGGACCCGACTGGCGCTGTGATCTCCTGGGCTTCCGCCGGTGAGGTTGGCTTCAAGGGCTCCCGTAAGTCCACCCCGTTCGCTGCCCAGATGGCTGCCGAAGCTGCTGCAAAGCGCGCTCAGGAGCACGGTCTGCGCAAGGTTGACGTTTTCGTCAAGGGACCGGGTTCGGGACGCGAAACCGCAATCCGTTCGCTTCAGGCTGCTGGCCTCGAGGTTGGCTCCATCCAGGACGTCACCCCCAGCGCCCACAACGGTTGCCGCCCGCCGAAGCGCCGCCGCGTCTAATTAGGTTCACCCTGCCTGACTGGCCGGGCCTGCTGTGGATGGTTTGACCGTCCACAAGCATGGCCCGGCTGGTCAGGCTGGAAACCGAAGCCGATTTCCACCACCTGTGTTGCGTCATATAGCGGATGCTCGCCGAAAGGAAACCTAAGTGCTCATTGCACAGCGCCCCACCCTGTCTGAAGAAGTTGTATCCGAGAACCGCTCCCGTTTCATCATTGAACCGCTGGAGCCGGGCTTCGGTTACACCCTCGGAAACTCCCTCCGCCGTACCCTGCTCTCCTCCATCCCCGGTGCTGCTGTAACCAGCATCCGGATCGATGGCGTGCTGCACGAGTTCACCACGGTTCCGGGTGTCAAGGAAGATGTCACCGAGATCATCCTGAACATCAAGAACCTTTCGGTTTCCTCCGAGCACGACGAGCCGGTTGTTGCTTACCTGCGCAAGCAGGGCCCCGGAGTCGTCACCGCCGCGGACATCGCTCCGCCGGCCGGCGTCGAATTCCACAACCCGGATCTGCACATTGCCACTCTGAACTCGAAGGGCAAGTTCGAACTCGAGCTGACCATCGAGCGCGGCCGTGGCTACGTTTCGGCAGCTCAGAACAAGTCCGGCGACTCCGAGATCGGCCGTATCCCGGTCGACTCGATCTACTCGCCGGTCATGAAGGTAACTTTCCGCGTGGAAGCTACCCGTGTTGAGCAGCGCACCGACTTCGACAAGCTCATTGTCGACGTCGAGACCAAGCAGGCAATCGCTCCGCGCGATGCTGTTGCTTCCGCAGGCACCACCCTGGTGGAACTGTTCGGTCTGGCCCGTGAGCTGAACACCGCAGCTGAAGGTATCGAGATTGGCCCGTCGCCGACGGACGCTGCCCTGGCAGCGGACATGGCTCTGCCGATCGAGGATCTGGACCTCACGGTCCGTTCCTACAACTGCCTCAAGCGTGAGGGCATCCACACCGTGGGTGAACTCGTTGCCCGCTCCGAGGCTGACCTGATGGACATCCGTAACTTCGGTGCGAAGTCCATCGACGAGGTCAAGGCAAAGCTCGTCGAACTGGGTCTGTCCCTCAAGGACTCCCCTCCCGGTTTCGATCTCGCAGCCCGCGCCGCAGCCATCGAAGAGGACGACGCCGCGTTCAGCGACGACGAGCTCTAAACAGCAGATCTTGGCCGCCGGGTCCAGCAATGGACCTGACCGGCTCACATAACAGGAGAAATAACTATGCCTACCCCCACTAAGGGTCCGCGCCTCGGAGGCGGCCCGGCTCACGAGCGCCTGATGCTCGCGAACCTGGCAGCTGCTCTTTTTGAGCACAAGCGCATCACCACCACGGTCACCAAGGCCAAGCGCCTCAAGCCGTACGCAGAGCGTCTGGTCACCTTCGCCAAGCGTGGCGACCTCGCTTCCCGCCGCCGCGTTCTCGGCCTGATCAGCGACAAGGGCGTTGTCCACGAGCTGTTCACCGACATCGCCGGCGCCGTTGCCAACCGCGATGGTGGCTACACCCGCATCACCAAGATCGGCAACCGCAAGGGCGACAACGCTCCCATGGCTGTCATCGAGCTCGTTCTCGAGCCGGTCTCCCCGAAGCAGGCCGTTGTTGCTGAAGCAACCGCTGCCGCTGCCAAGGCTGTTCCGGCTGCCGAGGCTCCTGCCGAGGAAGAGGTTGTAGAGACCGAAGCTGCTGAAACCGAAGAGGCTCCGGCCGCTGAAGCCGAAGCTGCTGACGCTGAAGTTGCTGAAACCGAAGAGGCTCCGGCCGCTGAGGACAAGAAGTAATTCACTGAATTCTTCACAGTAGACTTGAGTCTATGAACGAACGAAAACCCGCTGCCCCCGTATTGGGGGGCGGCGGGTTTTTGCGTGTCCGGCTTGATCTTTCCTACGACGGCGGCCCTTTCAGCGGGTGGGCATTGCAGCCGGGCCTGCGGACCGTGCAGGGATCCCTTGAAGAAGCTCTGGCCTTGCTCCTGCAGCGCAGTGTACGTGTAACCGTCGCCGGCCGGACCGACGCCGGTGTCCACGCCCGCGGCCAAGTAGTCCACTTCGACGTCACCGAAGCCGAGTGGCTGTCACTGCCGCGCGGGCACGAACTTGATCCCGCCGTCGCAATTTTGCGGCGGCTCCGCGGCGCTTTGAGCCGCGTCCTGGGCGACTTCACCGGTGCAGTGGAAGTGCACGACGCCGGTCTGGCGCCGGAAGGTTTCGACGCGCGCTTTTCGGCGCTGTGGCGCAGGTACAGTTACCGGATTGCCGACGGTCCGGGGCGATGGGATCCGGTGCTCCGTGGCATCACGCTCTGGCACAAGGCGGCCTTGGATGTTTCCCTGATGAACGAGGGTGCTCAGTCCTTGCTGGGGCTCCAGGATTTCCGCTCGTACTGCAAGCCCCGGGAGGGTGCCACCACTATCCGCGAGCTGCAGAAGTTCTCGTTTGCGCGGGGGAGCGACGGCGTCATTGTCGCCACCGTGCAGGCTGACGCGTTCTGCCACAACATGGTGCGTTCGTTGGTGGGATCAACCCTGCGGGTGGGCGAGGGGCTGGAGGCTCCCATATGGCTTCACGAGCGGCTGCTCGAGCGGAAGCGGGATGCGAAATCCGTGCTGGCTGCGCCACATCCGCTGGTTTTGGAGGAAGTCGCCTACCCGTCCAACAGTGAGCTGTTGGCCCGGGCCGAACTGACGCGGGCGCGGCGCGAGTAGCTTTTGTCGTACGGCACCCGGACGTTGGAGGACCCCCTCCCGGCTCTGGGTACCGGAAGGGGGCCGTTGTGGCACTCCGTGGTCTGGGATCCGCGAAGTGCCGGTCTATTTCCCGAGGGATGGATCAGCTGAAGGCCTGAATGATCCTAATGGCCGCGGGACCCAGAAGGACTATGAACAGCACCGGGAAGATGCAGAACAGCAACGGGAAGAGCACCTTGACGGGGAGTTTCATCGCCTTTTCTTCGGCGCTCTGACGCCGCCTGACGCGCGCCTTCTTGGCCTGGGCCCGAAGCACATTGGCGATACCGATCCCGTATTTATCGGCCTGGATGACTGCAAGGACGAAGCTGCGGATGTCCGGTACAGCGCACCGCTCGGCAAGGGCTTCATAAGACTCCTGCCGGGGACGGCCCACTTGGATGTCCTGCAGCGTGCGTATCAGCTCCTGGGGCAGGGGACCGGTTCCCTGAGCTGCGGTCCGTTCCATGGCGGCTTCGAATCCGAGTCCGGCCTCCACCGAGATCAGCATTTGATCCAAGGTGTTTGGAAATTCCAGCTTGATGGCTTCCTGCCGTTTGAGGCCCGTGTTGTAGATCAGGAGATCGGGCAGGAAATAGAGGAACAGTGTCAGAAATATTGCCAGGCCTAGAATGCCTGGCCCTGGGCTGACAAGAAACAGAAGCGTACCAGCGACTGCTCCGGCCAGGGCCAAGGCTGGCTTCAAGGACAAAAGCCTTGGGAGCGGCATCGACATTGGACGCCCGGCGAGGGCAAGCCAGTGATCGAGCTTGGCCTCGTAGCTTCCGGGGGTCAGCTTCCGGGCAACACCCAGCAGGAGGGGTGGGCGTTGCAGATTCACGCCACCACCTTGCGTAAAGCCGGAGCCGAGGTTGGTCTGTATTGCAACGATGCCCTTACGGTCGATGCTGATCAGGGACCACGCAAAATATGCCAGAGGCAGCACGATGACCGCGATAATCAGCCATGCGATGGGAGTCATGAGCTTTATCTCCTAGAACTTGATCTTCACGGTGCGGCTCATCCAGAAACCGCCGATGGCGAACAGGATCATGCTGACGACGATCATGGCGATCCCCACGGGGTGGCCTGTGAAGAGTTTCAGATAATCGGGGTTCAGCACCGACATAAACACCCCCACCGCTACAGGCAGGATCATCAGAACTACTGCCGACATCTTGCCTTCGGCGCTGAGGGCGCGTACGTGTCCCTTGATTTCGCTGCGTTCCCTGATGGTTCCCTCGACCTGCTCGAGGACCTCGGCCAAGTCGCCGCCCACTTCACGGTTGATCTGGATGGCTTGGCCAATCCACTGGAAATCCTCGCTGTCCATGCGGGCGGCGCAATCCTCTATCGCTTGGCGCGGGTCCTTGCCAACTCTCACCTCGTTGACGATGCGGCTCAACTCTTCGGACGTCGGGGCTTGCGACTCTTGTGCCGCAGCCTGCAATGACCTCATGATTCCGTGCCCCACCCGGAGGCCACCAATCAGCATCTGGATGGTGTCCGTCAGTTGCAGCTCGAATTTTGCACGACGTTTCTGTGTCTTGAGGACCAGGACCAGTTTCGCCAGGAAAGGGACCAACACGGCCAGAAGGATGCCGCCAAAGACGCCGAAAACCAGGGAACCGACTACCGCAGTAACGACTGCGCTGGCGGCCACAAGAACCATGAAATCGGCCGGCGCCTGTTTGACACCTGCTTGATAGAGAACCTCCCTGTTGAATGGTCCTCCAGAGCGTCCGAGCGCGGTGTCCATGAATCTGACAGCAGTCTCGGATACCAGGCCCACGGCTGACGTATCGGTAGGCGCATCCAGCCGGCGTCGTTCAATGGGAATGCTGCTGCGTTGTGGTTTAAGGACAACGACCACAAGGATGACGAGTGCACCCACGCATAAGGCGATGGCCAGGATAAACCCGCTTGGAGAATCCACAACTATCGCCTCCCCACGGGCACTGAGGCGACACCAAATGCTGCCGGCGATACCTGAATCCCCAGCTCGGCGAACCGGTCCAGGAAACGAGGACGCATCCCTGTGGGAACCGCCCGCCCCAAGAACCTTCCTTGGGCATCCAGCCCCGCCGAATAGTCGAAGAGGAACGCGTCCTGCAAGGTCACCACGTCCCCTTCCATCCCTTGGAC
Organism: Paenarthrobacter sp. AB444; assembly: GCF_028736865.1. Taxonomy (NCBI): domain Bacteria; kingdom Bacillati; phylum Actinomycetota; class Actinomycetes; order Micrococcales; family Micrococcaceae; genus Paenarthrobacter; species Paenarthrobacter sp. AB444. Next base: position 8,803 of record NZ_JAQZBY010000022.1, on the reverse strand, counting down.
CTCAGTAACGTGGGTTATGCGTCGGCTTCCGTCACGTAAGCGCGTGACCTGAACAATCAGATCGACTGCCGAAGACACTTGTTCACGGATCGCCCGGAGCGGAAGGTCCATCCCGGCCATGAGCACAAGCGTTTCCAAGCGGGCAATCGCATCCCGGGGAGAGTTTGCGTGCACGGTGGACAGCGATCCATCGTGGCCGGTGTTCATGGCTTGCAGCATGTCCAGGGACTCACCGCCGCGAACCTCGCCGACGATGATCCGATCGGGACGCATACGCAGCGAGTTGCGGACCAGATCGCGAATGCTGATGGCGCCCTTGCCTTCGATGTTGGGTGGGCGGCTCTCCAGCCGGACGACGTGGCGTTGTTGCAACTGGAGCTCCACGGCATCTTCTATGGTCACAATGCGGTCTGATTCCGGAATGAATGATGACAGGACATTCAGCAACGTGGTTTTGCCCGTGCCTGTGCCGCCGGAGACGATGACATTGAGACGGGCCCGAACGCACGCACTCAGCAGCTCCGCCATCTCCTGGCTCATCGAGCCCCACTCGATCAGGTTTCGAACAGTCAAAGGAACATGGCTGAATTTCCTGATGGTGAGCGAGGGTCCGTTGACTGCCAGGGGAGGAATGATCGCGTTGACACGGGAGCCGTCTTCCAAGCGGGCATCCACCAGCGGAGAAGATTCGTCGATACGGCGTCCGACCTTGGAAACGATTCTCTCGATCACCTTCCGCAAATGGTCATCTGAGCTGAATTGGAGTTCCGTCAGGGCCAACTGTCCGTGACGCTCCACGTAGATCTGGTCGAAGCGGTTCACCATGACTTCCGTGACGGAAGGATCCTCCAGCAACCTCTGCAAAGGACCGTAACCCATCACTTCGTCGGAGATCTCACGGATGAGCCGGCGTCGTTCCTCCGGCGAGAGAGGAACCTGTTCGTCGTCGATCACCGCTGAAAGCTCTTCCACGGCGAACGAGCGGAGGTCCTCTTCAGAGGAAGAGGCATCTGCGATCCTGCTTCCGATGCGCTCAAAAAGGGAGTCCGCAGCCCGCTTCTTCAACCCGGCCAAGGCATCCACGGCAGGAGTTGCGGGTGCACCACCCAGCATGGGAGTCGTTGGTGAAGGCGGGGTGGCCCATTCGCCGTCCGTTATTGCTCCTGGAGCATGTGGTTCCCCGGGGGCAGCGACGGAAAGCGGATTGTTCTTCGAAAGCCTCTCGGACAATTTCATGAGACGACCACCCTTCGGTGCAACTTGTTGTGCGGCGCCGACTCCAGCCTCGGATCGAATCGCTGAACCAGCTTTCGTAGCCCCTTGATGGCTGTATCCCTGGCTGTCCCTTGCAACACGGGAATGCCGCGGTTGGTGGAGTAGGGGAGCGTTCTTGATCGCGGTATCACGGTATCGACAGGCACTCCGATGGTCGCCTCGACGTCCTGCACAGACAGACCACTTTTACGGTCCGCAAAGTTCAACACGGTGTGCCGGCCTTGCGGGAGGAGCTGGAGTTCTTTCAGGACGCTGAAACTCTTTCGAAGGCCCCGGATGCTTGGAACGTCCATCCCACACACCCAGACGCCGTCGGTGGCCAGTTCCAAGGTCGCAAGGCAGTGCTCCCCAAGACCTGGGGCGGTATCCACCACCACGTACTTGAATTCACTGGCCAATTGGGTGAGGAGCCGCGTGACGTGATCGGCAGTGATGTAGTCCGAGTCCGATGGCTTCCGGGGTGCGCACAGGGCGTAGATTCCGGCCGGGTGGACGGTCAGGAACGCCTTGAGGACCATGGAGTCCTGGGCCGCAGCTCCGTGCACTGCTTCGGTTATGGAGTGTTCCGGCTCCAGCATCAGACCGGAAGCGACGTCGCCGAACTGCAGGTCCAGATCCACGATCACCACGCTCATGGGTGCGAGGGTTCCCAGCCCAATGGCGAGATTCGTGGCAACGGTGGTTTTTCCCACGCCGCCCTTGGGAGACATGACGGCAATGACCCGGCCCCGTTCCTGCGCGGAATCGGCAGCGGGCTGCATGCCGCGTCGCCGGCTGGCCGCAGCCAAGCACGCGCGCTCCAGAAGTACCCGAAGCTCGTTCACCTCCGCTTCGGGTGACACGACATCCCTGACGCCTGCGTGCATGGCTTTCAGCACAACCTCAGCGGTGGGATCGGCGACCATCAGAAGGCTTATCTCGGGGTACTGGAGGTCAATCACCGTAGCCAGCTTGAAGGCATCGTCAGGGTTGACTCCGGGGCCGAGGATCATCACCTCAGGCGGTGCCCCCGTGAGCTGATTGAAGATTTCGTCAGTGCCTGCCTGGAGGACTGCTGGAGCCAGGGTCTGCAGGTCACCGTGAAGGGCACCGGTGATTGCTTGGCGAACGCGTCCTTCAAAGTCGCGAACGGCGGTGATGGCTACGAAACGGCTCATTGGACCAGCCCTCCGAAGGTTGTCGTCGGCGGGTCGCTCTTCGCCGTCTTCTCGGTCTGCTTGGAAAGCCATAAAGTGCCGAATTCCGAACCGAAGACCATCTTGGCTGCATTGGCATCGCTTAATGCCACGGTCACGTACGCCGAGCCGTTGGGCAGGGCGACGGCTTTGTCCGTTCCGGCTGACTTTTCGGAGTCAGGTGCCGCCTGCTGAAGAGCCGTCACCAGGACGTCGTGGTAGAGCAGCTCTGTAAAGTTCTTCCAGCCTGCCAGGTTCGGCGGGACGTTGGCGCCAGCGGCTATGGCTTCATCCAGCTTGAACGAAGCGAAAACCGTCACCGTGTCACCGGCTTCGATTCGGCCGCCGAGCATGCGTTCGGGGGCCAGCACAAAGGTTGTTTCCTGCAGACCCTCAGGGACAGGGACGGTTCCCGGAACCAAATCCTTGGGGCTCACCATTTTCAGTTCCAACAATTGTTCGCCTGGCTGGAGGTCCGCAGATGTGACCTTGCCCTTTTGATCGGACAAGGCGCTCACGGCTCCGGATGCGACGGCGGATTGCGGCAGGGTCTCCATCTTGACTTTTGACCCAAGGTCCTCGGCCTTGGTGCCGGCTGCAATGTGTTCTTTGACGACAAGTACGTTTACGGGATCAAGCCCTTGCTGCGCCCGCTTGTCTGCTCCCTGTACATAGGTGACCAGCAATACGGTGCCTATGACTGCCAACAGCAGTGCGGCAATGCCTCCCAGTAGGCGTGTTTTCACTTGGTAACTCCCTTCGAGTTCTCGTGAGATTGGTGGCAGGCACTCGGAGAGCACCTATTTGGTGAGCGTTACCACCGACGCTCCATAGTTGGGTATGCCACCGGAGACTTGAGAAGCTTCTTCGAGTGACACGAAACGGGAGAAATATCCCTGTATTGCCCTGCAGTTGTTGGTGCAATTGGGCGCAGCGGGGTCCAATTTCTGGCCCCCATCGAATTTGTAACCGGTCACCTGGAAGGCGGCGAACCCGACCAACGTGTACTTTGTCTTGTTTCCGTTTTGGGCCGCTGTCTTGAAAAGCGGTATCAACGCGGGCTGGTCCATGATGTGGGCAAGCACCGTATTGCAGGTCGCTCCGTTGGGGAAATGATTGCCGGGTTGGCCCTGAACGACAGCGCCGATAGTGATGTCCGTTGAGCATGCAGATGTGGTTTCCAGCCAGCCGAATCCACCCGGCTGATAACCGTTCTGTGCAACGCATCCGCCCACAGCAGGCGCATTCGTGTCATAACGAAGCGTCACGTGCGTGGGGATGGGATCGCCGGAAAAGTTACCTGTGGAGTTCAACGAGGCCAGCTGGGCCGGTGACAGGTACTTCTTGAAGACGCACTCGCTTACCGTCCAGGGCAGAGTCGTTGCACTTGACGGAGCGCCCCAGGATGCTTCCGCCGTGGCTGTCACCGCGGCAGTCTCAAACCCCAAAACTTGGGCGAAGTACAGTGACAAACTGTTCTGGCCGCTGGTATCACGGGCGTTGGTTACTACGCGGACCGTGGTCGCCGCAGGAAAAGTGACAGCAGCGCCGCTGGTGTTGTCGTTGGCGTTGCTGTTGGCAAACTGGTTAGCCGTGGTTGCCGTGTTTCCACAGCTGCCCTTGGCGCACCCGGTAGCGATGGCAAGCGCGCCGGAATCTGCGCCATTCTGTAGTTGCGCTTTTTCGGCGTAAACAGCTCCGACATCGACAGCCAAGGCGGCAAAGCCGAGAAGAACCACCATGAGCACTGCAACAATGACCGTGGAGGCTCCCTGCTCGTCCGAGGTCGTGCGAGCCTCCACCCCAGTGGGTCGGCGAAGCTTGGTCAGCCACCGCATCTCATCACCCCCACTCCCGAGAGGTTGAGGGGGAAAATGCCGATACCATCCAGGAAACCGGTCATCGATGGCAGCGAAACGCTGGTGGTTACTTTGACGTTGGAACCCGGAGCGCAGCTGGAAGCATTGTCCGTGACGCTGACGCCGAGTCCGTCCAGGGCCGGCGCGGACGACAAAGCTGCTCCGGAGACGTTGAGGCCGCCTTCCTGATAATGCACAGCCGCATAGCGCGCTCCTTCACGGGCAGCCTGCGTGAGGGAAACCTGGACGTTGTAGGCGCGTCCAAACTCCATGATTCCGAACAGGATCAGCAGCAAGAGTGGCAGTATCAGGGCCAATTCCACGGCCGCCGCGCCACGTTCATTCGTATTGGATTTCACGTCCATCTCCGGTCCCAGATCCAACAGAGAGTGTCTTAAAGCAACGGGTTGGCCGTGGTTGCCAAGCGGCAGCCGCGACCAACCACGTCGCAGACAGAGTTAGAGGATGCCGCCGAAGAGAGCGCTGACGCGTCCGCCGAGCAGGACGGCAGCGCCGCCGACGACGACAGCGATGGCAGCGACGATGAGGCCGTATTCAACCATCGTTGCGCCCTTCTCTTCCTTGGTGAAGCGGTCCTTGACGCCGGCGATGAAAGCGATGGTGTTGATCATGAAAGCAGACATTGGAAAATCCTTCCCAGAAATGATTATGTTGATGACATTTATAAGGCCGGCAAATTGTGGAATTTGCCTCGTTCCCCAAACCGCCGCTGTTTCCTTGGCCGTTCGGAATTCGATGACTCAAGAATTGCCCAGTCGCACCAATAGCCACAATGCGTAGCCGTACTCGATTTATTTGGGCACGCATTACTTGCCCGACAACACCGGAGGCGCGAAGTACTCAGTTTCTGGGGCTGAACAAGCAGCAACTACTTGGTTTCAACAGGATGCTTACTAATGGGCAAGCGCAGTCAAGCGGTAATAAGCACGTACTCAGTCGGGCTCAGTGCAGGGCGAGAATTACGCCGAAAGCCGCGAGGACCATCGCAGGCCCATGGGCCGTTTCTGCTGGTTTTTCCGCGGATCGCAGCCGCAACATCAGCACCGTGAGCACCCCGCCCACCACGAATCCCAGCAAGCCGCCGAAAAGTACTTGCTGCCAACCCAAGTAGCCCAAGTACATTCCAAGTGGTGCGGCAAGCTTCACATCGCCCATTCCGAGGGCACCCGGCGAAATCAGTCCCAAAATCAGGTAGCCGGCGAAGAGTATGAAGCCTCCGGCGAGTGCGCGGAGCAGGTCTGTCCACCCAGGCTCAAGCATCGAAGACACGGCCAGGAGCCCCAATGCGCCGATAAGCAGGGCCAAAACAAGGGGGTTGGGAAGCAAATGAAGCGTGAAATCAATGCGGGAGAGTTGAATGCCTAAAAGTGCCAATAAAAGAAAGGCCGGCAATTCCGGCGCCATCCCAAACCGCCACCCAAGCAAAGCGAAGAGCAATGCGGTAAGCACCGCCGTCGTGATTCGGACCTTAAGGGGAGGGAGGCCGCCGAGCCGCGGCAGCGATCGGGTGATGAGCAGCTCGCACAACGGGCTGAGCAGGAGGCCGGCAAGCGCCAGCAGGAGCGGCATGGCAAGTCCGTCAGTCACGTGCTCTCCCTCATTAACACAGGTACCCCCGGGCGGTCTAACCCCATTTTGACCCGGACGCCTCGTTACCGGTATTGTTTAGAGTCGTTGTGCGTGTCCTATCTCGATGACACATGCCTTCAGGGGGATCCAGTTGCAGGATCGCTAACTCCGGAGGCATTTCGAGATCTTGGGATGACTGGTACATAGAGCCCTCACCTCTGCTCCGGTAGCGCATACATAGTAGGTACACGACTCACTGCGTGTCGCCTAAAACATGAACGCCAGAACAAGAACGAGGCAAAACCGTGCGTACGTACACCCCGAAGCCCGGCGATATCAACCGCCAGTGGCACGTCATTGACGCCACCGACGTTGTCCTTGGTCGTCTTGCCAGCCAGACCGCAACACTGCTGCGCGGAAAGCACAAGCCGACCTATGCGTCCCACATGGACATGGGCGACTTCGTCATCATCATCAACGCTGAAAAGGTTGCCCTCACCGGTGCCAAGCTGGAGCAGAAGCGCGCATACCGCCACTCCGGTTACCCGGGCGGCCTGACCTCCGTCAACTACGCCGAGCTGCTGGAATCCAACCCGGTTCGCGCTGTTGAGAAGGCCATCAAGGGCATGCTCCCCAAGAACTCCCTGGCAGCTCAGCAGCTGGGCAAGCTCAAGGTCTACGCAGGCTCCGAGCACCCGCACGCTGCACAGCAGCCGAAGACTTTCGAAATCACCCAGGTCGCCCAGTAGTCCTGGCCACCAACTAACTTTTCATTACAAGGAGAACCGTGGCTCAGAACGAAGAACTGACCGCCGAAGCCGTCGAGGCTGAGGAAAACCTCACCAGCTACACCTCTGAAAGCAGCCCCGCTGCTGAAGATGCTCCCAAGAAGGAGCGCCCGGCACTGACCGTTGCCGGTGCAGCTGTTGGCCGCCGCAAGGAAGCCGTTGCACGCGTTCGCGTTGTTCCGGGTTCCGGCAAGTGGATCATCAACGGCCGCGAGCTGGCCAACTACTTCCCGAACAAGCTGCACCAGCAGGATGTCAACGAACCGTTCCGCGTTCTTGACCTCGAAGGTGCTTACGACGTCATCGCCCGCATCCACGGCGGTGGCCCCTCCGGCCAGGCTGGTGCACTGCGCCTCGGCATCGCCCGTTCGCTGAACGAGATCGACGTCGAGAACAACCGCGCCACCCTCAAGAAGGCTGGCTTCCTGACTCGCGACGCCCGCGTCATCGAGCGTAAGAAGGCCGGTCTCAAGAAGGCACGCAAGGCCCAGCAGTACTCCAAGCGTTAATTCGCTTCGCCCCACGTCAGGGGCATCGGAGGCCCGTTTCACTCTTTCGGTGGGGCGGGCTTCCGCCGTTTAAGCACGCCGGAAAGGTGGGCCGGAAGGGGACGCTCCCAAGCCCCGATGAACAGCTGGTGCCGTGGCGTCGTCTAAACTTGACCCGATGTCTAGATTATTTGGAACAGATGGCGTGCGCGGTCTCGCGAACGGATTACTCACCGCTGAACTGGCGATGCAGCTCGCGCAGGCGGCCGCCGTCGTACTCGGCCATGACCGCGCGACAGACGGAAAACGGCCCCGGGCGGTAGTCGCCAGGGACCCCAGGGCCAGTGGTGAATTCCTCGCCGCCGCCGTGGAGGCCGGGCTTTCCAGCTCCGGTATCGACGTCTACGACGCCGGTGTTCTCCCCACCCCCGCCGCGGCTTACCTGGTGGCAGACCTCGACGCCGACTTCGGCGTCATGCTGTCCGCTTCCCACAATCCTGCGCCGGACAACGGAATCAAGTTCTTCGCACGGGGCGGCCAGAAGCTGCCTGACGACGTCGAGGACGCCATTGAGGCGCAGCTGGGCAAAGAGCCGCAGCGGCCCGTGGGCGCCGACGTCGGACGCATCCAGCGCTTCTCGGACGCCGAGGACCGTTACATCGTGCACCTGCTCGGCACGCTCCCGAAGCGCCTGGACGGTTTGAAAGTCGTGGTCGACTGCGCCCACGGTGCCGCGAGCGGTTGCTCGCCCCAGGTGTTCAAGGATGCCGGCGCGGACGTTGTGGTGATCGGTGCCGAACCCGATGGCCTGAACATCAACGAGGGCGTGGGTTCGACCCACCTGGGTCCCCTGAAGGAAGCTGTCGTCAAGCACGGCGCCCACCTCGGCGTAGCGCACGACGGCGATGCTGACCGCTGCCTTGCCGTCGACCACGAAGGCAACGAAGTGGACGGCGACCAGATCATGGCGATCCTGGCGCTGGCACTGAAGAAGGCCGGAAAGCTCAAGGACGACATTCTGGTGGCCACGGTCATGAGCAACCTCGGCCTCAAGATTGCCCTCCGCGATGCCGGCATCACCATCCGTGAAACCGGTGTTGGTGACCGTTACGTCCTGGAGGAAATGCGCGACGGCGGGTACAACCTCGGCGGCGAACAGTCCGGCCACGTGATCTTCTCCGATTACGCCACCACCGGCGACGGCGTCCTGACCGGCCTGCAGCTTGCCGCGCAGGTGGCCCTCACCGGACGCTCCCTCCAGGAGCTTGCCGGCGTGATGACCAAGCTCCCGCAGCTCATGATCAACGTCAAGGGCGTCGACAAGGCCCGCGCTGCTACCGACGAAGGCGTGGCCGCGGCTGTGGCCGCAGCTGAGCTGGAACTCGGCGAAACCGGTCGCGTGCTGCTCCGTCCCTCGGGCACGGAAGCACTGGTCCGCGTGATGGTGGAAGCGGCGGACATGGAAACCGCCGAACGCATCTGCACGGAGCTCGCAGCAGTGGTCAAGGAGCGCCTCGGCGCTTCCAGCGAGATGGCCGTCTAGGAACGAAGCTAGAGGTAGTCCGGCGCTGCCTCAAGCCCGAAGTACTCTTCGAGAGTCGCGCTGCCGCGGGTGGCCATGTCCCCCG
>NZ_JAQZBY010000021.1:0-41160 GCF_028736865.1 Paenarthrobacter sp. AB444 | reverse complement strand
AGGCTGCGCCTTCCCCGACTGCACCATCCCAGCCCCCTGGTGCGAAGCCCACCACATCACCTACTGGTCACACGGCGGCACCACAGGAACAGAAAACGGCACCCTCCTCTGCTCACACCACCACCACCTCATCCACAAAGAGCAATGGCACATCAACATGAAAACCGGCACACCCTGGTTCATCCCCCCACCCCACATCGACCCCCACCAAACACCCCGCCGCAACCACCACCACACGGTGTTTACCGGACAGTCTCCACCGCTCAGAACATGAGCAAGGGCATAGGGAGCACGGAGCGACTAGGCAGAGACCCTGACCGGCAAACCTGTTTCCAGGGACTCCTGTGCTGCATCAGCTACCTTGGATGCGGCCACTGCGTCCTCGGGAGTGCAAGGGTTTTTTCGTTGCCCAAGCACGAGTTCCACGAACGCCGCCATCTCGGACCGGTATGCCTGATCGAAGCGCTCAGCGAAGGTGGCATGCGCCGTTCCGGAGGGAAACACCACTCCCGGCTCAGCAGAACGCATGGCCATCTGCTGGTCCATGCCCACCAGGACCGAGCGTTCGGAACCCTGGAGTTCCAGCCTGACATCGTGCCCGGCCCCGTTGTATCGGCTGGCTGAGACCGTGCCTACCGTGCCGTCGTCGAACGTCACAACCGCCAAAGCGGTATCAACGTCGCCCACCTCGCCGATCGCCGGGTCGCCATTATTGGAACCCTTGGCGTAGACCTCAACGATTTCCTTGCCGGTGAGCCAGCGGAGGATGTCGAAGTCGTGGACGGAACAGTCGCGGAACAGACCACCCGAGGTAGCAAGGAATTCGACCGGGGGCGGGGTCATGTCGCAGGTGACGGCCCTGACTGAATGGATCCACCCGAGTTCTCCGGCTTCGTAGGCGCGTTTGGCCTCAAGGTAGCCCGCATCGAAGCGGCGCTGATGCCCGATCTGCACTACTCCGCTCTTTTCGCGGATGTAGTCCAGGACTGGAAGCGATTCCGCCACGTTCACGGCTACTGGCTTTTCGCAGAACACGGGGATACCGGCATCCACTCCAGCCCTGATGAGGTCGGGGTGCGTTGCTGTACCCGTAGCTATAACCAGGCCGTCCACCCCGGAGGCGATCAGTTCCTCCACAGAGCCTAGGAACTCCGCACCGAGGCTTTCCGCCACGGAGCGCGCGTGCTTCTCCGCGACGTCCGTCAGCCTTAGCCGCACCTGCACTCCGTCCTGTGCCATCGTGGCATTGAGCGCGCTGATGTTGTTGGCGTGCATCACGCCGATCCGGCCCACGCCCACCAGGCCGAGGGTCACTACGTTCGTCATTTCTGTCTCCGTCACTGCAGCAGAAGTTGGTTTCTTGGGAAAATTCCTGATGCGACACTAAAGCTTGTCAGTTTGTCCTGTCAAACATTCGCACTCAACGACGCCTCGAGAGCCGCGTCCGCCTCGCGCAATACCTTCGCCGCAACCTCAAGACCCTCGATCCGGCCAAGGGATACATCCTCGTGTTCGATGTTGACCAGCATGTCCGGATCCACGTCGTGAAGCGCGCGGAGGAACTCGGTCCAATAGGAGGTGTCGTGGCCGCGTCCCAGGGCAACAAAGTCCCAGGCTGAGTTCTTCGGCCATTCGTTGGCCCATTCGTCTCCGCCAAGGTTGGTCCGGTTCTCCTCGGGTGACAACCGCCTGAAGCTGTTGTCCAGGACCCCATACAAAGCAGCGTTGCCCGTGTTCACGCGAACGTCCTTCGCGGCAGCCTGGAACACCAGCGACCCAAGTTCCCGGACCACAGCCACCGGGTCCATTTGCTGCCAGAACAGGTGCGAGGCATCCAGCTCCACGCCCACATGCGTGGCGCCCGTGAGTTCGATGAGCCTGTAGACATCGGCCGTGTTGAACACGATGTTCTGCGGGTGCAACTCCAGGGCCACTTTTACCCCGTGATCGGCGGCCAGCCGGTCGGTTTCCTTCCAGAATTCCGCCGCCACACCCCACTGATAGTCCAGTACGTCCAGTGCCGCAGAGTTCCAGGCGTTGACTACCCAGTTCACCACCGTGGCGCCGGGTTCGCCGGCGGGCAGTCCAGACATGGTCACGACGCGATCCTGCCCCAGCCTGCGGGCCAGTCGGATGGAGCGGCGGATGTCTTCGGCATGCCTCTCACCGATCTCCCGACGCGGATGCAGGGGGTTTCCATTGCAGTTCAAGCCGGCGATAGAGACCCCAGTGCCTTCGAAGAGGCCCAGGTAATCGTCCCTGGCAGCATCCGACACCAGGATGTCGTCCATAGTGGGCACATGCACCGCCGGAAGGAACCCTCCGGTATTGATTTCGATTCCAGTCAGCCCCAGGTCAGCAATGACCTTCAAGGCCTCCGGCAAGGACCGGTCATGCAGGATGGCGTTGTAGACACCGAGTTTCATAGTGTGATCTTCTTTCCGTTGTTGAGGGCGGACTCGGCAACAGCACCGAGGAGTTCCATGTTGCGAACGCCCTCGTCGAAGGTTGCACAGCGAGGCAGTGACTCCGCTTCGGGCAGCCCTGCGACTTCTTCGAGGAACGCCCGGGCCTGGTAGCCGAAGGCATCGTTCTGGCCGAAACCCACTTCCGGGGCGTCCATGGCAAGGCCTCCCGAAATGTAAGGGTGCCCTGGGCCCAGAATGACTTGCCGGTAGCCGTTCTGCAGGCCCGCTTCGTCATTCAGGAACAACTGGATCTCAGAAGGGCGGCGCTGGTCGAATTTGGCGCCGCCGTTCTCGCAGAACACCTCGAACTGCAGGCTGTTCGCATGCCCTGCGGCAACACGTGAGACCTCAAAGCTGCCCGCTCCGCTGGCGAACCCGGCATTGAAGGCCGCGTAGTCATCATTTTCCACGGCTTCAAAGGTGTCGGACACGGCCACGTGGTCGTGTCCCATCACGGCACTCAGTGGCAGCGGGCGCTTGTCGATCGAGGTGACCAGACGACCTCCACTGACGGATTGGATGTCGCCGCACAGGAATTCAGAGATATAGGTCAGATGGCTTCCGACATCGGCGAGCGCACCGGAGCCCGGCCCACCCTTGTAGCGCCAGCTCATGGGAGCGGCGGGGCTGACGCCATAGTCCGTCCAATAGCGGCCGCTGAAGTGCAGGACGTTGCCCAGGGTTCCATTGCGGATGAGATCCCGGATGTAGGCAATGCCAGGGGTCCGTCGGAACGTGAATCCGATACGGGCCAAGGTCCCCCGGGCTTCGGCGGACCGGGCAGCATCAGCCATGGCCTGCGCGTCGGCGATGGTGTCACTGAGCGGCTTCTCACACAGAACATGCTTGCCGGCAGCCAACAGCCCTTCAACCACTTCGCGGTGGAGTGAGTTGGCGATGACCACGCTGACCACGTCGATGTCGTCAGCCTCCGCAATGGCCTGCCAGGAGGTGTCGTTGCGTTCGTATCCGAAGCGCCGCGCGGCCAAGGAGCCGAATTCGGCATTTACATCCGCGATCGACACGAGGCGCAATGGTGGCAGTACGGGGCTGTAGAGGGCAGAGGCCGCACGGTAGGCGGCAGCGTGGGCCTTTCCGGCCATGCCTGCGCCGATGACGGCGACGCCGAGGCTTTCAGCCATTGATTTCTCCTTTGAAATGTCGCCGCAGCGTGAGCACTGTCCGGCAATTTTGTAGCGCTACAATTTTGCGCTTGGATCGATCGTAGCCATGTCCATATGTCCTGTCAATGTTCCAGAGGTTATCCTCGAAAGCAGGAACGAAAGGCAACGAAGATCCCTTGAAAAGCCCCGAAACGCACAACAGCCCCCTGGGCAAGAGGCCCACCCTCTACGACGTCGCCTCACACGCCGGTGTCTCGCCGTCGTTGGTTTCCCTCTACCTCAAGGCCCCCGAAAGGATCAGCGAAAAGCGCCGGGGAGCCGTGCAAAAAGCGATCTCCGACCTCGGCTACCGCCCCAGCCGCGCCGCAACCACTCTTGCCAGCAGCCGCACCAAAAGCATCGGCCTGGTCATCGACGACTACCGGAACCCGTGGTTCGTCGACCTCCTGCGCGGCATGGAATCGATCTTGTCCGACCTCGGCTACCAGGTGATGCTCGCCGACTCCCGCCCTGGCGAGAACCGCATCAAGGAAGCCACCGACGGGCTACTGGCCATGCACGTGGACGCTTTGACGCTCGCCGCCGAGCCCAGCGACGCCATGCTGTCCGGAATCCGGGTGCCCACGGTGGTGGCCGGGTGGCGCAACGGCGTTCCGGATGGCGCGGACCTGATCACCAACGACGACGACGGCGGGGGCACCCTGGCCGCGAATCACCTGTTGGAGTTGGGTCATCTCCGCATCGGTCACCTCTCAGGTTCCGACGGCGCCTCCGCACACCGCCGGGCCGGTTTCCTGCGCGCGGTGGAGACGGCCGGCGTCGAACCTGTGATCAGCCAGTCACCTGGCACGTCGGAAGAGGACGGCTATCAGGCAGCCATCCGACTCCTGGACAGCCACCCGGAGACAACCGCGATCTTCGCAGCCAACGACACCATGGCGGTCGGCGCGTTCGCCGCGCTCAAGGCGCGCGGTCTCTCAGTTCCGAACGATGTATCGGTGATCGGCTACGACAACTCGCCCCTGGCGAAGTCGCGTTATCTGGACCTCACCTCAATAGACAATCGAAGCGACCTCGTGGGCGTGGCTACCGCCCGCAGGCTGCTGGCAAGGATCGGGGATCCCGCCCTCCAACCCGAGCAGACGCTGATCGAACCTGCATTGGTGCTGCGCAGAACCACATCCATTCGAGGCTGAAAACCTGGGCTGGATACGGCTCTGCCCGGAGCCACTGAGGGGCTCCGGGCAGAGATCCACGAAGAAAGCCTAGTGGCGCTTTGAGCTTGCCTCCGGGGCAGCGTCTGCGACGTCCGCGACCTCGGCTTTGACTTCCTCCAATGCAGCCGAGTGTCCGCCCAGCTGCTCCAGCTCATGGGCCAACTCGGCCAACTCCGCGCCGCCGGCCATCTGCGCCGTCAGCTCATCGAGGCTGATGTCCTTCTTGTCGTAGTAACCGATCGATTTGCCGCGCTTGAGCAGCAGGAACCGGTCACCGACGGGATAGGCGTGGTGCGGATTGTGGGTAATGAAGATGACGCCCAGGCCCCGGTCGCGCGCCTGCAGGATGTAGCGAAGGACGACGCCGGACTGCTTGACTCCCAGCGCGGCCGTCGGTTCGTCGAGGATCAGGACCTTGGCGCCGAAGTACACTGCACGGGCGATGGCGACGCACTGGCGTTCACCGCCGGAGAGCTGGCCGATGGGCTGCTCCACATCGCGCAGGTCGATGCCCATGTCAGCAAGTTCCTTCTTGGTGATGTCCTTCATCTTTTGGACATCCATGCTCTTGAACGGGCCGAAACCGCTGGTCAGCTCCGAACCGAGGAAGAAGTTCCGCCAGATGGGCATCAACGGGACCACGGCGAGGTCCTGGTAAACGGTGGCAATGCCGGCGTCGAGGGCGTCCCTGGGTGAGTTGAACTTCCTGGCATCCCCCATCACGTTCAACGTGCCCTCATCGTGCTGGTGGAGTCCGGCGATGATCTTGATCAGGGTGGACTTGCCGGCACCGTTGTCGCCGAGGACACAGGTGACTCGGCCATTGTCCACGGCCATGGTCACGTCCCGCAGGGCGATGATGTTGCCATAGTGCTTGCCTACACCATCGAGTGAGAGCAGATGCACTGGTGTGTGCGTCAAGGGGTCCTTCTCGTCTTTCAGCAGGGTCTGCTGGTCGATCTGTTGTGCGTTCATGGTTCCGGCCCCTTACTTCAGCTCTGCCCGGCGTTTGACGATGAGGTTGACGATGGTTGCCAGCAGGAGCATCAAGCCCAGGAAGAACTTGAACCAGTCCGGGTTCCATTGTGCGTACACAATGCCCTTGTTGGCCATGCCGAAGATGAAGGCGCCGATAGCGCCGCCTACTGCTGAGCCGTAGCCGCCGGTCAGGAGGCAGCCACCGATGACCGCCGCAATGATGTAAAGGAACTCGTTGCCCACACCTTCACCGGACTGCACGGCATCGAAGGCGAAGAGATTGTGCATGCCCAGGATCCAGCCGCAGAAACCCACAGCCATGAACAGGCCGATCTTGGTTTTGGTGACGGGGACACCTACTGCGCGGGCAGCATTGGCATCGCCGCCCACGGCGAAGATCCAGTTGCCGACGCGGGTGCGCAGCAGTACCCAGGAAGCAACCAGGACCAAGACAATCCAGAAGAACACCGTGATCTTCACTTCCACGCCGCCAATGCTGATGGAGGAGGCGAAAACCGCACGCGCCGATTCGAAGCCATCAAGCTTGGAGATGGACGGGGAAGAGACACTGCCACCGATGAGTCGGGTCAATGCCAGATTGAGACCGGTCAGCATCAGGAAGGTCGCCAGCGTGACAATGAAGCTGGGGAGCTTGGTCTTGACCAGGATCCAGCCGTTGATGAAACCAATGCCCAGCGAGACCACCAGGGCCAAAGCAACGCCCACCCAGGCGTTCAGGGAGAAGTTCCAGCTGAAGAGCGAGGCCGTCAGCGCGGACGAGATCACGGCGACGCCGGTGGAGAGGTCGAACTCGCCGCCGATCATCAGCAGCGAAACACCGACCGCCATGATGCCGATGGTCGAGGAGCCGTACAGGACGGTAGCCAGTGCATTTGGCTGGGTGAACGTCTGCGAGACGGAGGCGAAGAAGATGAACAGGACCACGGCACCTACGAGGGCACCGACCTCGGGCCTGGCGAGGAATTTTTGGAAGGGGTTGCGTCGGCCTACCCGTTCATCACCAGGCGATGTCGCCGGCGGCAGGGTTGCTGTGTTTGCCATGGGAGTGACTCCTTGTTGTCCAGGCTGCGCGGCGGCCATCCGCCGCGCAGCCTGATGCCGGGATCTAGCGAACGCCCTGCTGGGCGAACTTGAGGACGTCGGAAGCGTTGGACTTGTCCACGATGGTGGGACCGGTCAGGACGGGCTGGCCGCCGCCGATCTTGAAGCCTCCGCGCTTTGCCTGCCACAGGGAATCAACGGACATGTAGCCTTGGAGCCACGGCTGCTGGTCGACGGTGAAGATCACCGCTCCGTCCACGATCTTCTGCGCGAGGTCGGCGTTGAGGTCGAAGCTGGCTACCTTGGCGGAGCTTCCGGCATCGGAAACCGACTTGAGCAAGGTCAGCGTGATCGGAGCACCGAGTCCGATGATCACGTCGGCGTCCTTGGCCGCCTGGAGCTTGGCAGTTGCCGTGGACTGCACCGCGGTCATGTCCTTGCCGTCAACGTAGAGGATCTCAGTGGCGGGAACCTTGGCCTTCACGCCGGCGCAACGGGCTTCCAGGCCCACGTGACCCTGCTGTTGGATGACGCACACGGGGTGCTTGTAGCCTTCGGCCGCAAGCCGGGTACCAACGGCTTCGCCAGCGAGTTGTTCGTTGGAACCGAAGTGGGTGAAGGCACCGAGTTGGGCCGAGACTGATTCACCGGCGTTGAGGCTCACTACGGGAATGCCTGCATCGGTGGCCTTCTTCAGGACATCCTTCAACGCATCCGGAGTAGCCAGGGTCAGTGCGATGCCATCCACCTTCTGGTCAATGGCCTGCTGGACCAGCTGCGCCTGTCGACCGGCCTCGGGATCACTGGTGTAAAGGAGCTCCACGTTGTCCTTGGCGGATGCTTCCTCCGCACCCTTGCGGACGATGTCCCAGAACGTGTCTCCTGCAGCAGCATGCGTAATCAGGGCAACTTTGATGCGGTCGGTGCTGGCCACTTGGCCTGCAGCTGCTCCCCCGCCGGCATCCGCCGGCTTGCCGCCCTGGCTCGAGCAGGCGCTCAGTGCCACCAAGGGAACCACTGCAGCGACGACCGCCGCTTTGCGCCATGAGAATTTTGCCACCGTTATCTCCTTTGATTTCAGGTTGAGGGGTCCGGAGACTCGTATCCGGATCTCCCCACTACTCAGATCATGGTGACTGACCTCACACTTTGTCAATAGTTTGTCCTGACATTAGGATGTTTTTACGTACTCCCCTCGTGTAGATACCCGCAAGCGACCTGCCCGGACCCCCATCCTTGACGGCCGCGACCCTGCTGCTATTATCAGAAAAAGGCAGTATGTCCTATCAAGCGAACATGAGCGGACATAGCTTCCATCCGGCAGAGGAGCCGCATCCTGCTTCCTCGTCGGCTTCAGCAGGCGTCCAGGAGGAACCAGTGACGAACCAACTCAGTCTCAGCATCGATCGTTCGTCCCCGGTACCCCTTTACCACCAGGTAGTACAGGGCATCGAGGCCGCCATCCACAGCGGTGTGCTGGAACCCGGCAGCCGTTTGGATAACGAAATTGACCTCGCAGCGCAGCTCAATCTGTCCCGGCCAACCATGCGCAAAGCAATGGACGAGCTGGTCCGGGCGGGACTGCTGGTCCGCAAACGCGGCGTGGGCACTCAGGTAGTAGCCAGCCAGGTCCGCCGCCCGCTGGAACTCTCCAGCCTCTTCGACGACCTCAGCAACAACGGCAAAAAGCCCACCACCGAGGTCCTCAGCTTCTCCCACATCGAGGCCGACGCCGCAACGCTCACCGCCCTCCAACTGCCTGCCGGGTCAAAGGTCTACCACTTCACACGACTACGCAAGGTGGGCGGGAAGCCCTTGGCCCTCATGGAAAACTGGGTCCGGGACGACATCACCAGCATGGATGAAGCCCAGCTCACCAGCGAAGGCCTCTACGCCATCCTGCGGCGCGGCGGCGTCAACTTCCGGCTCGCTTCCCAACGCATCGGCGCCATGATCGCCAACGACTACCAGGCGCCCCTCCTCGAGGCCGAGGTCGGCTCCGCCCTGGTCACCATGGAACGCACCGCGGTTGACGACACCGGACGCATGGTGGAAACCGGGCACCACGTCTACCGCGCTGACTCCTACAGCTTTGAAATGACACTCGTACAGCGCTAACGCAAGGACTCTACTTATGGCCAACTGGGTTTACCCGCTGGGGACCGCCAACGACGGTAAATGGGACATCTCCCTCGGCACCTCCGATTCCAGCCTCGCCGTCGACGGCTGGGCCCACACGGGACTGAAGGCCGCGACGCTCGCCGCGGGTGCCGCCGTCGAGCTTCCTGCCGCTCCGGAGGAGCGCATCGTGGTGCCGCTGAGCGGCTCCTTTACATTGACGGTCGACGGCGGGACGTACAGTCTGGCCGGTCGGCAGTCCGTTTTCCACGGGCCGAGCGATGTCCTTTACACCGGAATCGACAAGGCCGTCACCATCAGCTCGAACGACGGCGGCAGGGTCGCCATCGCGATTGCGCCCGCCAAGGCGTCGTACCCGACCCGGCTGATCACGGCAGCCGAAACCCCGGTCGAACTGCGCGGCGCGGGCAACTGCTCCCGTCAGGTCCACAACTTCGGCACACCCGCAGCACTGGAAGCCGACCGTTTCATCGTCTGCGAAGTGATCACCCCGGCCGGCAACTGGTCCTCCTACCCTCCCCACAAGCACGACGAGGAGAAGGACGGTGAAACCAGCCTGGAGGAGATCTACTACTTCGAAACCCGTGTGGCTCCCGGCTCCCCGGCCCCGGAGGAAACCGACGCGATCGGCTACGCCCGGGTGTACGCCTCCGACGAGCGTCCCATCGACGTCTCCGCCGAAGTCCGTACCGGAGACGTGGTCCTGGTCCCCTACGGCTGGCACGGCCCCGCCATGGCAGCCCCCGGCTACGACCTCTACTACCTCAACGTCATGGCCGGCCCCGGACGCGTCCGTGACTGGCTCATCAGCGACGACCCGCACCACGGCTGGATTCGCCAGACCTGGGAAGGCCAGGACGTGGATGCCCGACTGCCGTTCACGGCCTGATTCCGAATACCAAGAAAGCCCCTGTGGATTCACAGGGGCTTTCTTGATGTCTACTATCTGGCCTGGGCGATGTAGTCCGTCATCGTCTTGAGCTGGTAGCGGGAGACTTCCTCGGCGTTCTCGTCCTCGGCAAACACAGAAGAAACCATCACTGTGTTCGCTTTGTCGAGGAACCCGATCTCCTTAAGTCCGCCAAAGAACTCGTTCCAGTTGACGTCGCCATCGCCGATCTTCAGGTGCTGGTGGACCCGCACCGCGTTACCGGGCGGGTTGGTGATGTAGCGCAGGCCGTGCGAGGCATGGTGGTTCATGGTGTCCGAGACATGCACCAGGCGCAGCTTGTCTCCGGCGGCACGCATGATCTCCAGCGGCTTGTTGCCCATATGGAAGGTATGCGAGGCAACGTAGACCATGCCGATGTTCGGAGAGTTTACGCCACGGATCACCCGCAGGGCAGCCAGACCGTCTTCCACGAAGTCATCCGGATGCGGGTCGATCAGCACATCCAGACCCTCCCGCTCAATGATGGGCAGGAGTTCCTCCATGGAACGGTAGAAAGCCCGCTCGGACTCCTCGGCCTTCTCCGGACGGCCGCTGAACTCGGTGTTCATCGTCTGCACGCCCAGGTCCACGGCAATCTGGATGGCACGCTTCCAATAACGGACCGCGGCTTCCCGGGCGTCCTCATCCGGCCCCGACCAGCGCAGGACAGGCAACACAGAAGCGATCTCGACGCCGGCGTCCTTGCACGCGGCCTTCAGCTTGCCCACCAGCTCATCGTCGGCCTTGGGGTGGTTGAAGAACGGAATGAGGTCAGCGTGCGGGGTCATCTGCAGGTACTTGTAACCGAGGTCGGCCGCGACCCGGGGAAACTCCAGCAGGCTGTGACTGTGGTGGAAAGGAGTGGGATCAAGTGCGATTTTCATGCCGATGCCCCTACTTGTAGAGATCCGGCTTGGTGTTCAACTGGACCTTGACCTTCTCACCGGATTTCTGCGCCTCGACGCCGGCCTCGCAGCACGCCGCTGTGGCGTAGCCGTCCCAGGCTGTCGGGCCGCCGATTTCGCCGCGAAGTGCCGCATCCACCCAGGCCTGCACCTCGACGTCGTACGCTGCACCAAAACGGTCCTCGAAACCGGGGGTGACGGTGCCGCCCCACTTGCCCGCGGTCTGGATGTAGGGACCCGAGTCACCGCCGATGCTCACGATGCCGTCCTCGAAGGACGCCTGCGTGGCCACCTGGTAGCCGAACTTTGCGTTGACGTAGATTTCGACGTCGGCCAGCACACCGGACTCGGTTTCGAGCAACACGTGCTGGGGGTCGTGCTGGCCATTCGGGGCGTTGCGGGTTGGCTTCCCCAGGCGGACCTGCACCGAGGTGATCTCCTCACCCGTGAAGTAGCGGATGGCATCGAACTCGTGGACCACGGAGTCGTTGATCAGCATCTCGTTGGTGAAGCCCTCAGGTGTGCTGGGGTTGCGGTGCTGGTGGTGCAGCATCAACAGCTCCCCCAATTCGCTGTTGCGGATGATGGAACCCAAAGCCGAGTACTCGGCGTCGAAACGGCGCATGAAGCCGACCTGGATGCGCTTGTGGCCCAAAGCCTGCTCAGCCTGAACCACCTTCCAGGCGCTCTCGGCGTCCGGCGTCAGCGGTTTCTCGCACAGGATCGGAAAGTCCTTTTCCAGCGCCTTGTAGAGGATTTCCTCATGGAGGAAGCCGGGGGTCGCAATCAGGACGGCGTTTACGTCGCCGTTGTTGAGTGCCTCGTCGGCACTTGCCAGCGCCACGGCGCCGTCAATACCTTCGACGGCGGCCTGCGCGCGGGCAAGGTCGACGTCGACGACGGCGGCTACTTCAGCGCCGTGGATGCGCGTGCTGAGACGCTTGATGTGGTCGGCACCCATGCGGCCTGCGCCGATGACGGCAACGCGGAGAGTCTTGGTCACTGTATCTATCCTTCGAAAAGTCGGGGTGGTCTGGCTACTGGACCCGCGTACGCGAGCCGCAGGAAAGCAAGTAGTTGCGGGTGCGCTTGGCAATGGGCATCGGCACGTCGAACGCTACCGGGTACATGTCCTGCTCCACGATGCCGAAAATGGGCCGGTTAAGCCCTTCCACGGCTTCGATGACCGCGCGCAGATCCGGAAGACCGTTCGGCGGCTCGGTCATGACACCGGCCAGGTTGGCGGCGGCCCACGTCATGTTCTTCTCGTTGACTTCAGCCAGGACCTCTGGATTGATCTGCTTCAGGTGCAGGTAGCCGATGCGGTCCGGGTAGTTCTTGATGAGTTCCAGGCTGGAAGCCCCGCAGTACTCGGCGTGGCCCGTATCCAAGCAAAGGTTCAGGTACTCGGGGTCCGTGGCCGCGAGGAGGGTCTCGATGTCCTTCTGGGCACCGACGTGGGAATCGGCGTGGGAGTGGAACTGCTGGTGCAGGCCGAAGTCCTCCAAGAGGACCTTGCCCATGCGGTTGTGGCCGGCGAAGAGGTCCGCCCACTGCTCATCGCTGAGCTCCCCGTTTTCCACGGCCTCGCCAGTGACGTCGTCGCGCCACATGGCCGGAATGACCACGATGTGCTCGCCGCCCATTGCCGCCGTGAGTTCCGCTACCTTGCGGGCGGGCTCCCAGGCTTCGTCGTACTGCGTGGCGCCGCGGTGGAACGCGGTGAAGACTGTCCCGGCGGTGACCTTGAGATCGCGCTGCTTGAGTTCTTCCGCCAGACGGGTGGGGTCGTTCGGGAGGTAGCCGTAGGGGCCGAGCTCGATCCATTTGTAGCCGGACTCGGCAACTTCGTCCAGGAACCGCTCCCACGGTGTCTGCTTGGGGTCGTCCGCGAACCACACGCCCCAGGAATCGGGTGCGGTGCCAATGATGAGCTTGTTCTCGACATCAGTCATGACAGCGTTGTCTTTCTCTGCAGCGGTTCAGTTGGAGGGGAAGTTGTAGGAGGCGCCGGAGGCGTGGTGGGTCTCGGGCCAGCGGGAGGTGATGACCTTGCCGCGGGTGTAGAAGGAAACGCCTTCGGGGCCGTAGATGTGCTTGTCGCCGAAGAGGGAGGCCTTCCATCCGCCGAAGGAGTGGTAGGCCACCGGGACCGGGAGGGGAACGTTGATGCCGATCATGCCAACGGTCACCGAGCGCTGGAATTTCCGTGCCGCAGCACCGGAGGAGGTGAAGATCGCGGTGCCGTTGCCGTAGGGGTTGGAGTTGATCAGCGCGATGCCCTCTTCCAGGGTGTCGACGCGGACCACTACCAGGACTGGGCCGAAGATCTCCTCCTGGTAAGCGGTCATTTCGGTTTTGACGTGGTCGATCACGGTGGGACCTACCCAGAAGCCTTCTTCGTGGCCCGGGACGACGAGGTCGCGGCCGTCCACCACCATGGCAGCACCTGCGGCTTCTGCTTCGGTGACGATCTTGACGATGCGTTCCTTCGAGGCCGGGGTGATCACCGGGCCCATTTCAGCGCCGGGTTCGGTGCCGTTGTTGACCTTCACGGCCAGGGCACGTTCTTCGACCTTCTTGACCAGCAAGTCAGCAGCGTCCCCGACGGCGACAGCAACAGAAATTGCCATGCACCGCTCACCGGCGGAGCCGAACGCGGCGGCGGCGAGGTGGTCGGCGGCGTTGTCCAGGTCGGCATCAGGAAGCACGATCGCGTGGTTCTTCGCCCCGCCCAACGCCTGGACACGCTTGCCGTGCTTGGTGGCGGTCTCGTGGACGTACTGGGCGATCGGGGTGGAGCCAACAAAGCTGATGCCGTCCACATCCGGGTGGGTCAGAAGGCCGTCGACGGTTTCCTTGCCGCCGTGAAGGACCTGGAACACGCCATCGGGCAGGCCCGCTTCCTGCCAGAGCTTTGCCAGCAGCAGCGACGGGGACGGGTCCCGCTCCGAGGGCTTGAGGATGAACGCGTTACCGGTGGCAATGGCCATCGGGGCCATCCACAACGGCACCATCACCGGGAAGTTGAACGGCGTAATACCGGCCACCACACCGAGCGGTTCCCGGAAGGAGAAGACATCGATGCCGGTGGAAACCTGGTCCGAGTAGTCACCCTTGAGCAAGGACGGAATGCCGCAGGCGAACTCGATGACTTCCAAGCCACGGCCGATCTCGCCCTTGGCGTCGGAGAGGACCTTGCCGTGCTCGGCGGTGATCAGCTCGGCGAGTTCATCGACGTGCGCTGCGACGAGTTCGCGGAACTTGAACAACACCGCAGTGCGCTTGGCCAGGGAAATGTCACCCCAGGAATCAGCGGCCTTGCGGGCAGCGGCCACCGTGGTGTCCAAGTCGTTCTGGTTGGCCAGGCGCAGCTCTGCGGTGACCTGCCCGGTGGCCGGGTTGTACACCGGCTGGGTGCGGTCGCCTTCACCGGCGGACTCGGCGCCGTTGATGAAGTGGTTGATGGTGGTCAAAATGGTCGTCGTCGACATCTGCGGACTTCCTCGTCTAATTTCTTGTGGCGGGGTCTTGGGATTCAGCCGAGCAGCTTACGCTGGCGGCTCTTGTGGTCTGTGTACGTTTTGTAGGCCTGCTGCGTGGATTCCAGCTCCGACACCGCTGAGACGGGAACGTCCCACCAAGACTCAGAACTGGGAGCATCCAGCAAAGGATCGGACTCGACGTGGATCACGATCGGGCCGGTTTCCGGAGCTGCCTTGGCTTCCTTGATCGCAGCGCCGAGGGACTCGATCACGTTCTCGCCCGGTTCGATCCGGATAACCTTTGCGCCCAGTGATTCGGCGTTGGTGGCGAGGTCGATGGGCAGGTGTTCACCGGCGTCGAAACTGTGCTGTTCCTTGTCCAGGACGCGGTACTGGGTCCCGAAGCGCTGCGAGCCGAGGGATTCCGAAAGCGAGCCGATGGAGGCGTAACCGTGGTTCTGGATCAGGACCACGATCAGTTTGATGCGTTCGGCGACGGCGGTGACCAGTTCGGTGTGCATCATCAGGTAGGAGCCGTCCCCGACCATGACCACCACGTCCCTGTCCACGCCCCCAGCGGCGGCTTCGGCCAGCGCTGCACGCTTTACGCCCAGGCCGCCGGGGATTTCGTAGCCCATGCAGGAGTAGGCGTACTCCACGTGGTAACCGAAGGGGTCCCGCACACGCCACATCTTGTGCAGGTCGCCCGGGAGCGAACCTGCCGCGCAGATGACGACGTCGTGGTCGTCCATCGCCTTGTTTGTGGCGCCGATGATCTCGTTCTGCGCCGGCAACGGCGTGAAGCGGGTTTCGAAGGCCTCGTCCACGACCGCGTTCCAGCGCTTCTTCTCCGCCGCGATTTTCTCTTCGAGGTCCGCGCCGACCCGATAGCCGCCCAAGGCCTTGTTCAGCTTCACCAAGGCCTTGCGGGCATCAGCGACGATCGGCAGGGTGGTGCCGTGCTTGTACGCGTCGATTGCCGCGACGTTGATGTTCACGAACTTCACGTCCGGGTTCTGGAACGCGGTCCGGGACGCAGTGGTGAAGTCCTCGTAGCGGGTGCCGATGCCGATTATCAGGTCCGCCTCGGCAGCGATGGCGTTGGCCGCCGTCGTGCCGGTTGAACCAATGGCACCGAGGGAGAACTGGTGGTCCCACGGAAGGACGCCGACGCCCGCCTGGGTATTGCCTACCGGGATGCCGGTAAGCTCTGCAAACTTTGCCAGTTCCTCGTTGGCGTAGGCATAAAGCACACCGCCGCCGGCGATGATCAGCGGGCGCTTCGCGGCGCGGATTGCCTCGACGGCACGGCGGATGTCCTCATCCTCGGCTTCGGGGCGTCGGATCCGCCACTCGCGCTCGGCCAGGAACTCTTCGGGCACCTCGAACGCCTCGGCCTGGACGTCCTGCGGCAGCGAGATGGTCACGGCACCGGTCTCGGCCGGGTCCGTCAGTACGCGCAGGCCGTGGTGGAAAGCCGAGAACAGCTGCTCCGGCCGGGAGACGCGGTCGAAGAACTTCGAGAGCGGACGGAAGGCATCGTTGACCGTGATGTCATACGCGTAGGGGAGCTCCAGCTGCTGCAACACGGGGTCGGCGGCGCGCGTGGCGAAGGTATCCGAAGGCAGCAGCAGGACGGGCAGCCGGTTGGTGGTGGCCAAGGCCGCGCCCGTCAACAGGTTCGAGGAACCCGGACCGATCGATGTACTGATAGCAAACGTCTGGCGGCGGCGCGTGTGCCGGGCGTACCCCACGGCCTGATGCACCTGGGCCTGCTCATTACGTCCCTGGTAGTACGGCATGATGGTCGGATCCGCGGCTTGGTACTGCTTCAATGCCTGGCCCACTCCGGCCACATTGCCGTGTCCGAAAATACCGAACGTTCCCGGAATCAAGCGCTCACGGTAATCAACACCGGCAACAGAGTCCACGGTGTACTGCTTGGACAAGAACTCGACCACGGCCTGCGCCACGGTCATCCGACGGGTTGCTCCCACTGGTCTCTACTCCGATACTTTCACGGGAATACGGTCTGACGAGCTGAGCCCGGAAGCATCAGCCGCCCCGGGCGAAGTGTTGTTCAGCAGCGAGGCGGCCGTCGCTACGGCACCGGCGACATCGCCGTCGTGCGGGTACAGCAGGGTGCGCCCCACCGTGAGGCCCTGGACGCCGGGGAGGGCGAGGGCCGCCTGCCAGGAAGCGAACACTTCGTCCTGGCTGCCGTCCGGGTCGCCGCCGAGCAGCACGGTGGGCAGGGTGGTGGAGGCCATGACGCGCTCCATCTCGGCAACTACCGGCAGTTTCATCCAGGTGTAGGCACTGGTGGATCCCAGGCCCTCGGCAATGCCGACGGACTTGATGACGGCGTCGGCGCGGAGGTCGTTACGGACCTTGCCGTGCGAATCACGGACCGAAAGGAAGGGTTCAACCATGGCGATGAGCTTCCGTTCGGCCAGCGAATCGATGGCCTTGGCTGTGGCCTCAAGGGTGGCAACGGTGTCCGGGTCGCCCAGGCAGATACGGGTCAGCATTTTGCCGCCGTCAGCGCCCAGTGCCTCGAGCGCGGCTGCGGTGTGGCCGGTGAAGCGGTCGTCGAACTCGTTGACCAGGCCGGCGAGGCCGCCACGGTTCATGGAACCGAACACCAGCTTGCCTTCGAGGGCCCCGAGGAGCAGGAGGTCGTCCATGATGTCCGGCGAGGCCAGGATGCCGTCAACGGCGGGGTTGGCCAAGGCGATCTGCAGGCGGTCCAAGAGGTCGCGGCGATCGGCCATCGCCATCGGCTCGGAGCCAACGGCAAGAGCCCCCCGTGCCGGATGGTCGGCGGCGACTATGAAGTTCTGCACCCCATGCTTCAGGCCGGGATGACGACGGCGGGTGGCAGCTGCGCGGGCCACGGCCTCCGGGTCCTCAAGCCGGATACGGCTCAAGTGTTCATAGCGGCGGGGGTCATCGTTGAGGCTCAACGCACTGCTCCTTCTGCAATGGGGGCTTCTGCGGGGGTTCCGCCCGGGACCGGACGTCCGCGTTCGGCCAGCAGCGAGGTGACCTCCTCCGGCGTCGGCATCGCATCCGCGCAAGAGAGGCGGGAGGCGACGATGGCACCGGAGGCGTTCGCGTAATCCAGGACTTCGGAGAGCGGCCAGCCGGAGAGCAGTCCGTGGCAGAAGGCACCCCCGAAGGAGTCACCGGCGCCCAGTCCGTTGACGGTTTCCACCGGTACCGGCGCCGAAACCACACGTTCCGTGCGGGTCTTGGCCATGACGCCTTCCGCGCCGAGTTTCACCACGGCGATTTCGACGCCGGCGGCCAGCAAGCGGTCTGCCTGCTCGTCAGGCGTCCCCTCCCCTACGGCCACGGCGCATTCCTTGTCATTGCCGATCGCTACCGTGACGTGCGGGAGGATCTTGGCCACCTCTGCACGGGCCTCTTCTTCGGAGGTCCAGAACATGGGGCGGTAGTCCAGGTCGAGAATGGTGAACTGGCCATTCTTGAGCCCGGTCCGGGGGCGGGCCTGGTGCGCCGCGATATGTGCACTGCGGCTCGGCTCCTGGCACAGGCCTGTGACGGTGGACCAGAAGATGCCGGCCTCCCGGATGGCATCCAGGTCCAGCTCTTCGGCCTTGATCTGCAGGTCAGGCGCGGTGGGAAAGCGGCCGTAGAAGTACAGCGGGAATTCGTCCGTGGCGGGCTTGATCGCGCAAAACGTCACCGCAGTCGGGTACTGGGCTACCGGCGAGACGAAAGAGTCGTCAACGTTGAACTTGTGCAGTTCGCGGTGCAGGTACTTTCCGAAGGCGTCGTCGCCGGTACGGGTGATGACGCCGGTACGGCGGCCATGGCGGGCGGCAGCAACGGCAACGTTGGAAGGCGAACCTCCGAGGTATTTGCCGAAGGACGTCACGTCCTCCAGGTCCACTCCGATGTCGTTCGGGTAGATATCAACGCTGATGCGCCCGATCGTGAGCAGTTCGTGGGTCACGGTGATCGTTGACCTTTCTCTTGTGAACTCTTTGAGCGCTGGGCCCCAATGCCTTGCCACCCCTCAGTGAGCGGGGCCACATGACTACTTTGCACCAGATCGCATGTCCTGTCAAAGGTTTGTACTGACATATTTACAACATGACACAGCCCGGCTTTATTTGCGCGGAACAGCCAGCTCACCGGTGACATACTGGCTGCGGCCGAAACCAAATGACCAGTCGCCGGCAGTGTTCTCCACGTAGCCCACGAAGACATCTTCGCCGGCCACGCCCACCCCAGCGAGACTCGTTGCAATGGCTTCGAAAAGCGAACTCTTGGCCATCTGGCTACGGCCCTCCTGGGTGAAGATCTGGATCATCACCACGCCGGATGTCCGCTCGAATCCAAGCCCGGCATCCTGCGCAATGATCTGCCCCTGGGGATGCTCGGTGAGGATGTGGAAGTAGTCGCGCTCGGGAATTCCATACTCGGCGACAATCGCGTCATGGATGGCGCGGCTGACGGCGGTCAGCTCTTCGGGTGAACGGCCTTGGTTGACGTCGATTCGAACAAGCGGCATTGCAGAACCTTTCTCGGAAGTTTGTCCTAACATACTAACAAAGTTGTCTGATTCTGGATACAGCAAAAGCACGCCGGAAGCTCTCGACGGGACTTGCTCGAGCGTTGCGAGGCCCACTCTGCGCCCGAGAACACCCGAATAGCCCGCACAGCAGGCCCTACAACAGGCCTACCCCTTTGTGAGGCCCACTCTGCGCCCCAAATCCTTAGCAGGGCCCACAACGCCAGGGTTCCCTGGCCGAGTTTGCGAGGCTAGAGAGGCGGGATGCATAGCGGGCCTCACAACACGCCAACCCACCTTGCGAGGCCCACTCTGCGCCCCAAAACACCCGAATAGCCCGCACAGCAGGCCCCACAACAGGCCAACCCACATTGCGCGGCCCACTCTGCCCCCCGCACAGGAATAGCCCGCACAACGGCGCCCACAACGTGGGATTAAGTACACGGGGGCTTAAAGTACGACGGCGGCCCGGCGCCTTCCGTGGGGAAGGCACCGGGCCGCCGTCGTACTGCTTGGTGGAGCTTTAGAGCGCTGCGTAAACCTCGCGCAGCAGCGTCGCGGTCTCGGACGGCGTCTTGCCGACCTTCACGCCTGCAGCCTCAAGGGCTTCCTTCTTGGCCTGGGCGGTACCGGCGGAGCCGGAGACGATGGCGCCGGCGTGGCCCATGGTCTTGCCTTCAGGAGCCGTGAAGCCTGCCACGTAGCCGACAACCGGCTTGGTGACGTTGGCCTTGATGAAGTCGGCTGCACGCTCTTCAGCGTCGCCACCGATTTCACCGATCATGACGATGGCCTTGGTCTCCGGGTCGGCTTCGAACGCGGCCAGGGCGTCGATGTGCGTGGTGCCGATGATGGGGTCGCCACCGATGCCGATCGCGGTGGAGAAACCGAGGTCGCGGAGTTCGTACATCATCTGGTAGGTCAAGGTACCGGACTTGGACACGAGGCCGATGGGACCCTTGCCCGTGATGTTTGCCGGGGTGATGCCAACCAGGGCTTCGCCCGGGGTGATGATGCCGGGGCAGTTCGGTCCGATGATGCGGGTGATCTGCTTGCCGTCAGCGTCCACCTTGGACTGGGCCAGGGCCCAGAATTCGGCGGAGTCCTGAACCGGAACACCTTCCGTGATGACCACTACGAGGCCAATGCCGGCTTCGATGGCTTCAACGACGGCGTCCTTGGTGAATGCCGGCGGAACGAAGACGATGGAGACGTCTGCGCCGGTTTCAGCGATGGCTTCCTTGACGGTGCCGAAGACGTTGATTTCCTTGTCGCCGTGCAGGACCGTGGTACCGGCCTTGCGGGCGTTCACGCCGCCAACAATGTTGGTGCCGGCCTTGAGCATCAGCGCGGTGTGCTTGGTGCCTTCGCCGCCCGTGATGCCCTGAACGATGACCTTGGAGTCTTTGTTGAGGTAGATAGACATTCTCGCGTCCCTTTACTTAGCTGCGTTGGCGAGCTCGGCGGCCTTGTCGGCGCCCTCGTCCATGGTGGCGGCCAGGGTAACCAGCGGGTGGTTGGCCTCGGTCAGGATGCGGCGGCCTTCCTCGACGTTGTTGCCGTCGAGGCGAACTACCAGCGGCTTGTTCGCGGAGGAACCGAGCTCGGCCAGTGCACCCACGATGCCCTTCGCCACAGCGTCACAAGCGGTGATGCCACCGAAGACGTTGACGAAGACGCTCTTGACCTGGGAGTCGCCCAGGATGACGTCCAGGCCGTTGGCCATGACCTCGGCGGAAGCTCCACCACCAATGTCGAGGAAGTTGGCGGGCTTCACGTTGCCGTGGTTTTCGCCAGCGTAGGCAACGACGTCGAGCGTGGACATCACAAGACCGGCGCCATTGCCGATGATGCCAACTTCGCCGTCCAGCTTGACGTAGTTGAGGTCCTGCGCCTTGGCCTTGGCCTCGAGCGGGTCAGCTGCGTCCTTGTCCTCCAGCTCACCGTGGTGAACGTGGCGGAAGTCAGCGTTCTCGTCCAGGGAAACCTTGCCGTCAAGGGCAACGATGTCACCGGCGCCGGTACGGACCAGCGGGTTGACCTCAACGAGCGTGGCGTCTTCCTTCTTGAAGACGTCCCAGAGCTTCAGAATGACGTCGGCGACTTTGCCGCGCAGTTCTTCAGCGAAGCCTGCAGCTTCAACGATCTCGTCGGCCTTGGCCTGGTCGATGCCCACGGCGGGGTCGATGGCGATCTTGGCCAGGGCCTCGGGGCGCTCCACTGCCAACTGCTCGATTTCCATGCCACCTTCAACCGAGCACATGGCCAGGTAGTTGCGGTTCGCACGGTCGAGGAGGACCGAGAAGTAGAATTCTTCAGCAATATCGGCACCCTGGGCGATCATCACCTTGTTGACGGTGTGGCCCTTGATGTCCATGCCCAGGATGTTGGTTGCGTGCTCAAGCGCCTCATCAGCGGACTTGGCAACCTTCACGCCGCCAGCCTTGCCGCGGCCACCGACCTTAACCTGTGCCTTGACGACAGTAACGCCACCGATCTTCTCGGCAGCTGCCTTCGCTTCTTCAGGAGTGTGCGCCACGATGCCGGCGAGCACGGGTACACCGTGCGCTTCGAACATATCGCGCGCCTGATATTCAAACAGGTCCACGGTTTAGTGTCCTTCTACGTCGAAGTAGTTTTCTGTTCAGCCGGGAACCGCGATGACCGCGATAGCCAGCTGCGGAAAGTACGCGGTAACAACCAGGATTGAAGCCGGTCACATTGCGTAAGGTCCTCTCGGAACTTTAGCCCTTTGAGGAGTCCCGCCAGCTACACACTACCTGTTAAGTGAGTAACCTTACACTTCTATCGCATGTAGAAAAACCGCAGGATGACGCGGATTTTGGCTTCACCAACGGCCCTTTCCGGGCGATCAGAAGCCTTCCTTCAGGCTCCCCCGGACTGTCTTGCCGCCGTCGGAAACCAGCTGGTAGCCCTTGCGGCTGACGAAGAATGCCACGCCCCCTGAGACGTTTCCGCAGGCAACGCCGCCGTTGTACGCCGAGCACCGCAGGCCGTTGCGTTCAATGTTCTGCCCCTCTGCCAGCTCGCGCAGCTTGGAGATGGGGCCGCTGCGGCTGCCCTTGGGCCCGAACTCCGACTCCATTTGTGTTACGCCGGAACGACACGAGCCGTACACGGCCTTGTCCGGAGTCAGGAGCGCCGTACCGCCGAGGTAGCCCAGCCCCGTCCCGGCGCAGTCGTCCGCCATGTCATCAGGCTCAGGCTTGGCGTACGCTGCGAGCTCGCAATGGACAACCGGCACGATCGCGAATTTGTTGTTGGCAGCGTCCGAATAGGAGTTGGCCTCGTAGGGCAGGTTGAGGTGACCGCCCCGTGAGGACGTCATGGCACACACGATGTTCCGGTCCGCGGCGACGAACGCCGTAACGTCCTCGCCGGCGGCAAGGGTGGTCTGCTCAGAGACCGGAACCTGCTGCAGTTGCTCCAGCGGCGGCAACGGGGCAGGCGGAACGTAGTCGGGGTCCTTGGTGGCGAAGGAGCAACCCGACACCACAACCAGGATCAAAGCGGCCAGGAGCCCCCACACTGTGCGTCGCATGCCACCAATTATGCCGTGCTGCGTCACGCGTCCAGTTTTGTCAGCGGCGCGTAGCGCAACAGCAGGCGCTTCTCGCCGACGTCGAACTTCACCTTGGCGACCGTCTTGTCTCCCGCGCCTTCGACGCCGAGCACCACGCCGTTGCCGAAGCTCGTGTGGTTGACTTTGTCCCCCACAGCGACGGAAATGACTTCCTTTTGCGGCTGGACCCTGTTGCGTGCGACGGCGGCAGGCACGTCCGCGTCGAACCCTGCGGTAGGGCTTGCGGCCTGACCACGGGAGGTTCCGGCGCCCCAGAAGGAACCGCCGTAGCGGTTGGAACCGATCGGAGCGCTGCCCCATCCGCCCGCTTGCCGGCTCATTCCTTCGCGCTTCCACTCCACCAGCTCCGACGGAATCTCTTCCAGGAACTGGCTGGCAGGGTTGTACTGGCTCTGGCCCCACATGCTCCGGACCTCCGAGCGCGTGACGTAGAGCCGTTTCCGCGCACGGGTCAGCCCCACATAGGCCAGGCGTCGCTCTTCGGCGAGTTCCTTCGGATCGGTGGCCGAACGCTGGTGGGGGAAGATGCCGTGCTCCATGCCGGTGAGGAACACCACCGGGAACTCCAGGCCCTTGGCCGTGTGCAGCGTCATGAGGGTGACAACTCCCATGCGCTTGGCCTCTGCCACAGCCGCATCAATGTCGGCACCCGGCGCGTCCGGAATCTGGTCCGCATCTGCCACCAGGGAAACCTGTTCCAGGAATTCGCCCAGCGAACCGTCGGGGTTGTCGCGTTCGTACTCACGGACCACTGCCACCAGTTCGGCGAGGTTCTCCACACGGGACTCGTCCTGCGGATCCGTGCTCGCGCGCAGCCCCGCAAGGTATCCCGTCTGCTCCAGGACGGCTTCGAGTGCAGCAGCGGCACCGGAGCCTGCGGCAACTTCGGCGAGGTCATCCAACAGCTTCACGAAGCCCAGGACGGCGTTGACCGAGCGGGTGGCCATGCCCGGTGCTTGGTCCGCGCGGCGGGCAGCGGCCATGAAGGACGTGCGCTCGCGCTCGGCGAGGGCGGCAACGGCGCCCTCGGCACGGTCACCGATTCCGCGTTTGGGTTCGTTCAGCACGCGGCGCAGGTTGACGTCGTCGTCCGGGTTCACCAGGACGCGCAGGTACGCCAGAGCATCCTTGATTTCCTTGCGTTCGTAGAAGCGGGTGCCACCCACCACTTTGTACGGCAGGCCGACACGGACCAGGACGTCTTCAATGGACCGCGACTGCGCGTTGGTCCGGTAGAAGATGGCAACGTCGCCGGGGCGAAGACCTTCCTCGTCCTGCAGCCGGTCGATTTCCTTGGCGATGAACTGGGCTTCGTCGTGCTCATTCTCCCCGACGTAGCCGATGATCTTTTCGCCATCGCCTTCGGCCGTCCACAACCGCTTTTCCTGGCGGTTGGGATTGCGGGAGATCACCGAGTTGGCCGCGCTGAGGATGTTCTGGGTGGAGCGGTAGTTCTGCTCCAGCTTGATGGTCCGCGCGTTCGGGTAGTCGGCCTCGAACTCCACGATGTTCCGGATGTCCGCGCCACGGAAGGCGTAAATGGACTGATCGGAGTCGCCCACCACCGTGAGTTCGCTGGGTTGGACATCCGTGTCGGTCCCGAGCCCTACGATTTCCCGGACCAGCGCGTACTGTGCGTGGTTGGTGTCCTGGTACTCGTCCACCAGGACATGGCGGAAGCGCCGGCGGTAGGACTCCGCGAGCGCGGGGAAGGCCCGGAACATGTAGACGGTTTCAGCGATGAGGTCATCGAAGTCCATGGCGTTGGCTTGGCGCAGCCGCTGGGCGTAGCCCTTGAAGACCTCGGCCACGGCCTGCTCAAAAGGATCGTTGTAGTTCGCCGAGGAAGAGTAGGAATCGGCGTCGATGAGCTCGTTCTTGAGCGCAGAGATTTTGTGCTGGATGGCCTTCGGGGCGAACTTCTTGGGGTCGAGGTCCAGGTTCTTCGCCACGAGCGTGATCAGTCGCAGGGAGTCCGCGGAATCGTAGATGGAGAAGTTGGAGTTCAACCCCACGTTGGCAGCCTCGCGCCGCAGGATGCGGACACAGGAGGAGTGGAAGGTTGAGATCCACATGCCCTTGGCCCGTGCCCCTACCAAGGCTTCGATGCGCTCCCGCATCTCGGCTGCCGCTTTGTTGGTGAAGGTAATGGCCAGGATTTCGCCGTGATGGGCACGCTTGGTGGCTATCAGGTACGCGATCCGGTTACTGAGTACGCGGGTTTTGCCTGAGCCCGCGCCGGCGACGATGAGCAGCGGGCTTCCGGCGTGCTTGACTGCCTCTTCCTGCTGCGGGTTCAGCCCCTGAAGCAAGGCATCCGCGGAAGGAAGCCCGGATGCATCCGAATTACCCCATCCGCCGGAGGCTGGAGAGTCGCCCTCCTGCAAGCGGGCGCCCGTTGCACCACCACCTGAGCGCGAAAGCTCCGGCGCAGCCTTGACTGCGGCTTTGGTTCCAGCTTTGAAGGGTCCGTCTGCGTAGGGGTCAAACAACATATCCATGGTGCCTACCAGTCTAGGCGGTGCCCCCGACACTATAGAGCCTTGCGTCCACAGCCCGGCTACTGCTGATCATCCTCCAGCAACCACCCGCCCGCGGTGAGACGTTCCCGCAGCCCCAGCCTCGTCAGCGGCTCCGGACCGTCCTGGAACTTCCGCCGTACCGAGGCGAGATGCTTCTTCACGCCGTCCACTGAAATGCCCAGCAATTGCGCGGTCTCGGCCATCGTCCCGGCCGCTCCTCCGAGATACACCGACACCACTTGATGTTCCCTCGCCGACAATTGCGGCTCCCCCATCCCGGCGTCCATGGCCTCAGAGACTTCAGGGGTTACGTAATGCGTACCCTGCGCCGCGCATCTGAGCGCAGTCTCCACCACGCTCGCCGGGGCGGTTTTGGGGATGTAGGCCAGCGCACCGGCCGCCATCGCCTGCCGCATGACAGCCGGGTCCACGACGGAACTGCATACCACCACCTGTGGACCCGACGAAAGGATCGCCTGGATTTTGGCCCGCAGCGGCACTTGGTCGCCGAGCAGGACATCGAGGATAACGACGTCGGACAAGGCACCCAGGCGGGCGGCGGCGTCGGCCCACGAGGTGTAGCGGCCAACCACGCGAATACCAGTGGTGTTGTCCTGAAGCCACTGGGAAAGCCCCTCCAGCAGGACCGCATGGTCTTCCACGATGTCCACCTCGATGGTGGGTTGGGACACCGGGTATCGCATTTTTATCGGTCCTCCGCGCATATGATGCTGCCTAAGTGGTCATCTTATTCCGATGACAGGTTTTGGGGAGACATTCATGGGGGCATGGATAACGCGGCTGGCAGCGCAGCGGAAAGCGGTGGAGCGCTCGGACATGTTGGCCCGGTCCGGGACAGTAATGAGCTTTGTCTTCGTTGCGGCCTCGTGGCTATACCTGTTCCCCATCATGGATGGTCCCTTGTGGCACCGGGCCCTTGCCTGGGCAATCGTGACCACGCTGGTGCTGTGCTTCGTGGTGATGCTGCTCAGCGACGTCTGGCCGCTCCGGCTGATGATTGTGGCCGGGCTGATCATCTTGTCGGAGCTCCTTGCAGGTGTTGCCTACCGCCAGGATTCGGATTCGCTGTTGTTGGCGCACAGTCTGCTCATCGGTGCCAGCTCCACCGTTGCCTTGTCCTTGCGCGGCACTTGGAAGTCCGGAGTCTTTACGGGTCTGCTGGGCCTCATGGTTTTCGGGCATACCTTGGCGACATCCATGATGCATCACCTTGGGCCCACGACATTCCTGATCCTTCTTGGATTCTGGCTCATCATGCTTGCCATCCGACATTCGGCCCC
Source organism: Paenarthrobacter sp. AB444 (assembly GCF_028736865.1). Classification (NCBI taxonomy): domain Bacteria; kingdom Bacillati; phylum Actinomycetota; class Actinomycetes; order Micrococcales; family Micrococcaceae; genus Paenarthrobacter; species Paenarthrobacter sp. AB444. The sequence continues at coordinate 14,881 of NZ_JAQZBY010000021.1, read as the reverse complement.
CAGGGCCCTGGATGTCTATCTGCGCGACCAGGCTGTCAAGGCTGAGTCCCTGGCCGCCCAGGCAGTTGCCCGGGACCGGATCAACGCAGCATCCCAGGACGCCCGGCAAATCCACGACACCGTGCTCAGGGGACTTACCCTCCTGGCCAGGGGTGGCGCCGGTGTGGCGCCGGAGGACTTCCGGGGCATGATCGCACCGGCAGCTTACGACGACGGCGGGGCACCCGCGCGAAACGTCGGCGCCCTTGGGGCCGCATCCGTGGGGGACGCCGGGCAGGTGACGATCCGCCCGGCCGGCCGCCTCGCCGTCGTCGAGCCTTCCACGGGCACCGAGGTGACTTCCTTGCTGAAGGCGCGTGCCCGCGAACACAGCCGGGACGGTTTCTGCGTGGACGTCTTCGGCGAGGGCGGGTCATTGCCTCCGGATGTTGGGCTGGCTGTGGCCGACGCAGCCGGGGAATGCATGGTCAACGCAGCGCGGCACGCCGGGAGCGACCACGTGGATGTGCTCGTCTCCCGAACCGGTCCCCTGGTGTCGGTATTGGTCAGCGATGCAGGCTGCGGCTTCGATGCCGGGTCCCTCCCGCCGGAGAGTTTTGGTGTGCGCCACTCGGTGATTGAGCGGATGACGGAGGTAGGAGGACGGGTCAGGCTGTTGTCGACGCCGGGACGTGGAACCACGGTGGTCCTCGAAGTAGAGGCAGCATGAGCCGGATCTTTCCGGAGAGTACAGGCACTGCAACCGGACCACTGTTCCTGTCCCGGGGCGTGCTGGTAACGGCCAGTGCGACGCTGTGGATCTTATCGGCCATGACCCAAGCAGGGTCCTTGGACGGGACCAGCCTGGACGACTCCAGGCTTGCCTCGGTCGCCTTCGACCTCGCAGGCTGCGTGATAGCCATCCTGGCATCGGCCCCCACAACCGCCCGGCGGCATCTTCCCCTGTTGCGCCTGCTCTGGCTTGCCAGCTCCATTGGTTCGGGCATCATGACGGCCCAAGTGGTGACGTTGTCCTCGGGCTACCTCGCGCTCGCGTTCAACGTCATGCTGGGGACGGCCCTGGTCTTCTTGGTCTGCCTGCGATGGGACCTGCTGGGATTCATGCTTCTTTCCGCTGCGAACTCCCTCTTGAGCAGTGCCTATTACGCCATTACCCCCCGGTTCGGTTCCGGGGAGGGCTTGTTGATTTTCTTCATTACCCTCATCCCCGGGCTGTTGGGAGTCCTGATCGTGGTGGGTATCCGCAGCCGCATGGAGGAGCAGATGGCCCGGCATGTCTCCCAGTCTCTGGCCACACTGACCCGACAGGCCGATACCCTCGACTCAGCCCGCACGGAGGAGCTGTCCGCCACGCACCGTCAGATCGAGGACCTCTTTGCCAGGGCGGGCCGGAGCGAAAGCCGCACTCTGGGCCCGGACCTGGCCGCGGAGGCCCAATTGCTGGCCTCCCGGTTGCGTGCACAGCTGATGGTGGCCCAGAGCAGCAACTGGTTCAATGAGTCCCTGGTGCTGGCGGGTCTTGATTCCAGGGTCTCAGTGGCTGCACAGCCGGACCTCCTGCAACGCATTCCGCAGGCGCATCGCCCCGCGTTCCTCTCGGTGACCATGCTTCTCGCTACGCCCGTTCCCCACCCGGGGCACGACGCCGCCGAGGCACCAGGCAGGTTGCACGTTTACGTGGAGCCGGATATCGGGGAACGGGTGCTGATCACGTGGAGGGTGACCAACCTCGATCCCGCACGCTGCACCCCTGCCCTGTGGAGTGAGGTCGAATCGCTGGGGGTCCCACGTGTACACACGGACCCTGGCGGAGCAAGCGTGATGGTCCATATCAAGGCACCCAAGTTATGGTGACGCGGCTGGTGGTGGTGGACCGGCACCAACTGATGATCGACACACTGGACGCCTGGCTGCGCCGAAATGCGCCTGACCTGGTGGTCGCGGCAGGCTTCACCACCGTCCCAACCCATCTCCAAGAGGACGCCTGGACCAGCCTGTCCGCGACCGTGGCAGTCCTGGGAACCCTTGACCACCGCGCAGACCTTGTCCCCGCAGTCGGTCACCTGGTCCGGACGGGCTTACGTGTGGTGGTCCTGGCTACGGCACTGGACCCGTGGGATGCCGAGGCCGTCCGCTCTGCCGGAGCCCTGGGCTACGTTCCCAAAGCGGCGGGGCCTGAGCACATGGAGTCGGCCCTCCGTGCGGCCGCCGCCGGACAGCAGTACGTGCATCCTGATGCCATGGGCCACATGGCGGACAGCACGCCGGAGCGTGTCAAGCTGTCACCGCGCGAGCAACGTCTCGCCGAGCTGTATCTCGGCAGCGATCCCCTGCCCGTGCGCGGGGTGGCCGACGCCATGGGCATCAGCGAACAGACGGTCAAGGCCCATCTGCACAGGATCCGGCAGCGCTATGCCACCGCGGGCGTCAAAGTGGGCAACGTCATTAGCCTGCGCAAACAGCTAACCACTGACGGCTGGATCAGCTGAGCCTTGCTGTGCCTTGGCCCGCCGGCCCCTGCGCTTTCGCGCCGGCTCCTTCTGTGGCGCGGAGGCGAGGAGACTGATCAGCGCGACCAGCAGTGGGCCGCACAGAGCTGCCATGAACCCGGCGATGACCATGTGTTTGTAGATTTCGGACTGGCCCCCGTTGAGCATGACGGCCCAGAACTGCAACCAGCATCCCAGCACCATGACCACGGCCAACCGACCCACGGCGCTCCGCTTCCGGAAAGCCACAGCCAGGCCCAACAGCAGGGTCACCAGCTGCATCCCGACAAAGACCACTGGCGCGGCCTTCAGTGCGCTGAACAGGCCCAGGACAACGGGGAAACGCCGTTCTTTCTCGTACGGTCCATGCCCGGAGCCTTCGAGGTAGGAGCCAACATAGCCCAATTCCGGTGTCAGCATGGCCGTGATGCCCCGTTCACCCATGGTGATGAGCCGTTCGGGATGCGTGGCGTAAAAACCGGCGATGGTGCCCAGGCTGATCTTCTCCTGGAACTGGTGGTACAGCGGGTTGTGCACGGCTGAGCGCGTTGAGTCCACGGTGGTGTCCATGGCATTGATGAAACTGCTGTCCAACCCCAGCCATTCCAGGTCCGCCTCGGGGGTGGGGCTGTACGGAAGAAGCTCCACGAACACAGCGTTGTAGAGGTTTACCTCGGAGAACCTCTTGGGTTGGGCGTTGATGAAGCCTGCCGAGAACGCAGCGATCACCAGGATCGCCGTCGCCGGCAGCAACCATGTCCGCCAGCGCGGACGCCGGGCGGCCGCAGCAGAAGGTTCGACGGCGGTCGCGTCACCTTCAGCCGCGCCGCGACGCCACGGCTGCCAGAGCAGCGCCAAGGCCAAGACGGGCAGCCACGAGACCAGCTGCGTCTTGGCCGAAAAGGTGAACGCGGTGGCGAGGACAACGAGAAGTACAGCCAGCCACTGCGGTCCGCGTCCGTTCCAGTAGTGGAGCAACGCCACGGACACGGCCAGGATGCCCAGGAAGGCCGCGGCCTCGCTGTAAGGCGAGATGAAGAAGTCAGCAAAGATTCCGTCCGCCATCACGACAGTCACCAGCCCTGCGATCAGGACGCGGAACCAGGCCCGACCCGGCAGTACGTTGACCAGCGCCGCGATCAACAGCCCGAACACTGCGCAGCAGACAATGCCAACCGCACGGGTATCGAGCCCCTCCCCCCAGCCCAGCAACGGGGTCAACAGCTTCCCCAGCCACAAGAACAGCAGCTGGGAAGAATAGTAGGGCTCTCCAGTGCCGCTGGCTCCACAGCCTTCGCCGTAGTACGTGTGGGGAACCCAGCTTGGGTGGATGTACTTTGTGAATTCGGCGTAGTCCCACGGGCGTTGGTTCATCACTCCCAAGGAGCACACCAAGCTGTGCCCGTCGCCTTGGTCACCCATGCCGACAGGTTCGGGAACCAGCAACCGCACCATCATGAGGGCAGCCGACACCAGTCCGGCGATCAGGGCCACCCCTGGGACGGGGCCCAGATGCAATGCCCCGGGCCCGAACGTCCTCGCGAGGAAGCGGGCCACACTCCCTATCGGCCGGGCTTTGTTCTGCTCCCGGCCGCGCACCGGGGCGGGGGCGAACACTTCCGTGGGTTCGCTGGTACGTTCACGAAGTCCGGTCGCGTCCTCAACCATTGCTTGTCACTCCCCCGGTCCCAGGGGCGTGCACAGGTGCCAGGCTACCGGTCGTCAGGGCCAGGGGCTGGCCAGGTTCTTGAAGGTCCGCAGGGGCCACCGCGCACCGGATGGTTCGTGCAGTGCCCACGGTGCGGATGACGGGGTGGACGCTTATGCCTGGGGGCATCTTTTCACTCTTCAGGAACTCCAGGGCGTAGGGAAGGCAGCGGGCTTCCCGCGCCTCGGGTGTTGCCAGCGACGCGTCCTGCGCCACCCAGGCGCTGATGTCCTCGGCGGTGTGGGGTTCCGAGCACGGAACGTCCGCCCCATCCTCGGAAAGGACGCCATCCTTGAGTTCCTGCCGGTAGCAGAGCCGTACAACGGCGGAGTTCGGCCCGGCCAGCGCGCCCTTGAGGTCAAGGCCCGTTTCCTGGGGCGTTCCGTGTTGGTCCGTCAGTGCGACGTCGCAGCGAACCGATCGGGCGCCCGCTGCCCATGCGTCGCGGCTTGGGAAGTAGCTGGTGACCGTCAGCCCGGTAGTTGCATCCCTGGTGGACGCCGAGAGATAGGTGCGCAGGTCCTCAACGGTGCACACTCTCCTGCCGACAGCCTTGAGTTGCTGTTGGTTGGGGCGTGCTTCCTGGCTGGCCAGGGGTTTGGGGAAATTTGTGACCAGGAACGTCTGGGTGGTGTGGGGTTCGCTGCAGGGCACGGGCGGCCGGGATTCGCTGCCGGCATCGAATTCCTCCGGCGAGAACACCGCATGGCACAGCCCGGCTTCCGGAGTGGCCGTGTCCACACCTGGCTGCGGCTGCTCACATGCTGAAAGTGTTGAGATCAAAACCGCAGCGGCCACCATGACCCCTGCGCGGAACGGGCTACGACGACGCACGCCGGCCCTTGCCCTGCGCAGCCGGCCGGCTCTTGCGGACGACGGCGGCCCGGACCAGGACGATGATGGCGGCCACGAACCCGAAAATCACCACGAAGGAACCCAGGAAGTGATGCATGAGGTCAAAACCCTGCTGACCCCAGCTTTGCTGCGCGGCTGCGATCATGAAATAGCGGGTTGCGTTGCTGATGCACACGATGACCAGGGCGATGATGGCGGCTGGCATGAGCCGGGATACCGGGATGCGTCCCATCAGGAAGAAGATCCCGGCCAGACCCGCGACCGGGGCCAGCAGGACCGCGCTGGAGCACAGTCCTGTCACTTGCAGGGCAAACGGCTGGCCACCGCCCACGTTGTGGAAAATGATGTCGTCCACGCTGTATGACGCGCCGCCGAGTACGCCATCGAAAATCGCGGACATGAGCCACGCTTCGGCGGACCGGATGTGTTCCTGCTGCAGCATCGCAGCTGCTGCGGCAGCGATGAAGAGCAACCCGATGAGTCCCCCGCCGCGTGCCTTTCGCACCGGGATGGCCCGGGGTCCTGAGGGAATGCTGATGTTGCCGGCTTCGGCGCTCATGGCCACTACGCTTCCTTCGCTAGGAGTTTAACGTCAGCTTCCTGGTTGCGGCGGGTCTTGGCCCACCCCTGCCGGCCGGTGATGAGGCGGTAGGTTGCCCTCAGCACCGTGACGTAGTTCTGATACATGTAAAGCCAGTAGCCTAAGCCCCAGAGCACCCCCAGCATGAAGTTCTTCTCCGGCGCGACCTGCTTCCGGTACACCAGGCCCCACAACGCGAAAGGCAGCACGCCCGTTGCAAAAATCAGGGGAATGATGAACCATGCCGCGCTGATCCAGGCGCCGAAGCTGCCCATGGTCAGCGAACCCTGCGCCACCATGGTGATGAAGAGCGTAGGCCAGAGGACCAGGCCAAGAATCTGGATGAAGGGCTGGACCAGGAAGTAGCTGGATTCGATGGCGCCGACGTTGCTGAAGTAGGGCGATTCGAAGATCCGCTTCAGGTACACGCTGCACTGCATGCCGCCGTGGCACCACCGGGTGCGCTGGGTCAGGAGGCGACGCAGGTCAGGGAGCGCTTCCTGGGCCACGTGGGTGTCGTGCATGTAGACGGTCTTGTAGCCGCCAAGCATGATGTGGATGGCGAGTTCGTAGTCTTCCAGGAGCGCCCCATGCCACGGTTGTCCGGACGTTTTGGCAATGACGTCCAAGGCGGAAAGACGCGTGAACTGGCCGTTTCCTCCCAGGCCGACCGTCAGCGTGTGGCGCCTGAGCGACTGCATGGCAGCAATGGTGGTTCGGAATTCCATGTCCTGCATCAGGACCAGACACCGTCCAAAGGACTTCTTGAGGCGCTGCAGCCCGGTGCCACCCTCGAGGGTCGGGTCCTGCAGGTTGGACATCCAGACGGCGGTTTGGGCAGCTCCGACTTCGGGGTCGCCGAAGGCGAGCGGGCCGGCCGCCTGACGGAACGCGTTGTCGGCAAGGTGGCCATCGGCGTCGACCACCAGGACGATCACCGAAGACCGGTCGACGTCGGCCGGGAGCCAAGCGTCCAGGGTGCGGTAGGCGGCGTTCAGTGCGTCGCCTTTGCCGGTACGTGCCAGGGGGCGCCGCCGGCGCACCAGGTGGATCATGGAGTCGCGCGTCGAGGCGGCGTCGACGATACCGGCGGTACCGTCGTCGCTGTCATCATCGACAACCCAGACGTGGGCTTCGGGAAATTGCTTGCGCAGCAGTCCCAGGGTCTCGCCGATCACCACCTCTTCGTCCCGGCACGGAATGAACACATGCCACGAGAAAGAGCCGGGATCTCCTTCGGGATCGGGTTTGCGCCGGAGGAAGGGCACCAGAATCACCAGGATGTACGAAAGAAAAACCACCAGGAGCACAAAAGCCAGCGCCTGTGCGGATTCGAGTACCGACATTTACTTCCGATGCTTGGGCGAGGGCGGGAAAGCCCGGGAAAAATGGGGGTGGCGGGACGGCCCGGAAAGAGCCGCCCCGCCGATGGTATTACGCGTTGGGATCCGTTCCGCGCTTTGCCGCTTTGAGCCTGCTGTTGCGCAGGACTACAAAACCGGTGATCAGCAGGGCGACCCCCACCAGGATGACCCAACCGAGGGTTGGGGCACCGGTGACAGCCAGCGTGGTACCGCCTGCGGCCGTGCCGCCGGCAGTCCAGTTATTGCCGTACATTGACAGTTCTCCTTTCGCCGTTGCGTGGTCGCCGGAGCGATCAGGCAGCGGCTGCCGCAGTGCGGCGGCGTGAGCGGACGAACAGCCAGCTGAGCAGTGCCAGGAGGGCCACGCCGCCGGTGATCGCCATGGTGTCGGTGTTGACCAGCGGGATCGCCGCTGCGTCAAGGTTGGGTCCAACGGTCGCGTTGGCCAGGTTGACGGTGGCGATGGAGCCGCCGGCAACAGCGACCTGCAGGGCGCGCTGGGTGAAGGCGCCCGACGGTGCGGTTTCCTGGACGTTGACCTTGGCCGAAACCAGGGCGGTCAGTGCGGTGCTTAAGGGTGCCACGATGCTGGTTGCAAGAGCACCTGTCACGCCGTTCAACGTTGCGGTCAGGGCAGCGAGGGCAGGTGCAGCGGCGAGCTGGGCGATCGGGCCAAGGCCGTTCACGGCGGTCGTGGCGGTCGCCAAAGTGCTGCTCACGACGGAGGTCAGCTTGTTGGCAACAGCCTGCGGCAGGAACGAGATGAGGTCGGTTCCAGCCGGCAGGGAGTTCAGGTCTGCGACGCCGGCGACAGCCAGGAGGTCGGCCTCCGTGATGGAGATGGTTCCACCGGCCACCGGGTTGGCCACCGTGACGCCCAAGGGGGTCAGGATGGCGTTGGCCGTGTTGATCGCGGTGCTGATGGTGCCCGCGACGCCGCCGATGACCGTGCCGCCAACTTCAGCGGAAACCCCAGCCACCGAGTAGGCGCCCTGAGGTGCTGCACCCTGGTCCTTCTTGGCTGCTGCCGCGAGGGTAGCCACCTGGAGGTCCACGTTGACCAGGTCGGTGCCCCCGAGGATACCGGCAGTGCCGACGTTGATGCGGGCTGCCGGAATCGAAGGATCGCCGCTCGTCGGAAGTCCGCCGGGCAGCGTCACCAGGCCGGGAGCGCCGCTCACAGTGCCGGAGAATGCTTCCGAGGAACCGTCGTTGACTGCCTTGCCGTACTGGCTGACAGCGCCGACCTGGATGATGCCGTTGTTCTGGAGCAGCGGGATGTTGCCCGCGCCCACGTTCACGACACCGAACACGGCGCTGAGGTCCAGCGGAGTGTCGTTTTCAATGACTGCCGGGCCGGACGGCGGGGTGCCGATCTGCTGGGCAGTTGCTGCTCCGTTGGATGCCAGGCTGGCAAAGTTCGGGAGCGTGAGGACGGACCCGTCGATGATCTGTCCGCTGCCCACCGAGATGACGTCGGTAGGTGCTGCGTTTGCTGCCGGTGCGGCCACCAGGCCGATGGCCAGGGCCGATACCGCTGTGACACCCACGGCAGTGGGCCACAGCTTGCTCTTGCTGTTCAAGTATTCCCCCTTGCGAACGCTGCAGGACAGGGCTGTTCTGCAGCTGAGACTGTGGGGGCAGACGCCCCCCGCTGCAAAATAACAAGCAGATCGGGGGCACAGGCTCGGGGGTACCCGAAGGGGTTAACGCCTCCGTCAGGTACTAAGCAAACTGTTCAGCCACTAAGCGAACTGGGGAACCGAGGTGAGTGCGGCACCCAACTCACGGACCGCCGTCGGGCTTCCCGCCACGAACCAGTTCATGCCGTTGACCTTGACGACGGCGGTGTCCCCGCCTGCTGCACGCACGATCGCCTTGCCGGGGAGCCAGTCCCACTCGGGGCAACTGTGCTGGAACCAGCAACCAAGCTCGCCGTCGGCCACCCGGCCGAGGTCGCACGAACCCGAGCCGAACATCCGAAGGGACGCCGCGGTGATGGCGGCTGCGTGCCAGGGCATGGCCGTACGGGGGTCGGCGAGCCACGTGGGGTGGATATAGGTGGCGGCAGAGATTTCGGCGACGGACACATCGCCGGAGCCGGAGATGGGCTCGCCGTTCAGTGTGGCTGGCTGGTCTTCGCCGCCCAGCCACAGCTTGTCCAGCTCGGGCTGGTAGATGGCACCGAGCAGGACCGATGGATCCGCTACGGGGCTTCCTCCGCGGCCGGCGTCGTCGCGCTTCAAGGCAATGGCGGAACACCAGTACGTGGAGCCGTGGAGGAAATTGTAGGTGCCGTCCACGGGGTCGATCACCCAGGTCCGTCCGCTGGTCCCGGCTACGGAGGCTCCCTCCTCGCCGAGGATGCCGTCGTCGGGCCTGCAGCGCCGCAGCTGGTCCAGGACGTAAGCCTCGGCGGCGTGGTCAGCGGCGGTGACGACGTCGGAAATGGACGTCTTGCGTTCGCCTTGCAGTCCGCCCATCCGCATGAGCAGCGCCAGTTGCCCTGCTTCCCGGACCAGGGCGCTGGCCAGCTGGTAGTCATCAAGTGAAGGATCGAGTTCAGTTGCGGTGTGCCTGCCGGTGGTCATGGGTCCAGCTTATGTGGCGGGATAATGAATGACATGGCCAAGACACCAGCGCAGCGCATCAAGAAGCACGGAGCAAAGGCAGTGGTGCCCGATCACTCCCTGCCTCCCGTGATCAACCCCACCACGCAGCGCACGCCGCAGAAGGCGCAGAGCAACTCCAAGTTGATCGTGATCGCCGGCGTCGTGGCCAGCTTGTTCCTCTTCTGGTACCTGCACCTGCTGACCCTGAACCAGATGACCCAGCTCTCCAATGGCCTGGCAATGCCCGACTCCCTGATCGGCGGCTTCTCCCAGGACTACATCGCCCAGTTGCGCACCGCCATGGACGACTCCGCCCGTGGCCAGCTCAATTACGTCCACAAGACCGCAGGCACGCTGTTCCCCTTGATCTTTGGCTTCAGCTGGCTCCTGCTCATCGGCACCAACGTGGCACGCAAGTCGTGGCGGTGGGCCATGTGGGCCGCTCCCCTGCTTTTTGCGGTGGCCCACTTGTGGTCCAACGTGGCCATCGATTCGGTGCTGGCGGCAGAAACGCCCGACGCCGGTTCGGTTGCCGTGGCGTCGGCGGTCACCGTCGCGTCCTGGGTGCTTTTCCTGATCAGCTTGGTATGCGGTGTGGTTGCCGTGTTCCTGGGGAAGAAGCGCGCCGCCTGAGCACGGCTGTTTGAGCCGTCTCCCTCGCCCGGCTTGTCCGGGCACTTCTCCCCATTCCGCCGCCAGCCCCACGCCGATACCGTGAGCCTTGGCGCCAGGTTCGGCGCGCGGAGTGTATTGGGGGAAATTCGTGGGAGAAATCCGGGCCGATTCCAGGCTCAACATCGTTGAGATCAGCCCTCTGGCGTGGGCAGCGACCGTCCGCAAAGCCGCCGAAGCGATGGACAGCAGCCAGGACGCGGAACTTGCCGCCTATCAGGCGTCCTTGCAGGCCCAGGGTGACGTTACACCCGAAGTTGCAGAGGAACTCCTCCGCGCCGGCATTCTCGATGCCCGTGGGGTGATGTCACAGCAATGGGTGCTGGCAGTCTTCCTTGCGGCGTCGGCACCGCTGAGAGCGTCCACCATCGTTCAGCGCGGGGACACAGTTCAGTCCGGGGGCACAGCTCAGTTTGGGGACACAGCTCAGTCCGGGGGCACGCTGGAGTCGGTCCACACTGAGGTCGGCATGGCGGGCGGGCGGGGCGTTGGCCTCTCGTACCGCCGCCGCATCAGCACCGAAGCGGGAGGCGGTGCTGTCACGGAAGTCCGCAACGCCGTCGAGGTTTCCTTCTTCCGGGAGGAGGACGCTTGGGCGTCCCTCAGCCGTCATTTTCCGGACCTGCCCCGGCTCGTTGACTCCCCCGACAACCTTCCGCAGGCAACTGCCGCCGACGTCGGCTGCACTATCCACCTTGAGGTGACGGCGGTTCCCCCGGGGAGGCACGGTTTCCAGCCATACCAACGCCGCCACAGCTGGGGCGTCGCCGAACGCCTGTACTCCGTGGAGGCAAGCCGCGGGGACGCTGCCACGGCCTCTTGGATGCCCGTCCCCGCCACCGATATTGCCAGCGAGTTTGCCTGGTCCGTGCTGGGCGGCCGTGAATACCTCGCCAGCGCCCGCGTCGGGGCTGATGCCGGTGCCGGTGCCGGGAGCGTGCACGCATGAGCCTGTATGGAATGGACGTGGAGGGCGGCCGACGCCTCAGCAAGGAGTTTGCCCGGAACAGCCAACGGTTGCTGGACCTCAGCGGCAGCCTCACTCCGCTCATCGCCGACGTGGAGTGGTACGGCGACGACGGGCAACGGTTCACCCACGACTGGAAGGCCTACCGCAGCCAACTTGTCGCCGCCGGGCATGCGCTCGAAGCCGCCTCGCAAGCCGTGCAACGGAACGTTCACGAGCAGCTGGCAGCCAGCGCCCCATCGGCCGGCTCCGCTGGTACGTCCGCTTTGGACCGGCTGCTGGACGCGGCCGCTGACGATGCCGGCGAGCTGTGGAGCACCTTCGGCAGGGTCAACCGCGTGCTTGCCGGCACCGCCTCAAGCATGTGGTACCTCGCCCAAGACCTGGCGCCCCTCCCCATCGGAAACCTGATGGATGCCGAGGAGAACCGCTTCACTCGTTTCGGCGACCTGGTAAACATGGGCTGGGGTTGGCTGACGTCAGGTGAACCACCATCGATCACCCAGCTGGTGTCCAACGGCGTGCTACTCGTCGCAGCGACGCTGAACACCGCCGCGACGGTGACGAGTTTCGGTTTCCAGAACCCGCATTTGTTGGATGATGGTCGGCCGGTGGCAGGGAATCCCCTTCCGCTGACGGTGGGAACGCCCGGAAAAACAGATGCCAACGGCAGGGCCGTCACGCCTGTTCCCTCAAGCATCAGTGCCATCCTTGCCGCTACCGACGCCGCATACTCTGACGCTGGAAAGGACGGCACGGAGGACACCGGCATCAGGATCACCACGGTCGAAAAGCCAGGCAGTCCGCCTGCCTACATCGTGAGCATTCCGGGCACGACGCGGTGGATGCCCGATGGCGCGGCCAACCCTACGGACCTCACCGGAAACCTTGAACTCGCCGGTGGGAACCTGTCCACGGCCGCTCAGGCCGTGAGCCTGGCCATGGAGAAAGCCGGGATTCCTCCCGGTGCGCCAGTCATGCTGTCAGGGCATTCCCAAGGCGGGATGATCGCCACGGCGTTGGCCTCGGACAGTGGATTCACGGACAGGTTCAACGTGACCAATGTGGTCACGTATGGCTCCCCGGTGGACTCGGCTCCCATCCCGTCATCGATCGATGTCCTGGCTCTGCAACACTCCGGCGACCCCGTTCCCAAAGTGGACCTGGCCGATGCCACCATGGTGCCCGGCGGGGTCTCAATGAGCCGGGACAACAACGCCGTGGTGGTTACATTGCCCAATCCGGACATCGATCCCGGTTTCGCCGGGTTGAGCTACCACGATTCCTACCGCTACGTGGATTCAGTCACGCGCTTGGAAGGCGGCGGTCCCATCAACCAGTACAGTCAAAAGGACTCCACCCAGCAGTTCCTGACCAACGACGCCAGCCAGGTGTCCTCAACCGTGTCCAACATTTCCCGAAAGCAGTGATCTTGAGCAAACTTCCCAGAGCACTGGCAACAGTCCTGATCGTTGGGCTGTTCCTCCTTGGCATCACGGCCTGCGGCGCGGGTGGTCCCTCCAAGGCGGAACGGCTCGGTAAAGACATGGAGGAGGCGGCAAGCTCCGTGCCCGGAATCAAGGATGCCCAGGTGCACGTGAACATGAACACGTCCGGAAACTTCATCACCGCGAAGCTGACAGGCACAGCCTCCGACCAGGCCGCACTGGCCGAGGCCTTGGACGGAGCGTTGCCGGCGATGCTCGACAAGACCAAGGATCTGGACTCCGGCTCCTTCTCAATCAGCATCTTTTCACCGGACGATTCCGTGTCCGTCGGGGCGGCAGAGCTGGGCTACACGGGTGGCACGTCGCTGGTGGACATCCGCGAGTACTTCCTCAACCGGCCCTGAGCGCTTTCCGTTCCGTCCGCACGCGTTGGGCGATCACCAGGCCTGCGGCGGCCAGGCCAATGGTCACGGGATAGCCCATGAGCCGTTCCAAGGTCCCCGGCTGCGGCACGTCCATTCCCGTGAGCCCGCCCACCACCAGCGCCCCCAGACAGACTGCTGCGCAGGCAGCGAGGAACCAGCTAACCTGCGTCTGCCGGAACCACAGTATGGCCAGCAGGAGCAGCGCAAAGCCTCCGCCGATGAAAAACATGAGGGCCCCGGCGAAGTGCCACGGAGAGCCCGCATCTTCGGGTACCAAGCCAACAATCACCGTTCCCAGCCCCGCGACGCCGGTCAGTATCCGGATAGCTACAGCCAGAATCCAGGGCACCGTCAGCACCCGGGCCTGGGCCAAGCTGTCCCCGGCCGCACGGAAACGCCTGGCCGGGACGCCCGGCCTCGCCGCGACGCACAAAAGACCTGCCGTGAGGAAGAGCGCGCCAAGAACCAAGGCCAGGCCCTGGACCACAAAGGAGGCATTCATCAGCCAGTGCAAGGGCGAACAGACCGCCCGGTCCTCATACACGCCGCAGGAGACAGCCCCCAGGTCGCTGATGAAGCCGGTAGCCCTGCTGTAGGGCTCCGGCCCGGCCCAGGCCTCGATCACTGCAGCCTCCGCCACGAAATACTGGACCACGCTCAGCTGGGCCCATCCGCCGATGTTCGCCCTGGTGCTGCGCAGGTCCGGAAGGAACGCTCCGGCCTGTACGGGTGCAATCTGGTGGCCATTCATGACCGTCAGCCTAGCCGTGTTCGGGCGGCGGCCCGGCAGCTTGTATGCTTGTAGTCGTGTCCGGGCCCTCGAGCTCCAGCAGTGGGATTCCAAGCCGTGGACACACAGGCCCTCGTAGCTCAGTGGATAGAGCACGGCTCTCCTAAAGCCGGTGTCGTTGGTTCGATTCCAATCGAGGGCACTTGAACCATCAGCAGCCCACCCCGGACCTGCGGGCCTATCTGGCCGGCAGCTGGGTGGTGGAGCGGACACTCCTGGACCGCGCCTCAGGCACCAAAGGTTCCTTCACCGGCGTCGTGCGCTATCAAGAGAACCCCGACGGCGGGCTGGACTACCGCGAAGACGGAACCATGCACTGGCCCACCCACTCGGGGCCCGCCTTCCGCGAATACCTCCTGAAGCCTGGCGTTGGTCCGGAATCCATGGACGTGTTCTTTCCCGACGGCCGGCCATTCCACGTCATGAGCTTCTCGGAGCAGGGCCACCAGGACAAGCACTGGTGCGATCCGGACGATTACCGCGTCAATTATCTGTGGGAAGGCCCGGACGCGTTCAGCTTCACGTGGGACGTCACGGGCCCCGCGAAGGATCTGCTGCTGGAATCGCACCTGAGGAGAAATGCATGAACGTGATCGTGGTGAGCGCCGTGTGCGTCTACAACCAGGACGGTCAGCTCCTCACCGTCCGAAAACGCGGCACGGAGAAGTTCATGCACCCCGGCGGAAAGCCCGAGGCCGGAGAGACCGCTGCCGAGGCGGCGTCCCGGGAGCTGCTGGAGGAAGTCGGCATCGAGGTTGCCGCACAGGACCTGGAACCCTTGGGCGTCTGGCATGCCGTCGCCGCCAACGAGGACGAGACCACCATCGAGGCCACTGTGTTCACGGCCCCGGGCACGTGGGAAGCGCAACCCTCTGCGGAAATCGCCGAAATCCGCTGGCTCGACCTTGGCGCTCCCCTGCCCGAGGACCTGGCCCCGCTCCTCACGGACCACGTACTCCCCGCCCTCGCAG
>NZ_JAQZBY010000020.1:0-42651 GCF_028736865.1 Paenarthrobacter sp. AB444 | reverse complement strand
CCGGGTCAGTTGGGTAACGAGTCACATCCATCGGGCGGAACGGCCTGCACCCATCCTGCCAGCCAGTCCCAGACCAGCCACGATCAAGACTCACAGTTGGGTAAGCGGGGGCGGCCCAGGGGGACCACCAGCGGGGTGTGCGTCACGGGGTCGTCGATAATCCGGCACGCCATCCCGAAGACGTCCTCCACCAACGCCTCGGTAATGACGTCCGCGGGAGCGCCTTCGGCAACCACTACCCCGTCCTTCATGGCGATAATGTGGTCCGCGTAGCGGCTGGCATGGTTGAGGTCGTGCAGCACCGCCACCAGGGTGTGGCCCTTGTCCAGGTTGAGCTCGCGGAACAGTTCCAGGAGCTCGATCTGGTGGGCGATGTCCAAGAACGTCGTCGGCTCATCCAGGAGCAGCAACGGCGTCTGCTGCGCGAGCACCATGGCCACCCACACACGCTGCCGCTGACCACCCGAGAGTTCGTCCACCAGTCGACCGGACAGTGCGGAAATCCCTGTGGCTTCCATCGCGTCAACAACTGCGGACTCGTCCTCCACACTCCATTGCCGCAGCAGCCTCTGGTGGGGATAGCGGCCACGGGCCACGAGATCGGCCACCGTGATGCCGTCTGGCGCGATGGAGGACTGGGGCAACAACCCAAGACGTCGGGCGAGTTCTTTTGCGGGTAAGGAGGTCACGGATTTCCCGTCGAGCAACACCTGGCCACTGCGCGGCTTGATCAGCCGGGCAAGGGCGCGCAACAGCGTTGACTTGCCGCAGGCGTTGGGCCCCACGATCACCGTGAACTGCCCCTCGGGGATGCGTACAGAGAGGTTTTCGGAGATCACCCGCCGCTCGTAGCCGATGGTCAGGGCTTCGGCCTGCAACTGCGGCGCGGTGGAGAGAGTGCTCATGATTTCCTTGCTTCCCTGGCCAGCAGCCAGACGAGGTAGATACCGCCGATGCACACCGTCACAACACCGACGGGGAGCTGGATCGGGGCGAACAGCCGTTGCGCGGCAAGGTCGCTGGCCGCCAGCAGGAATGCACCCATCACCGCCGATGGCAGCAGCGAAATGCCGGCGCTTCCGGTCAGCCGGCGGGCCAACTGGGGTGCGGCGAGGGCGACAAAGGCGATAGGACCCGCGACGGCGGTCACGGCCGCGGTCAGCGCCACGCCCAGGACCAGCAGCAGCAAACGGGTTGGTTCCGCCCGGACGCCCAAGGCGCGTGCGGCGTCGTCGCCCATCTCCAAAAACTGCATCCGGCGCGCGGCCACCAGCGTGGCCAGGCCCGCAAGAACGACGACGACGGCGGCAGGCGCCGCTTGCTCCCACGTGATGCCATTGAGCGACCCGGCTCCCCAGACGGCAGCTGCCAGCGCGGCCTCCAGTTCGGCCTGCAGGATGAGCCAGTGGTTCAAAGCGGCGAGCATGGCGCTGATGCCGATGCCGACGATGATGAGCCGGAATCCTTGGGACCCGCGGCGGTAGGCCAACAAGTAGACGGCAAGGGCCGTGAGGATTCCGCCCAGCAGGGCCCCTCCGGCAACCGCTGCGTACCCACCACCTACGGTCAGCATCACGATCAATGCACCGCTGTAGGCGCCGGTGTTGAAGCCGATGATGTCCGGGCTGCCCAACGGATTGCGGGTCATGGACTGGAAGATGCCGCCGCTCATTCCCAGGGCTGCACCGAACACGAGCGCCGACAGGACCCGGGGGAGCCGCCACTCCATGACGATGGTCTGGGCGAGTCCCGGGGCGTCTCCGGTAAAGGCCTGGAGGACCTGCTGCACGGAGACGTCGTAGTCACCGGTGGCCAGGCTGACAATGCCGACGGCAAGCGCTGCCAGGAGAAGCGGAATGCAGACGAGGATGCTGCGGAGATCCAACCGCAGGCTCAGCGAACGGCTGCGGAGCACAGCAACGGGCCGCCCGAAGTCGACGGGTGCCAGGCGCGTCATAGTCCGCTCACCTTCCGGCGGCGCGCCAAGGCGATCAGCACCGGAGCCCCAATGAACGCGGTCACGACGCCCACCTGGAGTTCACCGGGGGCGGCAATCCGGCCAACGACGTCGGAGATCAGCAGCAGGATGGGGGAGAGCAGGACGGTTGTGGCCAGGATCCACCGTTGGTCGGGGCCTACGATCCACCGGGCGACGTGGGGAATCATGAGTCCCACAAAGCCGATGGCCCCGGCTCCGGCAGTCGCAGCACCGCTGAGAAGGGTAATGGAGACAACGCCCAGGATGCGGGTGCGGTTGACGTTGGCGCCCAAGGAGGTGGCGAGGTCGTCGCCCAGGGCAATGGCGTTGAGGCCCCGGACGCAGAACAGCGCGAGCAGCAGCCCGCCAGCCATGAACGGCGCCACCGTGGCAACCGACTCCATGCTGCGCGTATCCAGCGAGCCGATGCTCCACGAACGCAGGTGGTCGAAGGCCTTGGGGTTCAGGAGAGTAAGCCCGGATCCGACGCCGGTGAGGACAGCGCCAAGTGCGACGCCGGCCAGCGTGAGCCGGATGGGATTGACCACGTTCCGGCCCGAAGTGCCGATCAGATACACGGCGGCCGCGGTAAGGATGGCCCCCGCGAAAGCGAACCAGATGTACCCGTTCAGCGAAGCAACGCCGAAGACGCCGATGGCCAGCACCATCGCGAAAGAAGCACCCGCGTTGACCCCGAGGATGCCGGGATCGGCCAGGGGGTTCCGGGTGATGGCCTGCATCAGAGCACCGGCAACACCCAGGGCCACTCCGACGGCGATTCCCATCACCGTGCGCGGCAGCCGGCTTTCCAGGATGATCGCGTGATCGGCGGTGTCCTGCGGGTTCACGAATGCCTGGAGAACGGTGGAGGCCGGGATGAACTTGGCGCCCACGCCCAGGCTCAACACCACGGCTCCCAGCAGGACTGCTGCCGCCGCGACCAGGAAGAGCACCCGCCAGCCGGACCGATTGACGACGCCGCGGCCCGGGTTCGCGCTGATGGCTGGAAGGGCGGTGGCTGCTGGCTCGCCGGCATGGGACTTGGGAGCGGGAGCCATCAGTCGGGACACAACAAGGACCATTTCGGAGAAGGGCAAGGAAAGCGGGGCAAGTCGTGACTGTCGTCACAACGTCACAGAAGTGTGCCCTAATTAGGTTAGCCTTACCCAGTGAAAAATGACGATTTTGAAGTTCGGCCGCCCCGGCGCTCCCGTGTACGAAACCTTGCGATGAAGGCTGTTGGTGGTGCTTTGCTGGTGGGCCTGCTCGCGGGCTGCGGCACGGGCGGCGGTTCGGCCTCAGGCTCCGGTGCAGGCAATGCCGATGTTGCAACCGGCGGCTCCAAGTTCACCACCGCGGACCAGGAAACGGCCAAGCTCGGCACGGACGCTGCGCCCGGCGTTTTCCCGCGAACACTCAAGCACGCCAACGGGGAAACCACCCTGGACAAGAAGCCAACGCGCGTGGTGGTCCTGGACACGGGCGAACTTGACGACGTCGTCACCCTCGGCATCACCCCGGTGGGTATGGCTACCACCGAAGGTGCCAACCCGGTTCCCACCTACTTGGCCGACAAGGTCAAGGATGTTGCTTCCGTTGGCACTATCCAGGACCTCAACCTCGAAGCGATCGCTGCACTCAAGCCGGATCTCATCCTTGGCAGCAAGCTCCGGGCAGACAAGCTGTACAAGCAGTTGTCGTCCATCGCGCCGACGGTCTTCAGCATCCGCCCGGGCTTCCCGTGGAAGGAAAACTTCCTCCTGGTGGGCAAGTCCCTGGGCGAGGAAGACAAGGCCGTCAAAGCGCTCAACGACTACCAGACGGAAGCCGATGCCCTCAAGGCAGACGTGAAGGGCGATCCCAAGATTTCCCTGGTCCGGTTCCTTCCGGGCAAGATCCGCCTGTATGCCAACAAGTCGCTGATCGGCGTCATTCTGAAGGACGCAGGCCTGGCCCGTCCGGAGAACCAGGACATCGACGAGCTGGCAGCCGAGATCTCCGCCGAGAACATCGAGCAGGGCGATGCCGACTGGATCTTCTACAGCAGCTACGGCGAACCCTCGGCCACGGGCGAAAAGTCCGTGGTGGAAGGCGCCGTCTGGCCCAAGCTCAGTGCAGTCAAGGCCGGCCAAGCGAAATCCGTCAATGACGACGTCTGGTTCCTTGGCCTCGGCCCCACGGGTGCCCAGCTGATCCTGAAGGACCTCCGGGCCATGCTGGTCGGCTAACCGCGCCCAAGTAGGGGACAGCAAACGTTCCAATGACGCGTCAGTAGAGCGTTTGCTGTCCCCCAGTTGGGTCAGGACTTGCGGGGGATACCAGTGCGGGCCATGGCTTCGGCGTAGGCACCGTGGATGGCGTCCAGGTATTCCTGCTGGCGCTCGGGCGTTCCGGCGAAGGAGCGACCACCCAGCGAGCGGACCTTGAAGGTCTTGAAACCGCGGCGTGCGATGCTTGCCGGTGCGGCCTTCATGAGCTGGTCGGCCAGGCGGTGTGCCTCATTGCCGTGGGCCACCAGGGCAGAGGTGCGCGGCAGCAGCTGCAGCAGGCGCAAAAGGGGCTTGAGGCCTTCGGTGATGTTGGCGGGGGTGAGCTTGCCCGGTTCCTCGTTCGGTTCGATCCACGGGTAAGCGTTCCACGGCATCACGAGTTCCGGACGCAGGCCCAGCTGCCACTGCATTCCGAGCATGCGGGTGCTGGCTTCCGCGTCGCCCGGCGTGATGAAGCCCTCACCGGAGGTGGTGCGCTGGTTGGAGAAAAGGCTGACGATCCGGCAGTCATCCATGCTGTGGGCGGGATCGATGTAGAGGACCTCGCTGCCCGGCTTCTGTTCCTTGATGGAGTCGCACAGTTCGTTGACCTCAGCGATGTGCGGTTCGTACCGGCGGTTCCAGAGGGTTTGTTCGGGTGATTCAGTCGCCAGTTCTTGCATCAGGGGTTAGGTCTCCTAGGTGTTACTGCGCACCGGAACGCAGGGGCCGCGGGCATGCCGCAGCGAAACCTGGAAGGGTGCTGTTGGGGGCTAACTAACCTTACCGGACTCAGTGCCTCTCCCGGGTCCGTCCCGGCGCGCCACCGAATGCGACACGGCGTGTTGCACCGGAAACGTGGCGGGCGTCTCGGCGGCGCTGCCGCCCGCTTCCCGGCAGCAACTCTCGACGCCGGTGCGTCCTTCCGGCAAGATGCCCGGTATGGAGAAACAAGAGTCGCCCGCTGCCGCCGTTTCCGCTTTCGAGGAACTGGGTGCCGAGCTGGCCCCGGCCGGAGTGGTCATGGGGAAGATGTTCGGCGCAAGCTCGCTCATGCTGGGCAAGAAGGCGCTGGCCTGCCTGAACGGCGACAAGGTGACGTTCAAACTGGGCAAGGAGACCGCCGAACACGCGCGTGCCTTGGCCCTGCCGGGAGCTGCCCTCTTTGATCCTTCCGGCATGAACCGCCCCTTCAAGGACTGGGTTGAAGTTCCCTTCAGCTCGCACACGGAATGGCCCGCCTTCGCAGAAGCAGCCCTCGAATTCGTGGCCGGCAGCTAAGCTGCTTCGTGGGCGGCAGCTAAGCTGCCCTGGGGCTCCGCGCCGGCGTCGAACCCCTGCATTAACCCTAAAGTGCACCTTCTCAGGGTGCTGCTTTTCCTGCCCGGATAATGACGGTGAAACTACTGGTTTCGGGGGAAACCGTCAGGCCTCCCCACCAGCTCAGCATCGTCAACCGTGGGGGTTAGATAATGGTCTCAAAGATGTCATCCAATAAGGCTACGAAGGTCCGCGCGCTTCTTGCGGGCGGGCTCGTCCTGGGTGTGGGAGCCGCGTTCACGCTGGCCGCCTGGACGGACAACGAGTGGGTGTTCGGCAATTCCGGTGGGGATAACGGGCCGGGAACGCTGAGCTACCACATGGAGCAAAACACTTTCAGCAACACCAACGGCACCGGCGCCGATGCGTGGAGCGACAAGCCAAACATCCCCACGGTGCCGAGTTCGGCCACTGATGGTGCGCTGACGTTCGGCGCCATCTCCGCAGCCCTGAAGCCCGGCGACACGGCCTACGCTCCCATGCAGCTCCGCGCAGCCGCTGGCTCGGAAGCGCTCACGGCCACCCTTGCTGAGGCTGTGAAGCTCGGCGGAAACGGAGTGGACACCGCCACCAACTCCTTGGCTCTCTACAATGCCTTGACCTACCGTGCGGTTCAGGGAGTCACCCCGGCAAACTGCGCGGCCGGTACTCTCACCGGCGGCACTGACGTGGTGGGTTCCGCGGGAGCCAGCGTTCCGCTGACTACCGTTTCCGCCACTCCCATCTCGCTGCCGAAGGGTGCTGACGCAGCAACAGCGGGTGCCGCGGTCAACCTCTGCTTCGCCATCACCCTCCCGGCTTCGGTGACCGACGTGACGTTGCAGGGAAAGCAGACGGTTCCGTTGTGGAGGTTCACGAGCATCGTCGGCTCGTAAGACAGCTCTGTGCCAGAGCCGTTGACCCGGCCCAGAAGCTCGTCCCCAGTGCCCCCTTCGGCCCCTGCCTTAGGAGGGGCGGGCTTCTGGGCCGTCCTGTCCCGCATCTTCAAGGTTTCCCGTGAGATTGCCCTGACGTTGGTGGCCGTGCTTGGGCTGGTGTGCATTCTGGCGCTGGTCCTTGGATTCGTCTACAAAGCATCGTTCGTCGTCTTCAGGACAGGGTCCATGGAGCCCCACTATCCGGTGGGGGCCCTGTCCCTCACCGTGCAGGTACAGGCCGCGGAACTGGCACCCGGCGACGTCGTTTCCGTGAAGCGGGCAGAGTCCGGCGTTCTTGTCACCCACCGCGTGGTGTCCGTGGAACCGTCCGGAACCGGTGCTTCATTGCGGCTCAAGGGCGATGCGAACAGTTCCGAAGATCCGCTGCCGTACCAAGTGGAGACTGCCCGGAAAGTACTGGTGACGGTACCGGCCGTGGGTTCCTGGGTGATGGCGATGCGGGGCCCGGGTTTCATCGGAGCCGCCACGATGGCGGTGGCCGGGCTGGTGGTGTGGGCTTACTGGCCAAAACGGGTTGCCCGGCACAAAGGTGTGGTGTCAACAGGGAGGTGAAGGAACGGTGAAGCAGTGGAGCAGGGTGGCGAGGACAGCGGCGGCGGTCTGTGTCGCCGTCGTCAGTATCCTGGGCTGCGCCGTTCCCGCCCATGCTGCCGACCACCTCATTCCTGTACCCGAGAACGGAACACCGGGGCTCCTGCGGCTTTCCTCGTCCGTGTATCCGCTGGAGTTCCCGCAGCTTGCCCCCGGGGATTCGTTCGTGTGGCAGATTGGGTTGTCGTTGGAAAAACCTGAAGCCACGTCCTCGCTCCAACTCGCCGCGACGGGAAGCCTCGCAGGCGCCAACGGCTACGCGATCACCGTTGATGAATGTCCGACCCCGTGGCAGGGCGAAAGTGGACTGAACCAGCGCCTGGAATGCCCGGTCGGCTCAACGCCCAGGGTCCAATCCACCCGCCTCGGCGAATGGGACCAAGGCCTGCGCATCCCGCTCAGCGACCTCCGCGCCGGGACGTCACCTTACCTCCGTTTCACCCTCGGCGGACCCGACGACGCCGCTCCCGCCCAGGGTGCGACGCTCACCTTGGGCATCGGGATCAGCGCCATGGGGGACGACGACGGCGGCAGCGCACCTTTACAGCCTCCGGTGGCCGGTGGCGGAAGCAAGGAGCCCCTTGGAAATACAGGAGCGTCTTCCCTTCCCGCACTGTTCGCCGGTGGCGCCCTGCTCCTCCTGGGAACAGCCGTGTTGGCGCTGGTGAAACGGCCCCGCGAAACCACGGAGCAGAGCACATGACGCCCCGGCACGCCCTGGACAAGCCCCGGCGCCGGGCCGTCCGAGGGGCTTTCCTGAAACGGCCACGCCGGTCCATGTTTGTCGCCGCAGTTGCCGCCATTGCTGTGGCCGCGACAACCAGCATCACCACAGCCGCGTGGACGGACAACGAATGGGTGCGCAGCGCCGTCGGAGTGAGTTCGCCCGGCGACTGCACAACCAACTCAATGTTCACCAACCAGGCCTGGTCCCGGCAGCTGCACGGGAGCGTGCTGAACACCAACCTGGATACTGTGGCCGGCGTTCAGGGGCTGACTGTGGTCAACAACGGAACGACCGCCACGCCTACGCCGTTGTCTGCCGTCCTGGTGCCCGGAACAACGGATGCCTACGTCACCAAGATCCCGGTGACGGCATTGGGCAGCAGCCCGGTAAATGTTGGGCTGGGGCTCGGGGCTCCGGTGGGCGGCCTTGGTACTTACACGCAGTGGGCGCGCTCGCAGAAGAGCGGGCAGGCGCACGGGGCCTCTGGTCTCGTGTCCGACCAGACCGGCGCCGTCGACGTTGCCGGCACCTCGCAAGGAGCAGCCACCGCGCCTAAATCAGCCAGTATTTCCTTGGGCAATATCGTTCCGGCCTCACTGTCCGGGGTGACGTTGGACGTTGGCGCGCTTGCCTCCTCGTCGGCGGTTGATTCCTGTGTCATGACCAACGGGTGGCCGATGCTGAGCCCCACCCCCACCGTGCAGCGCCAGTACGGGATAGCCGGGTTGGACCTGACGGCCGCCATTCCTGCGGTCGGGACGTTGTCCACCAGCGGGGCCTCGTTGGTGGGGGCTGTCCCGACGCAGCTGAATGCCTTGCTCGGCACTGGCGGGCTCACGACGGGGATCTCCGACGGTATCTCTGCCCTCATCAATCCTTTGTTGGGGTCGCTGTCACTTGGGTCCATCAGCACTTCGGCAACGCTGTCCGCCCCTAATCTGAGCGGCGTCACCGCGATGATGACCGAGTCCATGACCGATGGCATCGTCACCGTCAACCTTGGGAACGGGACGGTCAAGGTCGACATCGCATCCCTGACCGGAAGCACAACCACCGGACTGAATGGGATGGAGCCCAATCATGCGGTGGTTCTGGACGCCGCCATGACAACGGCCGTTACCAGCAGGGTGACTGCGTTGCTGGATGCATGGAAGAACCGCGTATTGGCTGCGCTGACCACCGCGCTGCGTGCCATCACTTTGAACGCCACCACCAACATCACCCTGAAACTGGCCGGCGTCAACGCGGCCACCATCGCCGTCAAGATGGGCTCGGCCACCGGCGCCATCACAGGCATATCTCTTGGTGACTTCCTTGATGGAACCGCCGTGGCGCCTCAGGTGACCGCCAACGTTATCGGCCTTGACCTGGGAGGTGTGGTTGCGGCCCTGCTGGGGCCCATTACCTCGGCCCTCATCGCCGGCAGCAACAACGTGGTGAAGAACGTGCTCAACGCCACTATTTTCAACGCCGGCCTCATCCCGAACCTGGGCGCCAGCCTGCAGTTGCTCATCACCCCGGTGATCAACGCGGTCGGACCTGTCCTCACAGCAGTCCGCACCCTGGTGGCCATCAATGTCAACGTCCAACCCGATCAAAGCTGGCCCGGCACCAAGCCGGCGGATGTGACGGCCGCAGCGGGTGAATACAAGGTTTCCGCGATCCGCGTGGGGCTCGTGGACAGTGCCGGCCTGCTCAGCTTGTCCCTGGGTAGTTCGTCGGCGGGTCCTTCCACCCTGAAGGTTCCTTGACTTCTTCATAACTGCACCCCAATGGCAGCCAAACACCAGAGAAACCGTTGCCATCGGCTAAACTTGGCTGGTAAGAGCCCCGAACCTCTTGCGTACGCCTTGCCTTCGGGTGGGCTGCACCAGTAAGCATCGGGGCGTTCTCATGTACGGCGCCCGGCCACACCGGCTTGGCCCGAAAAGAATGGGGGAGGATCCCATGCCCGCTATCGTGATCGTCGGAGCCCAGTGGGGCGACGAAGGCAAAGGCAAAGCAACCGATCTGCTCGGTGGCCGCGTTGACTACGTGGTCAAGCCCAACGGCGGTAACAACGCCGGGCACACCGTGGTTGTTGGCGGTGAGAAGTATGAGCTGAAGCTCCTTCCCGCGGGCATCCTGAGCCCCAACGCAATTCCCATTATTGGCAACGGCTGCGTAGTGAACCTCGAGGCCCTGTTCCAGGAGATCGACGGCCTGGAAGCCCGCGGCGCGGACACGTCCCGCCTGCGCGTTTCAGCCAACGCCCACCTCGTGGCCCCGTACCACCAGGTTCTGGACAAGGTCACCGAGCGCTTCCTCGGCAGCCGGGCCATCGGCACCACCGGCCGCGGCATCGGCCCGGCCTACATGGACAAGGTGGCCCGCCTGGGCATCCGCGTCCAGGACGTTTTCGACGAGTCGATCCTCCGCCAGAAGGTGGAAGGCTCGCTGCGCCAGAAGAACGAACTCCTGGTCAAGGTCTACAACCGCCGCGACATCATCGCTGACGAGATCGTGGAGTACTTCCTGTCCTTCGCCGAGCGGCTGCGCCCGCTGGTCATCGACAGCACCCTTGTCCTCAACAACGCCCTGGACGAGGGCAAGGTTGTGCTCATGGAAGGCGGCCAGGCAACCTTCCTGGACGTGGACCACGGCACCTACCCGTTCGTGACCTCCTCCAACCCGACGGCCGGCGGCGCTTCCGTTGGTTCGGGCATCGGACCCACGCGTATCTCCCGCTCCATCGGCATCATCAAGGCCTACACCACCCGCGTCGGCGCCGGACCGTTCCCCACGGAACTGTTCGACGACATGGGCGTGTACCTGCAGAAGACCGGTGGCGAGTTCGGCGTGAACACCGGCCGTCCCCGCCGCTGCGGTTGGTACGACGCCGTCCTGGCCCGCCACGCCTCGCGCGTCAACGGCTTCACGGACTACTTCGTCACCAAGCTGGACGTCCTCACCGGCATCGAGCAGATCCCGGTTTGCGTTGCCTACGACGTTGACGGCGTCCGCCACGATGAAATGCCCATGACGCAGACCGAGTTCCACCACGCAGTGCCGATCTTCGAGTACTTCGACGGCTGGACCGAGGACATCACCGGCGCCCGCACCCTGGAAGACCTCCCCGAGAACGCCCGCAACTACGTGTTGGCCCTCGAGAAGCTCTCCGGCACGCGCTTCTCGGCGATCGGCGTCGGCCCGGACCGCGACCAGACGATCGTGGTTCACGACCTCATCAACGACTAAGGTCTGCCGCTGCGGCTGGCTGAATCAACGACGACGGCGGGCCGTCTCTAAGCTTTCCGGAACCCTGGGTTCCTGGGAACCTTAGGGGCGGCCCGCCGTCGTTCTTTTAACGCCCCGCATAGCCCTCATCACATTCCATGGACAGGTTGCTGATGAGAGGAGCATAATAGTTAGCGGAGCTAATTAGCACTGCTAACTATTATGCCAATCATAGGAGGCGCCTCCCAGTGACCGGAGCCAACGCGGCAGCAAAACCAGCAATCGATCCCGACATCCAACCGGACATCCTCGCCATAGACCTGCGAACGGCCGTGATGCGCACGTCCCGCAGGCTTCGCATCGAAGCGACCGGCGATGTCATCACTCCCGGTCAATACACGGTGTTGGCCCACTTGAACGTCGCGCCGCAGTCACTCCGGGAGCTGGCAGATCGCGAGCATGTGCAGGCACCCTCGATGACCCGCATCGTGAATGCACTGACCGAGCAGGGCTTCGTGTCGCGGCAGGCAAACCCCGCAGACGGGCGGCAGGTCCAGATCAGCATCACGGAGCAGGGCCGGGAAGTCCTGGCTGAAGCCCGGAGCCAACGGACCGCGTGGTTGGCCCAGCGTGTCGCGGGGCTGAGCGAAGAGGACCGGCTGGTACTCAGCCGAGCTGCCCGCATCATGCAGGAAATGAGCGCCAAATGAGTGCCATGTTCAGGGCTCTGGAAAGTCCCAATTACCGCCTTTGGGCCGGCGGCGCCCTGGTCTCCAACATCGGTACCTGGATGCAGCGGGTTGCACAGGACTGGCTGGTGTTGACCGTCCTTACGAATCATTCCGGAACGGCCGTAGGTGTCACCACGGCTTTGCAGTTCCTCCCCATGCTGCTGTTCGGCCCCTATGCGGGAGTGCTGGCCGACCGCTACCGAAAACGCGTCATCCTGTTCTGGACCCAGGCGGCCATGGGGATCTGCGGCCTCGTAGTCGGACTCCTGGTGGTGACCGGGGTTGCCCAGCTGTGGCACGTCTACATTGCCGCAGTTGCCCTGGGCCTCGCGGCGGCCATGGATGCACCGGCCCGACAGGCCTTCGTCTCGGAACTCGTAGGCCCGGACAAGCTCGCCAATGCAGTGGCCCTGAACTCGGCGTCGTTCAACAGCGCGCGGCTCACGGGCCCCGCGATCGCCGGCGTGCTCATTGCCTGGATCGGCACCGGACCGGTCTTCCTCCTCAATGCCGCGAGCTTCGTCGCGGTCATCATTTCGCTGATGCGCGTCAAGACCTCTGAATTGGAGCCCGCGACGCCAGTGGCGCGCGGCAAGCATCAGTTCATGGATGGGCTCGGCTACGTCCGGCAACGGCCGGATCTGGTACTCATCATGGTCATGGTGGGGTTGCTGGGAGCGTTCGGCATGAACTTCCCGGTCACCAATTCGTTGATGGCCACAGCGGAGTTCGGGATGGGTCCTGAGGAGTTCGGCCTCCTGGGTTCCATCATGGCCATCGGAACCCTTGCCGGGGCCTTGCTCGCCGCCCGCCGTTCCGGCCCGCGCCTGCGGTTCCTGCTCGGTGGCGCCCTGAGCCTGGGTGCCTTCACCTTGCTGGCCAGCATCGCGCCGAACTTCTGGATCTACGCCGCCGCGCTGATTCCCGTTGGGCTTGCCTCCATTACCTTCCTCAACAGCTGCAACACCACCATCCAGCTCTCTGTCGAGCCCCAGTTCCGTGGGCGGGTCCTGGCTCTTTACCTTGCCATCCTGCAGGGCGGCACCGCCATTGGTTCTCCCCTCATGGGGTGGATCGGTACGGAGTTCGGGGCGCGTTGGGCGGTTGCAGGGGGCGGTGCGGTGGTCCTGGTGACCGGCGTGGCGTGCGTCATCATGGTGAGCCGACGCAGCAAGAAGACGCTCCACCAGCACGTGCGCAGCGTATGGCGGCGCAGGCGGTCGGCTCCGGCTTCATAGTGCAGTATGGCTGTCGGTGCTGTCAGCGCTGTCAGGCGGCCACCGCGGCGGGGGCGTTTCGGAAGTGCCCGACGGCGATAAGGACCGCCCCGAGCACGGCCCACCCGCCCAGAACCAGCCATGGGAATGCCGCGGAGGCGTCCGGGAAATAGGAGAGGTCGCGCAGCAGTGTTCCAGAAGCCCCGGGAACCAGCCACTGGCCCACCTCGCCCCAGGGTGCAGGAAGGAATTCCTTGGGCTGGGTCAATGACGAGAGCGGGTTGCCGATGAAGAGAGTAATGACCGCACCTACCGCGATGCCTGCCCGGCCGATGAGCGCGTTGAGGCCAACGATGATCGCCGCCGTCGCGATGACGCCCAGGCCAATGGCAGACGCGTTCAGCCAAAAACTGCCTTGGAGGGTGTGGAACCAGCCTTGCAGGATGCCTGCGAGTCCCAGCCCCGCAATCACGCCGTAGGCCAGGATGGCTCCAAGCCTGCGCCACGTTCCGGAGACAAGCAGCGAGATGAGGACGCCGCCGATCATGCCTCCCATGGCGAGCGGTAGCCCTGCGACCGCCAGCCCGGTTCCGCGTGAATCGTCAGATGAAAGCGGTACGACGTCGGTGATGGTCACCTGGGGGACCGCGGCCGCTTGCCCGCTTTGCTGGGGCTGCCCGGTTTGTCCCGCCTGTGGTGCCTGGCCAGTGGCGGCTGCCTGCGCTGCCTGGGTGAGTGCCCCTTGGAGCTTGGTAATCGCCGTCGTCTGTATCTGGGACTGCATCTGGGCACCCATCTGGCTCAGGGCTTGCGATGCGACTGGACTCCCGGCGCTGGCAACGAGAATCTCCGGCGAGGCGCCCAGGACGACCGCGCCATAAACCTGGCGCTGTTTGATGAGCTCTACTGCTTCATCCCGGGTGGACACTGTGCGCAGGTCCAGGCTCCCGGCCGGGGCCTTGGAGGTGATCTGGGAAATCTGTTCCTCGTTGCCCACGGCCGCAACAGGGAGGTTCTGGACTTTGGCCGTGACGCTCGGCCACGCGAACGCCAGCAGCACGGTGCACACGGCGACGGCCGCGAGCAAGGCGGTGCGCAAGGCGTGGGGCCAGGGGGTGTGCGCGCTTGTCATCGGGCTCTCCTCTCAGGGAGTTTCGAAAAAGAATGTTCGTTCTTCATTGTGGGGCCGGGTGGTTTCCGCGTCAAGAATGATCGTTCGTTTTCTTTTTCAGGTACGGTGGGTTCATGCCAAAAGTGACCGAGGAACATCGTGCAGGGATGCGTGAGCGCATTCAGCGGGCCGCGCTTGCGTGCGTCGCGGAGAAGGGCTTCTCCAGCGTTTCCATGGGGGACATCATCGCCGAGGCTGGACTTTCTGCGGGCGCGGTCTATGTGTACTACCGAAGCAAGGAAGAACTCATTGTCGACACTGGTCGACTGGTCTTCGAAGAACGCATGGCAGCGCTTGAGCGGCTCGGCAGCGGGGGAGAAGTGCCTCCGCCCAAAGAGGCCGTGACGGCTTTGATGACTGGGCTGGCGCAGATGGACTTTTTTCCCGGCGTAGCGGTGCAGGTCTGGGGCGAGGCCGTCCGCAACGACAAACTGGGCGTCGTTGCGCGGAAAATCCTTGCCGAGATCCGGGGGCACATAGAGAAGTACCTTGAGGGTTGGCTGCGCGTGTCCAGTCCATCCAGTCCGCATGACGCCGCGGCCGAGCAGGCCCGCCGGCTCGCCCCTGCCATCATGGGGCTGATCCAAGGGTTCGCGGTTCAGGCCGCTCTCGGTGGAGAAGAAGCGGAGGCGGCCTACCTGGAGTCCGCGCGAACGCTTCTGTCGGAGCTTTAGGGTTTCGGGTTCTCCGCGCCGAAATAGTCGCTGAGAACTTCGCTGAGAATCTCGTCCGGAACGGCGTGGCCGTGGCCGGCGAGAACACGCGACTCTCCGCGCGGTGCGTGGTCGGCAACTGCTGCCATGACGTCGGGGGCCCACGGGCTGTTGCCGCCGGCGATGGCCAGCAAGGGGGCCTGGATCCTGGCCAGCTGCTCCTCCGGAACTTGCCCGTTGTTGCATAGCCTGACGTCAATGGGCAAGGTGTGGGCCAGGGCTTCGAGGTGCCCCCAGTAGGGCCCTTGCCTCATTCCGCGGATTGCCTGTTCAGGCGTTCCCATGAGTCCCAGGAAAAGCTCCACTGCCCCTGAGTTGTTCCCTTCGGTAACCAGGGATGACAGCTGCTCGGCGACGTCATTGCTGGGTCCTGGTGTGAAGGGCGGCTCGTAGACTGCTATCTTGCGGAATCCGACCCCGGCGGCTGCGGCGGCGATGGCGAGGGCGCCCCCGGATGAATCTCCGAAGATGAATGGTTCTTCATCGATCCGGGCTACGACAGCAGCGAGGTCTTCGATTTCCCGTTGAACGGAGTTCTCTCCCAGCGGACCGCTGTCACCACGACCGCGGCGATCGTATTCATGGACAGTGAATCTATCCGCGAGCAGTGCGGCGAGGCCTTTTTTGGACTGCCGGTCGCAGAAAGCCCCCGCCGCGATGATGAGTGCCGGTCCAGTGCCGGTGATGTCGATTGCCAGGGCAGTGCCGTCGAGCGACGTCGTTGTAATCATTGGTGACCTCCGTGCGCCAGGGAGTGGACATAGTCTGCGAGCTTGTCGAGTGTTGTCTTGAACCCGGTTTGGTTCCGGGGCTGCCTGACGGTGTCGGGCACGTTTGTTTGGTGTAGATGGAAGAGGGTCTTGCCCTCCGGAAGTGCTGAGAGGGTGATGCGGACGGTCATGCCTGAGTGTTCTTCGTGCCACACCAGGCTCGTCGGTGCTTGGACCTCCAAGAAGACCGAACGTGTCGCGTACGTCGCGCCCGAGCTGTCGTTCACGATGAGTGTTTCAAATCGCCCGCCGGGGCGCGGATCGATGCGGATTTCTTCCACGGGTGCGCTTGCTCCCAGGGGAGCCCAGAAATGACTGAGGTGCCCTGATTGTGTCAGGCATGCGAAGACCAGCTCGGGTGGGGCGTCGAAGACCCGCTCAAAGCTCAGCCCTGCTTCGCTGTTCCGGGTGCTATTTCCCATCTTTGCCGTCCCCGCCTTTTTGAAGGTTTTTGAGGTGTTCATCCAGTTTGTCCAGGCGCTCGTCCCATACCTTGCGGTGTTCCTGGATCCAGTCATCGACGTCGTCAAGGACAGCTCTTTCCAGGTGGCACGGCCTGAACTGGGCGCTTCTGCTGCGGGAAATGAGGCCGCTGGCCTCCAGGACCTTCAGGTGCTTCGATATGGCCGGCAGCGACATGGCAAAAGGGGCCGCTAGTTCCGAAACCGTGGCGTCGCCGTGGGCGAGGGTCGACAGGATTGCCCGCCTTGTCGGGTCCGCGAGGGCGGCAAAGGCTGCATCCAGGACCGCTGGTGCGCTGTTCATAGTGGTTAGTTTACTGGATGGTTAATTAACGGGGTAGTTAATTACGAGCATTTTCCCAGCAAAGAGCAACACCCTCCTGCGACGTCGACGATGTTCGCTCCCTCGCATTGCCGTTCGATACCTTGACGGCTGGATCGAGGGCATATTGGGTTCACGGCGATGGTGTCGTTTTGAGTTGTCGTACCGCATGGAGTGCCTAAAAGGCAAGTGTTTTTCTGGCATCCTTCAGGAATCGCAGTTGGCGTTGTTGCGAGTTTGCCTCTGGAGTGCCTTGAGCCGTCTCCGGTGCGCTATTCGTTTCGACCCTGGAGATTAGTCCCACCCGGGCTTTTGGAATTGCGGGTGATTCTGTTCGCAGCAGGATGGACCGTTCATGGATCAAGTGATTCAGACGGTTTCACGAAACGACGGCGTGTCGAGGAGAGGCTCTTCGTGACTCTTCCCAAGGATTGCCTCGACGAGAGTGGTTTCGGTCGTCCGAGTGCGGTCGGAAATGCCGTTGGACAACTTTACGGCCAGACGGCAAGGGGTAAACCAGCAGCCAAAGTGCAGGCTGCCCCTCCAGCGTGGGCAACGTAGTCTCTTGTTGGACGTACCGAAATGGCGCAGGGTCACCGTCGGGCCGCCACCAACCGCTGACTGGAGCGCGCCCGCCTGTTGCGGCCAGCACGCCTTCAACTGAAGTTCCTCGTACCTGACGCTCAGCGACCATTATTAAACGCCGGCCCAACCGCCAACGTCCGTACGGCAAGTTGATCGCAGAGGCTCTCCACTAGTGAGGTGGGGGTGAGCGTGATGTCCGCGAGTATGTGTTTCTCGTCCTGCCCAAGGGGCTCGAGGGTGCTGAGCTGCGTATCAAGGAGGCTGGACGGCATGAACTCGTGGTCACGGGCGTTCATCCGTTCCAGCAGCGTGCCGCGGTCACCATTGAGGTGGACGAATACGATGTCGGGGACGTGGGAGCGCAGCAGGTCGCGGTAGCTGCGCTTCA
The DNA here is from genome assembly GCF_028736865.1 of Paenarthrobacter sp. AB444. NCBI lineage: Bacteria > Bacillati > Actinomycetota > Actinomycetes > Micrococcales > Micrococcaceae > Paenarthrobacter > Paenarthrobacter sp. AB444. The sequence goes on along the minus strand of NZ_JAQZBY010000020.1, from coordinate 25,274 downwards.
GTGCCGAGCAGGCGATGATCGCCGGGGTGCCCTGCTCTGCCGAGGCCCGGAGCGTGCGCCCGATCTCTTCAAGCCACGGCTGGCGGTCGGAATCGTCCAGGGGGATGCCTGCGCCCATTTTGGCTTTGTTCGCCGCCGGGTGCAGGTCGTCACCGTCCTGGAACGGTATGCCAAGCCGTTCGCCCAGGAGAGAGCCGATGGTGGACTTTCCGCATCCGGAGACGCCCATGACAACAAGGGGAGGCAGGGGAGAGGGGTTCATGTTCAGGTTCCTTCCGGTCGCGCCGTTGCGGACGGGCATGGCAAAAATCATATTTGAGAAAAGATTCGCAGATGCTCCAAGATGCAGTCAAGTACTTCCTGTGATACGGAATCGCTTGACGTGCGCGATTAGATATGAGAAAAGTTTCTCATATCTAATCGTGAACTGGCGAATGGAGGAAGACTGCATTGGAGCAGTTGGGCGAATGTGTCAAAACAACGCGCAAGCGGACAGAATCCACTGGATGTTCTGCTCGGCTGGTGGCCCGGGCGGCCCTGGCGGCCGCATGAAGTGGGCGCGAAGCTCTGTGGATGGCAAGGATTGGCATGCCTCGGAGTTCGATCAGCGCGACCCCGCCTGGCGGAAGAGCGATAGACGAGGGCTCGTCTGCCTCGGGTGCGGATCGCCGGCCTTCTACAGGGCTCCCTCGAAAAAGAAGACACCAGCCTTTGGCTCGCGGCATAAGGTGGGCTGCGCTCTCCTCGCCGGCTCCTGGACGGCCTTCAGATACCTCCAGTGAGGGCTTCGAAACACATGAGAAACTTTAAACAAATGAGAAAAGTTTCTTGCTTTAAGGTGACCTGCGACATAGGCTTAAAGCATCAGATTTCCCGAGTTTCCAAGCGAACTCCCAACCCTCGGAGGCCTGTGATGCGACGCATCGTTGGAGAACACTCAGTCGGCCATGCACACCGTTGCCGGTACGTTGCCGGCACCGGGAGCCATTGCCCGGTTAGCGGCATGTGGACCCCCGTAGGCAAGGCAGGCCCCAGCCTGCAAGTGCTGGAGGGCAGCATCATGCCTACACATGGCAACGAAGCAGTTGTTTGGCACCTGGTCCAGGGCCTTACGCACCGTGACCTACGTAGCTGAAGCCAGGCCACGCCGGCGGCCCGCAGCCCACAGGCCCCGGTTGAGTTCACTGGAACTGCGGCTGACCGGGTCCAGGGTCTCCCGTGCCCGTATCGACAGCCACGTCCGCACGCTCCTCGGCCGCCGGAACGAGGCAATCGCTGCAGCATTGGCCGACAAAGTATCCCTTGCTGCAGTTTCCGCCGTCGTCGGGATCCGCGCCACGGACGTCAAGAGACTCGGGGGCGCGTATCAGGACCTCCACTTCTCGGGGGTGCAGCCGGAGTGGCATCTGTCCGGTCTTGTGGCGATCGTCCGGCAACTGGAGGACGCCCTTCAGGACAAAGAGCGCGGTGTAGAAAGGCTCCGGGTTGACGTTCTGGAAGGACTGGAAAGCGGTCGCATGGACATCTTCAGGGTTGCAGCATTGACGGCGCTGCCTGCGGATCGGATCCGTGAGTTGATCCGAGCGACCGGCTAAGCACTGAGGGGAACGCCGGGCCTAGGAGCCCGGCTTTCTGCGCCAGCAACCTACGCCCGTGCGCGGTCTTCGCTCCAGCCCGCCAGGGCGCCCTTCAGGGCAGATATAAGGCGCAGCGTCGCTTGGTCCTTGGTCAGGCCCACAGTATTGATCAGGTCCAGGATTTCGCGGGGGTCGAACAGGATGTTCCACAGGAACATCGCTTCATCGCCAACCGGGTGAAGTCCCAGTTCTTCGACGGCTTCGCGCAAAGGACGCTCCAATGCGTCAGCCTGGACGGTCAGGTAGTAGGCGCCGCTGCGCAAGCGGGCCAGGTAGCCTTCGCCCGAACGGGTATACAGCATCGCACCGCCGTGGCGGGTGACGAGGTCCACCCATTTACGGCTCACCATGGTCAGAAGTTCGACGCCGGATGCTTCCTGCTGCTTGAGGCTGTAGTCACGCAGCTTCTCGCCGACACCGAAGCGGTATTCCGCAAGAATGTCCTCGACCGACGCGAAGTGCCGGTAGGCGGTGGCCGTCGAAATTTCGGCCTGCTTGGCGACGTCGGCCATACTGATGGGACCGCGACGGGACGCGAAGAGCTGTCCCGCGGCCTTGACCAGTTGTCTGCGGTTGCGCTGTGTGTCACTACGCATGTGTTGGGCACCCTTTCGTCAGTTCAAGCTTAGGTCCTTCGAAGCGGACCACCCTGCCAGGGCTGCCGTAAAGGTCCGGACCAATCGAGCGGAGGCCTCCTCGGCTGTGAGCTGGAGGCTGTGGATGAGGTCGTTGATTTCGCGGGGGTCGAAGAAGCCGTTCCAGAGAAACAGTGCTTCGTCCCCGGGGTGTTCGATGCCAAGTTCGCGTGCGGCCTCCTCGAGTGGCCTGGCGAGGGCGTCGGCCTGGACCGTCAGGTAGTAGGCTCCGGCTTTGACGCGGGCCAGGTACCCTTCGGCCGAGCGGGTGTGGATCATGGACTCACCGTGCCTGACCACCAGCTCCACCCATTTGGCGCACACGGCCTCCAGCAGCTGCAGCCCCTCGGAGTGTTGGGCGCGGCTGAACTCCAGGAGCTCCCGGCCCACTTCGAACCGGTAGGCGGCCAGGACGTCGTCCACTGAGGCGAAGTGGCGGTACGCCGTGGCGGGGGAGATCCCGGCCTCCGCGGCGATCTGTGTCATGGTAGCCGAACGGCCGGCTCCGAAGAGCCGGCCGGCCGCGTCCACCAAAAGCGTCCGGTTCCGCTGCATGTCGACGCGGAGCCCGGGCGGCGGATCGAGTATTGTCACTTGCCCTGCCTGAGTGCTGCGAGTCCGGCGGCGATCCGCCCGACGCCGGCGGTGATCGCTTCGGCGCTGGCGGCGTAGGAGAGCCGGAGGTGGTGTTCGCCGTTGCGGCCGAATTCGCTGCCCGGACGGACGGCGACTCCGAATTCACGCAGGTGCGCCACCATCTGCGCCGCCGGCACGTCCACGTCGTATTTGGGAAAGAGGTAGAAGGCGCCTTCGGGGGAGCTGACCGTAAGGCCGGGGATCTTGCTAAGTCCTTCAAACATCAGCTCGCGGCGTCCGGCATAGGAGGCGTGCATACGCTTGATGTCCGGGCCGCAGGTTTTCAGGGCGGTCAGCGCGGCCAACTGCACCGCGGTGTTCATGGAGCCGTTGAAGGTGTTGTGCACGCGTGCTGCGGCGGCGATCACCTCGGACGGGCCCCAAAGGTAGCCCACCCGCCAGCCGGTCATGGCGTAGCTCTTTGAGAAGGTTTGGCAGTAGATCGTCCTGCCTGCAAGGCCCGGGATTTCCAGCGCAGAGGTGAACGGTTCTGCCGTGTAGACGAGGTCGCTGTACGCCTCGTCGGAGAGGACCAAGGTGTCCGTGCCGGCCACCATGTCGGCCAGGGCCTCAAGCTCCGCGCGGGAATGGACGATGCCCGTGGGATTGGACGGATTACAGAAGACGAACATCTTGGCGCCCCGAAGGGCTGTGGCCAGTGCCTCAAGGTCCCAGTGCAGGTCCTCGGCCAGCGGGACTGGGACAATCTCGCCCCCGGCCATGCTCACCAGGTCTGCGTACAGGGAGTAGGTGGGGTCGGGGATGACCACCTTGTCGCCCGGGTTGACGATGCCCAGGATAGCGGCGGAGAGGCCGGCCGTTCCGCCTTGGGTGATGAGCACGTCGCCGGGGCTGGCCACTTCGCCGAGGAGCTGGCCGATACGGGCAGCCAGCTCCTCGCGAAGCACCAGCTCGCCGAGCAACGGCGAGTAGTGGGTGTGTCCCTCTTCCAGGGCGCGGGCGGCTGCGGCACGTACCTGTTCGGGGGTGTCGAAGTCCGGCTCGCCCATGGCAAGCGAGACGAGGTCGCCCTTCGACTGCGGCTGCTGGACGCGCAAGGAGGTGCGCTGTACCCGCTGTACGGCCTCGGAAGGCTGGAAGGTTGCGACGGCGGTGGATGGTTCGAGGGTCATGGCAATCCTGCTCTGGCTGGTCGGGAGGGAAGTTTGGTGGCGTACTACAGCTGGGGGAGGTCTTCTGCCGGGGCGCCTGCCCAGCGGCTGATTTCGATGTCCCCGGAGGTATCGCGCTGGACGGTCGGGGCGATCACCAGTTCCTGCACCACGGTCCGCTGGGGCAGGGTCGCGACGAGATGGATGGCCCGGGCGACGTCCTCGGGCTGGACCATGGCCTCGCGTTCCTCGGACTTAGGTGGCCTGGCCCGGTTGTCCAGGATGGGTGTTGCTGTTTCGCCCGGAAGGACGGTGACCGCGCGCAGACCCTCGTTGCGGAAGGTGTTGTGCAGGTAGGTCATGAAGTTCCGCACCGCTGCCTTCGCCGCACCGTAGGCTGCGCCACCGAGCAGGTTCGGGTTCACGGCCGCGAGCGAGGAAACGGTGATGATGGTGCCTGTGTTCCGCGAGAGCATGCCCGGAAGGACGGCCTGGGTCAGCAGGTAGACGGCATTGAGATTGACGTCCAGGACGCTGTTCCATTCCTCCTGGCTGATCCACCGGACGTTGAGGACCTTGCTGGCGCTGCCGGCGTTGTTGACGAGGATGTCGACAGGGCCTAGGGTTTCGGAAACCCACGCGACCAGGGAGTCGACGTCGTCCTTGGATGCGATGTCCGCGGCACGCGGGTGGACGGCCCCGCCGTCGGAGGCAATCGCTGCGGCGACTTCCTCCAGGACGGAGAGCCGGCGGCCCACCAGCACCACGTGGGCACCTTCGGCTGCGAGAAGTTCCGCCGTCGAGCGGCCCATCCCCGTTCCTGCGCCGGTGATGACCGCGACTTTGCCTTCAAGAAGTCCCATGGTTCCGTTCCTCTGGTTTATGCTGCGACAACTGTCACATATGCGAAAAGTTTCTCATTTGCGAAGGGCGCCGGTCAAGTGCCCGCGGCAGTTGGTGCTCAGGCTGCCGCCTTCGCGGGCACTTGGCGTGAATGGTGTGGGAGATCGATAGCCGAGAACAGGCTTTGCACCCGCGCTTCCAGCACACCCAACAGGCGTTGGGCCTCATGGTGGTCCGCTACGGCCTGTTCCTGGCTGACCCAGCGGAAGGTCATCCGCTGGCCGGGGCGCGCTTGCCCCAACATGGGCAAGGAGGCTTTCGTGGCAAAGGCCACGATGGGATAACCGGCCGTGAGGGTCCGGTAGCGGCCCAGGATGATGAGTTCGTCGCCGTGCGGGACCTCGAAAGCGCCGATGGGGACGCCATGGGAGACGATTTCGCCCAGGCCCTCCGGGTGTACCACTGGACCGTCCAGGCGCAGACCCACATGGTTGGATTTGGCGGTCACCGTGTACTCACGGGAGGACAACAGTTCCCGGATCCCCAATGCCGCATCAGTTTCCGGGCCTTCGGTGATGTCGATGGTCCACAAGGGATGCTCGAAGGAGGGTACCGGCACGGGAAGCCGGAAGAGTGGCTGGGTCAGGTACGGGTGCTCAAAGCCCGTGTAGGAGCTCCGGAGTTCCAGGTGCTGCCCGGCCACAATCTGCTGAGGGAAGCCCATGCGGGCTTCGGGGGCAGCGCTGCCCATGAAGAGATCCGCGGCGAGGGTTCCGCTGAAGGCGAGGTAGTTCCGCATGCCGCCCCGGGCGTTCGCGATCACCACCTGTCCTTTGGCGGGAACGCAGACCGGCTCCCACATGGACACCTTGCTGCCGTTGACGGTGACATCGGCAGGTGCTCCCGTGACGGCGATGAGCACCGGCTTGGAGGTGGTGAACGTGAACCGGCCACCCATGAGTTCCAGCAGGGTCGCCGTGCGGTTATTGCCCACCAGGATGTTCGCCACTGCTGCCGAGTGCTGGTCCGCGGCGCCGCCGCAGGGAACGCCCAGAGCTTCCGAGTTCTGCCGGCCCAGGTCCTGGAAAGTAGCCAGCCATGCCGTTTCGCGGATCTTGATGGTGACGCTCCGCTCAACCGCCGGCATCAGTGTTCCCTTTCGTATGTGTAAGTACCGGCAAGCAGGAACCGGCCCGAGAGCCGTTCCCATGCGCTCTCTGGCACGACCTTGAACCGGACGCTGTCCCCGGGTTTGTACGAGGTGGGTGGGTCCTCATGGATGTCGCAGATCACCAGCGGCGTCCGTCCTATGACCTTCCACCCCGTTGGGCCCGGGAAAGGCTGGATGATGGCGTTTGTTCCGGCAACCATCACCGAGCCTGGATCCACGTTGGTGCGTGGTTCCCTGCACCGGCTGACAGCTCCGGGGAACTGCACCCGACCCATCATGGGAGCCATGGCAGAGGCCAGCAGGTTGATGCTCAACTCGGAGTCCTCCAGATGCTGCAGAACCGCTTCCCGGCTGATCCTGAGTTCCTCTGCCACTTCGGAGAGATCCGGGGCAAAGGCATCGTTGACCACCATGGGGATCACAAAGTGTTTGCCATCCCTGGAGGGCCGGTTGGCTTCGAAGCTACCGCCTGCCGCTGCCAGCCGGATGGTCTGGGCCAGTTGGCCGTGGCTGATGGCGAGGTTGTCGAACTCCACCAGGAGGGAGTCAACACCGGCCACCACGTCCAGCAGGCCCACCGGACGCACCTCCAGGAGGATCTCGCGAAGCGTCCGGCTTCCGGACTGGCGTTCCTCGTCAATGTCAGAGGCGACGCTGACCATCAATGCCGAATCCCCGAAGGGAACGGCCTTGATCTCCGGTGTGTGCCCGGGCGCTGGGTGCGTACTCATGTGTCCTTGGCTTGTTGGTGGGGTGGGTCAGACGGTGGCGAGCCTGGCCTTCTCGGCCAGCACTTCCTGCAGTCCTGTGGCCTTCACTCCGGCCTTGTCCAAGGCGGCGCGCAGGGCCGTGCCGTTCTCCAGGACCTGCGGGTGGTCGCCGTGGAGGAGGACGACGTCGGCGTCGTGGCCGAGCGGGACAACCTTGCCGGTGACGGCGCGGACAGTGCCTTCGGTGACCACCTGGACCACGCGGCGGCCGATCTCTTCGGGATCGTGGAGAAGTGCGCCTTCGGTGTTGCGGGAGACCGGCATGCCGTCCTCGCCGTAGCCGCGATCTGCCAGGAACACGTAGCCGACTTCGAGGCCGCGCTTGCGTGACTCTTCAGCGAGCAGGCCGTTCTGGCAGATCACGATATAGGACGGATCGTAGGCCTTGATGGCGTCGGTGATGGCCCGGGCGTGCTTGGCGTCGGTCTGGGCGATGCTTCCCATACGGCCGTGCGGTGCCACATGGCTGATCTTGCCGCCGTGGATGCGGGCAAAGGCATCCAGTGCGCCGATCTGGTAGAGCACATCAGTGCGGATTTCCTCTTCGCTGGCCTCGATCAGGCGGCGGCCGAATCCAACCAGATCGGGGTAACCGGGGTGTGCGCCGAGTTCGATGCCGCGTTCAACGCAGGCTTTGACCGTGGCGTCCATGACGCGGGGGTCCCCGGCGTGGAAGCCGCAGGCGATGTTGGAGGCAGTGACCAGGCCCAGCAGGGCGTCGTCATCGCCGATGGTGTAGTTGCCGTAGCTTTCGCCGAGGTCTGCGACGACGGCGACTGAGTTGATGCCCAAGGTGACTCCCTATGGTTCTTGTTGTAGTGCTTTATGGTCCAACGACGGCGGCCTGGCAGCAATGGCGGCAGGCCGCCGTCGTACCGGGTTTTGTTAGTGGGTGGCCAGCGGTTGGCCCTTGGTTTCCTTCAGGAAGTAGACCGAAACCAGTGTGATGAGGGCGGTGCCGATCGAGGCGTAGGCCGGGACCATGCTGTTGCCGGTGGCCTTGATGATCTCGGTCATGACCAACGGGGCGCTGCCGCCGAAGATGATGGTGCTCAGGCTGAAGCCGATGCTGTAGGCGCTGTACCGGACGGTGGTGGGGAACATTTCCGTCAGGACCGTGTGCACCACGGCTGCGTGACCGGAGAAGGCGATGGCCATGACCACGGTGGCGATGCAGGCCATGAGCATGTTGCCCGTGGTGATCATGGCGAACATCGGGTAGGACACCACGGCCATGAGGACCGCGGAAAGGGCCAGGACGGGCTTGCGGCCGATCCGGTCGGACAAGCGGGCCATCAGCGGGATGGCGATGATGATGGCCACCAGGCTGAAGGCCGTCACCGTCAGCGCCTGAAGCATCGTGAAGTTGTTGCCGGAGCCCAGCTGCGTCTTCAGGTAGGTCGGCATGTAGGCGAAAAGCAGGTAGTAGCCGGGGCCGTTGACTGCCGGGAGGAAGATGGTCAGGGCGATCGCCTTCAGGTGGCGCTTGGACGTGAAAACGGCGCGTAGCGGGTTGCGCTCTACCTCGTTCCGTTCGCGGAGTGCTTCGAAGTGCGGGGTGTCTTCCATCTTGGAGCGGATGTAGTAGCCCACGTAGCCCAGGGGCACGGCGAAGAGGAACGGGATGCGCCAGGCCCAGGATTCCATGGTGGAGTCGCCCAGCGTGGTGATGAGGACTGCGGAGAATCCGCTGCCGAAGAGCAAGGCGCAGAAGGAACCCACGGCGATGAAGCTCATGGAGAAGTTGCGGTGCTTGTTGTGGGCGTATTCACCCACGAAGGCCATGGCACCGGCCACTTCCCCGCCTGCGGAGAAGCCCTGCAGGATGCGCAGCAGGATCAACAAGGCCGGCGCGGCCCAGCCGATCACCGAGGAGGACGGGATGAGGCCGATGCAGGCCGTGGCCCCGGAGATCAGGAGCAGGAGCATGGACAGCAGGTTCTTGCGTCCGAGCTTGTCGCCAAGGTAGCCGCAAATGACGCTTCCGAACGGGCGGGCCAGGAAGCTGACCAGGAACCCCACGTTGGTAAGCAGCAGGGACCCGATGTCCTTGGAGCCCATGATGTTGATGGCAAGGTACGTGGTCAGAAGCCCGTAAATGCCGTAGTCGTACCACTCCACGAAGGAGCCCATGGTGCCGGCAATAGTAGCCTTGCGCACCATCTTGCCGTCAGCCGTGACGACCTTTACTTGTGCGGTGTTCAGATCCACTGATTCCGTCGATGAACTAGACATTGGTGGTTCTCTCAGTTTAGGTCCCGCTGTTGGGGAGGGGAGAAGGGGTTAGCTGTATTCGCGGGTGATCTCGGCGGTCATTTCGGCCTCGTGGACCGCGACTGCCTTGACCAGCTCCAGGATTTCCGCGGCGCGGGCCTGGGGGATGATGACGACGCCGTCATCGTCTGCGGCGACGATGTCACCGGCGGAGCAAACAATGCCGCCGATGGCCACGGGTTCGCCGATGACGCCAGGACCGTTCTTGAAGGGGCCGGCGGGGGTTGTGCCGCGTGCGAAGACCGGGAACTTGATCTCGGTGATGGTTGCTCGGTCGCGGATGTAACCGTCGATGATGGCACCGGTTGCGCCGGCGGCTTCGAAGCGCTGGGAGAGCTGTTCACCAACCAGTGCACGGTGCTCATGGCCGAAGCCGTTGATCACCACTACATCGCCGGGTTCGATGTAGTTGAGGGATTCGATGACTGCGGCGTTATCGCCTGCTGCCCCGAGGACGGTCAAGGCTGAACCTACGCATTTGGCGCCGGCCCAGACGGGGTTGATGTTGCCGTCCACCAGGCCGAGCCGTTCCATGGCATCGCCGATGTTGGCCACGGGGAAAGCCTCGAAAGCGCGGACCAGTTCCCGCGGCGGTCGGGTCCACTGAGCCTTGCGGACAGTGAGCTCAAGAGTCGTTGCCATGTGTTCCACCTTTGGTTGGTCCGGTTTCGGATGCGCTGGCAAGGTTGAGACGCCAATCACATATGAGAAAAGTTTCGCGTTTTTTTCTTCACCCGTCAAGCCCTCGATGTTTCGGCCGTGTAAAAGGTTGGTGCACTCGGGCGGTCCTTGTGGGCGACCTCACAAAAAAGCGTTGACTTCATTCCGGTGATGTGTGAATCTCTTCTCATTCGCGAAAGTTATCGCACTTCACATCCTTCGGTCCCAGCCGGCCAACGGTGCACCGCATCCGCCGTGGAAAGCGCCCCCCGAAGGCGAGCAGGAGGTTTACCCCCTATGCAAGGACGTTCCACTTTCATGGCCGCCGCGGCATCCGTCACGGCTGCCGCTTTTCTCCTGACCGGTTGCACTACCGGCGGCCAGGCCGCCGCTGGAAACGCCAGCGGCGGGGCCATGTCCACGGACACCATCAGGACCGCCCTCAATGCCGACCCCACTACCTTCAATGCTGCAAAGGCGAACGCCAAAGACGACTACGAGGTGGCCCGCTTCCTGTATGACACCGTTGTCAGGCGGGACGCGGACGGCAAATTCATCGGTGGGCTCGCCAGCGAATGGAAGTCCACCGCAACGAACGCCACGCTGACCATCCGGAAAGACGCCACCTGCGCGGACGGCACACTCATCACGCCAACCATCGTGGCCAAGTCCCTCAGCTACTTCGCAGACCCGGCCACCAAGAACAACTTCGGCAAGCTCGTGTTCGGTCCGGGGCAGCCCACCATCACCGGTGACGACGCCGCCGGAACCGTGGACATCAAGCTTGCCCAACCCTGGTCCGAACTCATTGGCGGATTGACCCTTGCCCAGACCGGCATTATCTGCCCGGCCGGTCTTGCCGACCTCGATGGCCTGGCGAAGGGCGCCGTGAAGGGTGCCTTCTCCGGCCCCTACACGCTGACCAAAGCCAGCCACGGCGTCAGTTACGACATGACGCTCCGCGAGGACTACAAAGCCTGGCCGCAATACTCCAAGCCCCTGGAAGGAACCCCGGCCAAGACGGTCCGCTTCTTCCCCGGCGTCAACAAGACCACGGTGGCCAACCAGCTCCTTACCGGTGAAATGGATGTCTCGGACATCGCTCCGGCCGACGTCCAGCGCTTCGAGGGCAACAAGGACTACACCGTAACCTCTGTCCCTTTCGCCGGGATCTTCCTGCTCTTCAACCAACGCCCCGGCAGCCCCTTCACTGACCCGGCGCTCCGCAAAGCCGTGGCCCAGCTGATGAACCAGCAGGCCTTCAACGCCGCCGCCTACGCAGGAAAGGGCATCACCTACAACTCGATCGTCGCCCCGACCGTGCCATGTGTCCTGCCGGACAACTCCAGCCTCACCAAGGAAGACGCAGCAGCAGCCAAGGCAGTGCTCGCCGGCAAGACCTTCAAAATGGTGGGAACCACCAGCATCGGCCCGAACGGTGCAGGCAGCACCTACGTCCAGGAAGCACTCCGCGCTGCCGGTGCAACAGTGGATCTCCAGCTCGTGGACAACGGAACCTGGGCCACCATGACCCAGACCAAGCCCGAAACGTGGGACCTGACAGTCCAAGGCGACGCCAACTTCGTAGGCACCGTGGCCGCCTCCCTGACCCGCATTGCCGGTGTTCCCACGGAAAAGGGCGGACGCAACATCGGTGGCGGCGAAAATGCGGACATTCTCGCCGACATTGCCACCGCCCAGGCAGCCACTGACGAATCAGCCCGCTGCGACGCGTACACCAAGGCACAAAAGAGCATCCTCAACGACAACGACATTGTTCCCTTCGTCGGCGAACCGCAGATCGTCGCCCAGCGCTCCGGATTCTCCATCCAGGCACCGTCCGGAATCGTCGACTACGCCACCATGCGAATCACCAAGTAGGCAAAGGCTTCACGATGACTGAACCAACCATGCTCTCCAAGGAAGTACAGATCCTTGAGAGCCAAACCCCGGGGGCCGCCAAAGGCCCCCGGGGCCGGGCCCTGAGCCTCTCGCCCTGGGCAGACTACGCCCTTCGCCGCGCCGGCGGTGTCCTTCTCTCGGTCGCCTTGCTCGTCGTCGTGACCTTCTTCATGGTGCCGCTCATCCCGGGTGACCCGGCAGTGGCTGTAGCCGGCGCGGACGCCACCACCGAGCAAATCGAGGCCATCCGCAACAGCCTCGGCCTCAACGATCCCCTCCACCTCCAGTTCATCAACTACGTCGGCGGCCTGTTCACCGGAGACCTTGGCGAGTCCTTCGCCTACAGCACCTCGGTCTCCCAGATCATCGCCACCAAGCTCCCTTTCACAGCCGAGATCGCTTTGCTGGGAATCATCCTGGTGCTCGTGGTCTCCGTTCCTGCCGGCATGCTGGTAGGCATCCTGACCCGCGGAGGCCGGAAGAAGTGGCTGGATGTCTCGTTCGGCGTGCTCACCGGCTTCTTCCAAGCCGTTCCGCAATACGTCGTATCCACCATGCTGGTGGTGGTCTTCGCCATCATCCTCAAGGTCCTCCCCGCAGCCGGAGCGGCATCACTGAGCTCGCTGATCCTTCCCGTGATCGGCCTGTCCATCGCCCCGATCTGCTCCATCGCCCGCGTCGTGCGCCGCGAAACGTCCACCGTCCTTGAACAGGACTACCTGCGTACCGGCCGCGGCTGGCGCTTGCCGGCCTTGCGTCTCTACGCCCGGCACGCGCTGCCCAACCTCCTGACCACCGCGCTCACCCTCGCCGGGCTCATCCTGGCAGGCATGCTCGGCGGGGCAATCATCGTCGAAAACGTCTTCAACTGGCCTGGACTGGGCCGGGAAATCGTCACCGCTATCGTGAACAAGGACTACCCCGTGATCCAAGGCATCATCCTGGTGCTCGGCTTCCTGGCCATCGTGCTGAACCTGCTGGTCGACGTCATCCTCGGCCTCATCGACCCCCGTACGCTCGGAGGAAAATCAAATGGCTGAGACAGCCCGTCCCCGCCGCCGGTTCCGCTGGACCCCCGGCCTGATCGTCGGCATCGCCTTGATGTCCGTCATGGTCCTCACTGCACTGATTGCACCGTTGTTCCTCACCGAAGCCGCGGAGAAACTCACCCCGCAAGCATCACAGGGCCCAAGCGCCGAGCACTGGCTTGGCACCGACGACTTCGGCCGGGACGTCCTGGCCCGTTCACTGGTAGCTGCCCGGCTCACGCTGCTCATGACGGCGGCAACCACCGCCATTGCCGTTATTGCCGGCATCGCCATCGGCACCGCCGTCTGGCTCGCCCCGCGTCCCATCCGCACGGCCGTCCTGCGAATCATCGAAGCTGCAGTTGCCTATCCGAGCCTCATCTTCTCGCTGTTGATCGCCGCCATCCTGGGGCAAGGCACCTGGTCCGCCGTACTGGCGATTTCCATTGCCAGCATCCCGGCATTCGCCCGTCTGACAGCCAATATGGCCGCATCGATCTCGCAACGCAACTATGTGTCGACGGCCCGGTTGCTGGGAGTTTCCGGACCGCACATCATCACCCGGCACCTGCTGCCCAACATGGCCGAACCGCTCCTGGTCCTCACGGCCACCGTGTTCGCCACCACCCTCATCGACCTCTCCAGCCTGTCCTTCATCGGTCTAGGCGTGCAGAACCCCGAGTACGACTTCGGCCGGCTCCTCAACGAGGCGCTGGTCAACATCTACTCACAACCCCTGCAAGCCGTGATGCCGTCCATCATGATCACCATCACCGGGCTGTCCGCCATGCTCATCGGTGACGGACTCGCCGCAGCAACGGACCCACGCGGCGGACGCAAATTCGGCAGCCTCCGGAAGGCATCGGAGGTTCCGGCCTCCTTGCGCGCCGACGCCGAAGCACTCGTCGAGGTGGACAACCTCACTGTCACTACGCCGTCGGGAGTTCCACTGGTCAAGGGCGTATCGCTCAGCATCCGCGCCGGGGAAGTGGTGGGGCTCGTAGGTGAATCCGGTTCCGGTAAATCGCTGACAGCCATGTCCATAGCCGGCCTCCTCCCCGAAGAACTCGGAGTGAACGCCAAGACCATGCGCTTGGGCGAGCTCAACCTGCTCAAGAAAAACAACCCGCGCGAACTGGCAACCTCGATCGGGCTCGTCTACCAGGACCCCGGAACCAGCTTCAACCCGGCCCTGCGCATCGGTTCCCAGCTGACCGAAGTCAGCCGCGTCCACCTGGGCCAGTCCCGACAGACCGCTTTCGGCCGCATGGTCAAAGCCCTCGCCGACATCCGGATCACCCAACCGGAGAAACGCATGAAACAACACCCGCACGAGCTGTCCGGCGGCATGCTCCAGCGGGCGATGATCGCATCCACCCTGGTCACCGATCCCCGCCTGATCATCGCGGACGAACCCACCACCGCCCTGGATGTCACCGTTCAGGCCGACGTACTCCGGCAGTTCCGCACCATCAACCGCGAGATGGGCACCGCCATGCTGTTCATCTCCCACGACATCGGCGTCGTCCAAGCGCTATGCGACAAGGTCATCGTCATGAACGGCGGCAAGATCCTCGAACGCCTCACCGGTGAAGAACTCGCAGCCGGCAAGGTCAAACACCCCTACACCAAAGCCCTGCTCGCCGCGACGCCCTCCATTGCCGAACGCAAAGCCGAGCTGGTCACAGTGCAGGCTTCGGACTTTTCCATGGATGAAGTTTTTGACGACGATTCGACCGCCGACCGCGGTACGACCAGGACCGAGGAAACAGCCAAATGAGCACAGTTCTTGAATTGACCGATGTCCGTGTCACGTTTGGCTCCGGCCGCTCCGCCGCCACCGTGTTGAAGGGCGTCAACGCGAGCATCCAGGCCGGAAAAACCCTCGGCATCGTAGGCGAATCGGGATCCGGAAAGTCCACCATGGCCAAGGCGATCGTCGGCCTGGTGAAACCCAGCAGCGGGCTGATTTCCTTCGAGGGCAGGGATATTTTGAAGATGTCCGGGGCCGAACGGCGGCGCATGCGCCGCATGGTGCAAATGGTTCCCCAGGATCCCTACTCCTCACTGAACCCCCGGCGGACCATCGGCCAGACCCTCGCCGAAGCCATCGACCCCCTGCGGGCCAACCCCAAAGAACACCGGGAAAAGATCTCCTACTGGCTGTCCACAATCCGCTTGGACCCCGAAGTCGCAGAGCGCTACCCTCACGAGTTCTCCGGCGGACAACGGCAACGCATCGCCATCGCCCGGGCCCTGGCAGTACAGCCCAAGCTCATCATCGCCGACGAAATTACCTCCGCCCTGGACCTCTCCGTCCAAGCCGAAATCCTCAACCTGATCGGCAGACTCCGGAAGGAACTCGACCTGACCATGGCCTTCATCTCCCACGACCTCGACGTGGTGCACCATGTCAGCGACGACATCCTCGTCCTCTACCACGGCGAGGTCGTCGAATCAGGAGACGTCGACGCCGTCTACGGCAACCCACAACACCCCTACACCCGCCGCCTCATTGACTCCGTACCCGGCGGGCCAGGATTCGACATCGGGCCGAGAAGACTGCCAGCCAAAGCCTGAACGAAGAGGCATGCTCCTCCAGATCGCCGCAACGGACTTACCCCAGCCACCCGCCGTCGTTCTCTTCCGCCTCCCGGGACTAATTCCGCCACCCGTACCGTTACCCCCTGTGGGGCTTGCCCCGGGAACGAACGTAACGAGCTGACGACGGGGAACGAGACATATGACTACAGAAACTGCCGACGGCGTTGGGTTCCGTTCCAAGCGTGGCCCCATCCTCATTGCCCTGATGCTGTCCACGGGCCTGGTGGCGATCGATTCAACCATCGTTGCAACGGCCGTGCCATCCATCGTTGAGGACATCGGCGGTTTCAGTTCGTTCCCGTGGCTCTTCTCGGCGTACCTGTTGGCACAAGCCGTGTCGGTCCCCATCTACGCCAAGCTCTCGGACATGCTGGGACGCAAGCCGCTCATCCTGAGCGGAATTGGCCTGTTCCTGTTGGGTTCCATCCTGTGTGGGCTGGCGTGGAGCATGCCCGCGCTTATTGCTTTCCGTGTGCTCCAGGGCCTGGGCGCCGGAGCGGTGCAGCCGGTGTCCATCACCATCGCCGGCGACATCTACACCCTTGCCGAACGCGCCAAGGTGCAGGGCTACTTGGCCAGCGTGTGGGCCATTTCCTCCGTGGTGGGGCCAACCCTGGGTGGTGTTTTTGCGTCCTTGGGGATCTGGCGGTGGATCTTCCTGATCAACATTCCGCTGTGCTTCCTGGCCGGTTGGATGCTGGTGCGTACCTTCCACGAAAACGTCGAGCGCGCCAAGCACCGGATCGATTACCTGGGAGCGTCCCTGTTGACGGTCTCCCTGAGCCTGCTGATTCTCGGAGCGCTTGAAGGCGGCCAAGCCTGGGCCTGGAACTCGCCCGTGAGCATCGCCGTTTTCGCAGTGGGTGCATTGTTGTTCGGTGCTTTCGTGCTTGCCGAGCGCAGGGCTGCGGAGCCGATTTTGCCGGCGTGGGTGGTCTCGCGGCGGCTCCTGGCAACCACTGCTTTGATCTCCTTCGGCGTCGGTGCAGTGATGCTGGGCCTGACCTCGTACGTCCCAACCTTCCTTGAAGGAGCGCTGAAGACGTCTCCTATTCTTGCGGGCCTTGCCTTGGCGGCCCTGACCTTGGGCTGGCCGATCAGCGCCTCCCAGGCTGGCCGGTTCTACCTCCGGATCGGGTTCAAGCGGACGGCCTTGATCGGGATCTCCATTTCGGTGGCCGGCGCGGCGGTGTTGGCGTTCACGGCTTCGTCGCCCAACGTCGTCTGGGTGGCGTTGTCTTGCTTCGTTGTGGGTTTGGGCTTGGGGCTGGTTGCCACTCCCAGCCTCATCGCTGCCCAGTCGAGCGTGGAATGGAACGAGCGCGGTGTAGTGACGGGAACCAACCTCTTCGCCCGGTCGATCGGCAGCGCACTGGGCGTGGCGGTTTTCGGCGCGATCGCCAACGCCATCTACGCCGGCGGCCCGGGTGGTGGTGCCGATCCGCAAACCACGGTGAACGCTTCCGGCGCGGTGTTCCTGGCGGTGCTTGTCAGCGCCGTGCTCACGGTGGTGGCGGTGATCGCCATGCCTGGTGCGCAGCGGGCAGACGCCAACACACCAGCCGACGCAAAGGCCACCTCGGGGGCTGTGGACGACTAGTCTCGAACGCATGGATGAACTGATCACCGGCACCTTGGAAAAGCTCTTCGAAGGCACAATATGGGCCGAGGGGCCGGTCTGGATTCCGGAATCGCAAACGGTTCGCTGGAGCGACATACCCAACAACCGCATCCTGGAGTTCAATCCCTCCACAGGCGCCACGCGCGAGTACGCCACCGCCGTCGAGTACACCAACGGCCGCACGCTCGACCACGACGGGAGCGTGGTGCAGTGCAGCCACGGCCGCCGACGCGTCGAGCGGGATCACGACGGCGATGTCACGCCTATCGTCGACTCGTTCGGTGAGCATCGCCTCAACTCGCCCAACGACGTGGTGGTCGCCGGCGATGGCACGGTGTGGTTCACCGACCCTCCTTACGGCATCCTTCCCGGCACGGTGGAAGGCCACGAGGGAGAGCAGGAATACGGTGGCTGCTACGTCTTCCGGCTTGACCCCTCCACCGGGGAGCTGAGGCCGGTGATCACTGACCTGGTCCATCCCAATGGCTTGGCTTTTTCCCCGGACGAATCGCTGCTGTACGTATCGGACACGGCCGGTCCTTCGCATGGCGTCCCGTTGCGGATGGCCGTGTATCCGGTGAAGGACGGCGTGTGCGGCTCCGGAACCACCTTCGTGGAACTCGAGGGTGACAGGGCCTCGGACGGTTTCCGGGTTGATGTTGAGGGCCGGGTGTGGACTTCGGCGGGTGCGTCCGTGCGGGTTTACGCGCCCGACGGCGGTCTGCTGGCCGCCGTCGAACTTCCGGAAAGAGTTTCGAATCTTTGTTTCGGCGGCCCCGATGGCCGTGACCTCTACATCACGGCGACGACATCGCTGTACCGACTGCGGACGGCGACGCGGGACGCCGTGTGGGCGCGCTGACAGGAGCATCCCCGAATTTGTAAGGCTGCTGTGGTTCTGGCCCGTGGTTCGCTACGCTGGATCAAAGGCGTCACCACTGCTACCCAGGGGAGTGAACGTGTCAGGACCCAATCCGGACCCGTACGAGGACAAGATCACAGGACTGGAACCAGGCGGGGGAGTGCCTCCGGGTGAAACCCCGCCAGGCGAATCATCCACGGCCGGACCGCAGGGCCACGACGAGGGCGGGCCGCGTAAGGGCAGCCAGGTTGTTTGGATGGCGATCATCGGCGTCTTCGTCTTGCTGTCCATGCTCTACTTCATCGGGTACATCGTGGGCTTCTTCGACTAAGGCAGCAGATAGTCAGGCACAGGAATAGCCGGGCGCAACTGGAAGTTGGCACTCACATGAAGGCGATAACTTACAGCAAGTACGGAAACCCGGATGTCCTGGAAATCACCGAGCAGCCGATGCCCAAGGTCGGCCCCGGCATGGTGCTGGTCAAGGTCAAGACCGCATCAGTGAATCCGGTGGATTGGAAGATCATGGCGGGGTACCTTGACCCGCTCATGGACATCCAGTTCCCGGCAATTCCTGGCTGGGATGTTGCCGGGGTGGTGGAGTCGGTGGGTATTGACGCTCCGCACTTCCAGCCCGGCGATGAGGTGATCGCCTACGGCCGCAAGGACTTCGTCCACGGTGGCAGCTTCGCCGAGTACATTGCCTTGCCCGAACGGCTCCTGGCCCGCAAGCCAGAGAGCCTGAACTGGAACGAATCCGCTGGCCTGCCACTTGCCGGGTTGACTGCCTTCCAGGTCCTGAGGCGATTGGAACTCGCCGCCGGGGAGACCGTGCTGATCCACGGCGGTTCCGGTGGTGTCGGCTCACTCGGCATCCAGATCGCGAAGGCCCTCGGTGCGGAAGTCATTGCGACTGCTTCGGAGAAGAACCATGGCTTCCTTCGGTCGCTGGGCGCCGAACCCGTTGCGTACGGTGAAGGGCTGGCGGGCCGGGTGCGGGAACTCCGCCCGGATGGTGTCGACGTCGTTGCGGACTTCGTGGGCGGCAACCTCTCAACAACCCTTGAGGTGCTGAAGGAGAATGGCCGGCATGCCTCCATTGCCGACAGCGATGTGGAAGAGCACGGAGGCACCTGGATGTGGGTCAACCCGATTGGGGCGGATCTGCAAGAGCTCGCCGATCTGGTGGATGAGCGGAAACTCCAGGTTGAGGTAGCTGAAACCTTCCCGCTGGCTGATGCGGCGGACGCGTTCCGGCTCAACATGGATGGCCACACCCGTGGCAAGATCGTGGTCACTGTGGACGGGAACGCCTAGGCGACTTGCCTTCATGGACCGTTTTTGTGAGACTGAACTCCTCTGTTCCCCAGTGTTAGGCCGATGTTTTGACGGACATTCAAGGTTTCGCGACGCAAACCAAGCGCTGACACATCTTTGATGTCCTTTTGGGCCGGTGGCAGCGCATTCGCTGAAATCACTGGAGTCCTGAAGCATCATGCCTATTGCAAAAAACCCGTCCATTACCCTGACCGACGTCAACTTCCACTGGCCGGACGGCACCCCCGCACTCTCTGAAGTCTCTGGAACGTTTGGTACTGGCCTCACCGGCCTGGTGGGCGCCAATGGGGCCGGAAAATCGACGTTGCTCCGTCTCATTGCCGGGATCCTCACACCGGCCAGTGGCCTCATCACGATCAACG
The DNA here is from genome assembly GCF_028736865.1 of Paenarthrobacter sp. AB444. Classification (NCBI taxonomy): domain Bacteria; kingdom Bacillati; phylum Actinomycetota; class Actinomycetes; order Micrococcales; family Micrococcaceae; genus Paenarthrobacter; species Paenarthrobacter sp. AB444. The sequence continues at coordinate 5,819 of NZ_JAQZBY010000020.1, read as the reverse complement.
GAGATGTCGGCTACCTTCCGCAGACCCTGACGCTCGCCACGGGTTCCACCGTGGCGGACTTGCTTGGCATCGGCCCGAAGGTAAAGGCCTTGAAGGCCATCGAATCCGGGGACGTGTCGTTGGAGAACTTCGAAGTGCTCGGTGACGACTGGGACATTGAGGCACGCGCCGATGAGGCCTTGCGCCACATCGGACTGTCGTCAGCTGACCTGGACCGGAGCGTCGGCGAAATCTCGGGCGGCGAGGCCATGCTGGTTGCCATCGCGGGACTGAGGCTCCAACGGGCAGCGATCACGCTCCTGGATGAGCCCACGAACAATCTGGACCGCGAAGCACGGGCCAAGCTGTCCGGCCTTTTGTCCGGCTGGCCGGGCACGCTGGTGGTGGTCAGCCATGACCTCGCATTGTTGGAGCTGATGGACAACACAGCTGAACTGCACGGGGGAGAGCTCAGGGTCTTCGGCGGCCCTTACAGCGCATGGCGGTCCCACCTGGAGGAGGAGCAGGCCGCTGCAGTGCAGGCTGCCCAGGCAGCGAAACAGGCGGTGAAGGTTGAGAAGCGTCAGCGGCAGGAAGCCGAAGCGAAGCTGGCAAAGCGGGCCCGGACGGGCCAGAGCAGCTACGACAACAAAAAGGGCTCCAAGATCCTCATGAACCAACGGGCCTCCGACGCCCAGGTGTCGGCCGGGAAGCTTCGTTCGGGTTCGGACAACAAAGTGGTCGCCGCCCAGGCGGCATTGGATGCGGCCTCCTCCCGGATCAGGGATGAGGAGCGCATCAGCGTGGATCTTCCTGATCCGGACGTTCCACGCAGCCGCCGGATAGCGGAATTGCGGGGAACCAACCGGGATTTCGTGATGGAAGGCCCTGAGCGGGTGGCCGTTATCGGTGCGAACGGGGTGGGAAAGACCACGCTGCTCGAACGCGTCGTTGCCGGTGACGACGGGCCAGCGGGTGGTCGTCTTCTCACAGAGCGGGCCGGCTACCTGCGCCAACGCCTTGATGGCCTGGACGAGGCCGCCACCACTCTGGAAAACGTGCAGGAGGCCGCCCCCAACGTTCCTGAGGGCGAGATCCGTAACCAGCTGGCACGCTTCCTGCTGCGTGGCGAGAGCGTCTATCGGCCGGTGCAAACACTCTCAGGCGGAGAACGGTTCAGGGTGTCTCTGGCCCGGCTCCTTTTCGCCGATCCACCGCCCCAGGTCCTGATTCTCGACGAGCCCACGAACAACCTCGACATCCAGAGCGTGGACCAGCTGGTGGTTGCGCTGAACTCCTACCGCGGCGCCGTAATTGTTGTCAGCCACGACGACGACTTCCTGGCCCGCCTCGACCTGGACCTCACTCTGCGCCTGGACCATGACGGTTCCCTCACCGAAGTGCGGTCGGCGTAAGCGGACATAAACGACGGCGACAGCCCACCTTTGGTTCCTTCCGGAACCGCCGGTGAGCTGCCGCCGTCGTTCTTTGATCAGTTGGCGCGCAAGCGCTACTTGGCCAGGAAGCCGAGCAGGATCTCGTTGACCTCAGCGCCGTGAGTCCAGAGGAAGCCGTGCGGTGCGTCCTCGATCTCCACGTATTCCGCAGAGGGAAGGCGCTTGGTGAATTCGCGGCCGGTGGAGTCGATGGGGAGGATGCGGTCGCCGGTTCCGTGGACGATCAGGGAGGGCACGGTGACCTTCTCGATGTCGGCGCGGAAGTCGGTCAGCCACGTGTCAACCACTGCGAACGACGCGTACCAGGACGAGCCCGCAGCGACGTTCCAGGAGTTGCGCAGTGCTTCTTCGCTGAGACGGTTTCCGAGGAAGTTGTCCGTGTTGTAGAAGTCCTTGTAGAAGTTGGTGAACCAGGCGTAGCGGTCCTCGATCGCGGCGTTGCGGATGCCGTCAAACACGGAGGACGGAACGCCCGTGGGGTTGTCATCGGTCTGGAGGAGGAAGGGTTCGAGGGAGGCCAGGAAGACGGCCTTGGCCACCCGGGCCTCGCCGTAGGTGCCGATGTAGCGCCCGACTTCGCCGGTGCCCATGGAGAAGCCCACCAGGATGGCATCCTGCAGGTCGAGGGTTTCCAGGACTGTGTTGAGGTCCGCTGCGAACGTGTCGTAGTCGTAGCCGGTGGTGGTCTTGCTGGATTTGCCGAAGCCGCGACGGTCGTAGGTGATGACGCGGTAGCCGGCGTTGAGGAGGGCGGCGGTCTGCTTCTCCCAGGAAGCGCCGTCAAGGGGATAGCCGTGGATCAGGACGACGGGCTGGCCTGTGCCGTGGTCCTCGTAGTAGAGCTCGATGTCCGTGGTGTTTTCAGTTCCGACTTTGATGAAGCCCATGATTCTGTTTCCCTTTTCTCGAAGTAGAGAACGATCGTTCTCTCTCTAGGACAAATACTATAGAACGATCGTTCTCAATTCAAGTACTATTGACCCATGGATATTTCCGAGGTTCGTCAACGCATCGTCGCGACAGCCGATGGACTCTACAACGCCAAAGGCATCCAGTCCGTGGGCATGGATGAATTGCGGACGGCCGCCGGTGTCTCCTTGAAGAAGCTGTACCAGGAGTTCCCCTCCAAGAGCAGCATCGTGATGGCCGTGCTGGAGCGCCGCCACGAGTCCTGGACCCAGGGGCTGGACGCAACGGTGCGCCAGGCTGCTTATCCGCGGGCCAAGCTGCTGGCCATATTCGACTACCTCGCCGGCTGGTTCTGCCAGGACTCGTTCCGCGGCTGCGGCTTCATCAACAGCTTCGCCGAGCTGGGCGCAGTCAGCCCTGAAGTGGCGGACTATGCGCGGAAGCACAAGGAATCCTTCCAGGAGTACGTCGCCGGGCTCGCCGCCGAAGCGGGCGCACCGCCGTATCTGGCACCGCAGCTTTCGATCCTGGCAGAGGGGGCGCAAACGACGGCGGCCATCGCCGGATCGCCCGAGGCCGCCGGACAAGCGCGCCAAGCCGCCGAAGTGCTGATTGATTCCGCTGTGGGTCGCGTTCCGTAACCTAAGTCCCGGCCATGGAAGACTGGAAACATGTCTTTTCGTCCCGCAAGGCCGCGCCCCATGTCCACTGCAGGCAGCAGCATCAGCTTGACACCGCCCCGCGAGCAAGCGCGCCACATCGCGATGAGGCTCGACGACGCGTGGCTGAGGCTGCAGACCCGCCTGGCCATCCGCCGTGGCCGGGTGGAAACCGTCATCCCGTACACCGGGTACGGCAGCACGTCCTGGGTGAGGGTCCTGGCCCGGGTGGTCCGAAGTGATCCCCGGGACGCTGCCGGTCACGCGAACCCCTTGCAGGAGAGCATGCGAGGCTGGCGGAACTTCACCAGCGCCCCTGTGGCACATGCGGCCGTGCAAGTCACCATCGCCGGCACCACCCATGACGTCGTGGCCGACCGTGGAGGCGTGGTGGACGCCCAGATCCCGGTGGCGCTGACGGCTGGATGGCACACCATTACCTTGAAATCCGGTGGCTCCAAAACGGTGGAGGCTCCCGTGGAAGTAGTGGCCGACGATGCCGACTTCGGAGTCGTGTCCGATATTGATGACACCGTGATGGTGACCGCTCTTCCGCGTCCCTTCTTGGCTGCCTGGAATACGTTCGTCCTCAACGAGCACGCCAGGACCCCAACGCCTGGCATGGCAGTCCTGTACGAACGGATTGCACGCACCGCTCCATCTGCCCCGGTCTTGTACCTCTCCACCGGTGCCTGGAATGTTGCTCCTACGCTGTCCCGCTTCCTGTCCCGCAACCTGTACCCGGCCGGTCCCAAGCTCCTGACAGACTGGGGACCAACGCCTGACCGCTGGTTCCGCAGCGGCCAGGAGCACAAGAGGACATCATTGGAACGCCTCGCTGAGGAATTCCCCAACATCAAATGGCTGCTTGTAGGTGATGACGGGCAGCATGACGAAGCCATCTACTCCGAATTCGCCCAGCGCCACCCCGAAAACGTCCGGGCCATCGCCATCCGCCAGCTCTCCGCCGGTGAAGCCGTCCTGGCAGGTGGCCGCTCCAAGTCCGGTGGACAGCCGACCCCCGGTGTTCCCTGGATCTACGCCCCCGATGGTGCCGGGATGTCCGCGCAGCTGGAGGAACTGGGCATCATCAGGAACGAGGTCCGCTCTGCCGATGACCCCGAGGAAGGCGACGTCCAGTCCTGATCCAGTTGCCGCCTTCCTGCCCAGCAGCTACGCGACGTCGATGAAGACCGGGTTCGCGTAGAACCAGGTGTCCGCCCACGGGTCAGCGTCGCCGAGGTTCAGGCCATGGCGAACGGGGCCGGCCGGATCCACGGACGCTCCGTAGTAGCCTGCGCCGTGGCGGTTGCCGTCGCTTCCGCGGAGGCGGAAGTAGCAGGATCCTTGGACGTCCTTGATGACGTGCTTGATGGTGAACGTTCCCGTGCGCCCGGATACATCGATCTGCTTCCAAACCGTCGTCCCCGGAGCCGTCATGGTGTCGCGGTCTGCTGCCGCGCCGGTGACGGCGCCACCAATGACGTCAACGTGCGCGAGTTTCGGGAGGATACCAGCGAAGTTGCGGTAGTCCGTCGTCGTAATGGTGATGGAAATTTCGACGTCGGCACCTCGCCTCACCTGCAGACGCGACCTCAAGGTGACGCCGTTGCGTCCGTTGCTGTTGGCGGCGCTGTTCCCGCGCACCTCGCGGACGCGGACATCGAGTCCCTGGAGGAGGTGACCGTGGTCAACCCACATGCGGCCGTTGCGCATCGCTTCCAAGACTCCAATGTAGGAGTGCTGGGTAACGCCGGTGTGGATGCGGCTGAACTGACCCGGCCAGTAGTCGCTGCCGCCCTGCTTTTCTCCGGTGTCGAACGGGTCCGGTCGCTTGCCGGTGACGGACCAGCGGTCGAATTCATTGGGCAGGCTGAGATAGGGCTCCACCGCCGGGTACGGCCCGGTCTTCCAGGTGTCCTTGACCGTGAGGTGGTTGTCGGAGTTGGAGGTGATCCAGAACGGCAGGCCTTCGGCGAGCATTGAATCCCATACGCCAGCCACCGTTGCCGTGGCCCAGTCAAAGCCGCCGTAGGGGCGGAAGGCATCTGCGGGGTACCCGGGGTTGGTTTCTCCCACTGGTTCAGCTTGCCGTCCCATACGAGTTCGAAGGTGCGCAGAAGGCTGACTTCGTTCGGGCCGGGGGCGACGACGACGGACGCATGTTCTGCACCGGGGATGTACCACTCGAGCCCTTGGAAGATCAGCATTCCGGGACGGGCCGCACGCTGCGCCTGGATTTCTTTGTTGGCGTTGACCGCGCCCCCGTTGTTGGCGTGGCCGAAGTTGCTGTGTTCCGTGAGCGCCAACCAATCCACGCCGTAGTTTTGGGCGGTGTCCAGCTGTTGCTTGATCATGTACTTCGTGTCGTGGCTGTACTGGGTGTGAACGTGGTGGTCACCGACCAGCCATTTCAGCTGGGGGTCGTTGCCGCCGGGGTTGGCCATGGCGGGCTTGGCCATCGCAGTTGAGGCGGCGGCGCCTGCGGCCAGGATGCCCGCCGACTGCAGGATGAGTCGTCGGCTCAACCCCATGGACTTCAACTCGGCATCTGCCAGCTCCACGCTCCGACTGTGCGTGGTTTGGGTGTGTTCTCCGGTGCACATTGCATCTTCCCTCTGTTGTTTCCGATCCCCCCCCAGCGGGATCACAGTAGGCAAGCGTGATGGCACGGAGGTTAACCGGGCAGGAACGCTTGGGGAGGGTTGCCGGCCGGTACCTTTACCCGCTCTTAAAAGGCCAACGGCCCCGATACGCCATCTGCATAAGCGTGTCGGGGCCGTTGGAGTTTATTCTCGCCGGGCCTGATCGGGCT
>NZ_JAQZBY010000019.1:0-53812 GCF_028736865.1 Paenarthrobacter sp. AB444 | reverse complement strand
CCCACCACCGCAACCCCCGCCGCCGGGCTGCCCAGGATTTCCCGGGCAGCCCGGCGCGGCCCGCCAAAGGAACAACGCATGCCTCTCGTAGCCGGGATCGACAGCTCCACCCAGTCCTGCAAAGTGGTTATCAGGGATTCAGTTACCGGAGCCTTGGTACGCCAGGGCCGGGCCTCCCACCCGGAGGGCACCGAGATCCACCCGGATCATTGGTGGACAGCCCTGCAGGAAGCAATCGCGGCAGCAGGCGGACTCGACGACGTCGATGCCGTATCCGTCGGTGGGCAGCAGCACGGGATGGTGTGCCTCGACGAAAGCGGAAATGTGGTCCGTCCTGCCCTGCTGTGGAACGATACCCGCTCCGCGCAGGACGCTGAAGAACTCATCCGCAACGCCGGACAGGGTGATCCAGCTGCCGGAGCCAGCTATTGGGCGGGCAGCACGGGCACGGTTCCGGTGGCCTCCCTGACGGCCACCAAACTGCGCTGGCTGGCGCGGGTCGAGCCCGAAAACGCGCAACGGACGGCCGCGGTGTGCCTCCCGCACGACTGGCTGTCCTGGCGATTGGCCGGTCACGGGCCCGGAACAGGCCCGGCATCGCTGGAACTGCTCCGCACGGATCGCTCCGACGCTTCCGGCACGGGATACTTTTCGGCGACCAGCGGCGAGTACCTTCCGGATGTCCTGGAGAGCACCCTCGGGCACCTCCCGGTCCTGCCCCTAGTCGTTGGGCCCCTGGAGACGGCAGGCAAGACCCCAGGCGGCGCCCTGATAGGACCCGGTGTAGGAGACAACGCAGCTGCGGGGCTCGGCGTGAGTGCCGGAGTCGGGGACGTTGTCATCTCCATCGGAACGTCCGGAACGGTATTCGCGGTCTCGGATACTCCTTCCCGCGACTCAAGTGGACTGGTGGCGGGCTTTGCCGATGCCACTGGCCACTACCTCCCGCTGGCCTGCACGCTCAACGCCACGCGGATCTTCGATGCCACCGCCGCCTTGCTCGACGTGAGCCTGAACGAGCTTGGAGCCCTGGCGCTGTCCGCTCCGGAAGGTGCGGAAGGCTTGACCCTGGTGCCCTATTTCGAAGGCGAACGAACCCCGAATCTTCCCGAGGCCACGGGATCACTTCACGGACTCACCCTCTCCAACTACACCCCCGCGAACCTGGCCCGCGCGGCGATAGAGGGAGTTGTCTGCTCGCTGGCTGACGGTTTGGCTGCCCTCCAGGCCCAGGGTGTCGATGCCCGGCGGATCATCCTTGTTGGTGGAGGCGCTCAATCAGAAGCTGTTCAACACGTGGCTGCCTCCGCGTTCGGCCTGCCCGTCTTTGTTCCCAAGCCCGGCGAGTACGTCGCTGACGGCGCTGCACGGCAAGCGGCCGGAGTCCTCACGGGCCAGTTGCCCGGATGGCCCGTGGAAGGGCTCACTGTAGACCACGCTGAGCCCCAAGGCGTTGCGCCCTTCCTGGAGAGGTACCGCCATTACGCCGCCAAGGCAGCCATCGGCTGATCCTGGCCGCCAGTGCTTTATCGTGACAGGGTGAGCTCAGAACAATCTGCATCAGCCCGCCCTCCCGTCATGGAGGACGTAGCCCGCGTGGCAGGAGTTTCCCACCAGACTGTCTCCCGGGTCCTGAACAACCACCCGAACGTGAGTTCCAAGACCCGCGAACGTGTAGAGCAGGCCATCACCGAGTTGGGCTACCGGCGCAACACTGCAGCGCGCAGCCTGGTAACCCGACGGTCCCAAACCATAGGGGTGCTGGGCAGTGAGCTTGCCCAGTACGGCCCATCGCACACATTGCTCGGCGTGCAGCAGGCAGCCCGTGACGCCGGCTACTTCGTCAGCGTGGCGGGCCTTCGCGAGGTCACTCCGGAAACCATCAAGGATGCCCTGGCCCACTTCATGGACCAAGGCGTTGACGGCATTGTGGTGACTGTTCCGCATCCGGGCACGTTCGAGGTCCTCAAAGATGTCACCTCCCAGGTGCCATTGGTTGCCGTGGGTTCCGTCGGCGATGAGCAACTGGCTGGCGCCACGGTCGACCAGCGGCAGGGGGCGCGTCTCGCCGTCGAGCATTTGCTGGACCTTGGGCACCGGCGGATCGGCCACCTGTCGGGCCCCTCCGACTGGATCGACGCCGCCGCCCGCATCGACGGCTGGCGTGATGCACTGAACGCTGCCGGCATTGAGCCCGGTTCCCTGATCGAAGGTGACTGGAGTGCCGAATGCGGGTACCGGGAAGGCCTGAAGATCGCGGCCGAACGGGCCGTCACCGCACTGTTTGTGGCCAACGACCAGATGGCCCTTGGGGTATTGCGAGCCTTTCATGAAACCGGGGTGCAGGTTCCCGGTGACATCAGCCTGGTGGGTTTTGATGACCAGCCAGAGTCGGCCTACTTCATCCCGCCGTTGACCACAGTGGCCCAGGACTTCGAAGAACTCGGCCAACGGTGCATTGGGTTGTTGCTGGACCGCATTGAGAGCGGCAGCACCGGCACTGCGGCTACCGTGACTCCGCAGCTCATCGTCCGCTCCACCACGGCGCCGCTCCCCAGCTAAGCCGGAGCATCCCGGCAGCCTCGTCTGGGGCCCGCCCCCGCACCGCCCCGCGGCCCGCCCCCGCACCGCCCGTCCCGTCGCCGGACTTCTCTTGACATCAATGTTGTGAGCGCTAACAATTGCATCAGACGTTCTTCACTTTCCACCCCGACCCCCGGCAATGAGGCCCTGGCCAGCCGGATGGAGACCCCCATGAAAACCTCTGACAACCTCCCGCTCGATGAGCAGTTCGTCATCGGCGTGGACTACGGCACCTTGTCCGGCCGCGCCGTCGTGGTGCGCGTTTCGGATGGCGCCGAGATCGGCAGCGGCGTGTTCGAGTACCCTCACGCCGTCGTCTCGGACCGCCTCCCCACCAGCGGCCACCGCCTCCCTGCAGACTGGGCCCTCCAGGTCCCCAACGACTACCGCGACGTCCTGCGCAATGCCGTCCCGGCCGCCGTCGCCGATGCCGGCATCAACCCGGAGAACGTGGTGGGCATCGCCACCGACTTCACCGCCTGCACCATGGTTCCGACGACGGCGGACGGCACGCCGCTGAACGAGCTGGAACGCTTCGCGGACCGGCCCCATGCTTTCGTCAAACTGTGGCGTCATCACGCCGCCCAGCCGCAGGCAGACCGCATCAACCAGCTGGCCGAAGAGCGCGGCGAGTCCTGGCTCCCCCGCTACGGCGGCCTGATTTCCTCGGAGTGGGAATTCGCCAAGGGCCTGCAGCTTCTCGAGGAAGACCCCGAAGTCTACGCAGCCATGGAGCACTGGGTTGAAGCGGCCGACTGGATCGTCTGGCAGCTCTGCGGAAGCTACGTCCGCAACGCCTGCACGGCCGGCTATAAGGGCATCTACCAGGACGGAAAATACCCCTCGGAGGATTTCCTGGCAGCCCTGAACCCTGACTTCAAGGACTTTGTCAGCAGCAAGCTGGAACACACCATCGGGCGCCTGGGAGATGCCGCGGGATATCTCACCGAAGAAGCCGCCGGCTGGACCGGGCTCCCGGCGGGAATCGCCGTGGCGGTAGGCAACGTGGACGCCCACGTCAGCGCACCTGCCGCAAACGCAGTGGAACCTGGGCAGCTCGTCGCGATCATGGGAACTTCCACCTGCCATGTCATGAACGGCGATGTCCTGCGCGAAGTACCGGGTATGTGCGGCGTGGTCGACGGCGGCATCGTGGATGGACTCTGGGGCTACGAAGCGGGCCAGTCCGGAGTGGGCGACATCTTCGGCTGGTTCACCAAGAACGGCGTACCTCCTGAATACCACCGGGCCGCCGCAGCCCAGGACCAAAGCATCCACGAGTACCTCACGGAACTCGCGGAAAAGCAGGCCATCGGCGAGCACGGACTGATCGCGCTGGACTGGCATTCAGGCAACCGCTCAGTGCTGGTGGACCACGAACTGTCCGGCGTTGTGGTGGGCCAGACGTTGGCCACCAAGCCTGAGGACAGCTACCGGGCCTTGCTGGAGGCCACGGCGTTTGGGACCCGCACCATCGTGGATGCGTTCCGCGATTCCGGTGTTCCGGTGAAGGAGTTCATCGTGGCCGGGGGCCTGCTGAAGAATAAATTCCTGATGCAGGTCTACGCGGACATCACCGGCTTGCAGCTCTCCACCATCGGCTCGGAACAGGGTCCCGCACTGGGTTCGGCCATCCACGCTGCCGTTGCTGCCGGGAAGTACGCGGACATCCGGGAGGCCGCCGCTGCCATGGCCGCCGCGCCGGGGGCTGTGTACACCCCGATCCCGGAGAACGTGGCCGCGTACGAAGTGCTCTTCCAGGAGTACAAAACCCTTCACGACTACTTCGGCCGCGGAACCAACAACGTGATGCACCGCCTCAAGTCCATCCAGCGCCAGGCGCAGGGCGCAGGCGGGGTCTCCGAACCGGCGTCGAACTCTTCCACCGACAACGCTGAGCGGGTGTCCGCATGAACGCCCTTCTGGACACCATCGCGCAGGTCCGCAAGGACGTCTGCGAACTCCATACCGAACTGACGCGCTACGGACTCGTGGTTTGGACGGCAGGCAACGTTTCCGGCCGCATCCCGGGCCATGACCTGATGGTCATCAAGCCCTCGGGAGTCTCCTATGACGACCTCACCCCCGAGCTCATGGTGGTCACCGATCTTTACGGCACCCCCGTCAGGGGCATGAACACCGGCAGCAGCGGCACCATCGACTGGGGCAATCCCGACCTCTCGCCGTCCTCGGACACCGCAGCGCACGCCTATGTTTACCGGCACATGCCCGAGGTCGGTGGAGTGGTGCACACCCACTCCACCTACGCCACGGCCTGGGCGGCCCGGGGTGAGGAGATCCCGTGCGTGCTGACCATGATGGGTGACGAATTCGGCGGGCCCATCCCCATAGGCCCGTTTGCCCTGATCGGTGACGACTCGATAGGCCAAGGCATCGTGGAGACGTTGAAGGACTCCAACTCGCCGGCAGTGCTGATGCAGAACCACGGGCCGTTCACCATCGGCCAATCCGCCCGCGAGGCCGTCAAAGCCGCCGTGATGTGCGAAGAAGTGGCCAAAACGGTGCACGTTTCGCGCCAGCTCGGGGATCCGCTTCCCATCGACCCAGCCAAGATCGCCTCGCTTTACGACCGCTACCAGAACGTTTACGGCCGCTGAGCCGGACCACCAACGCTCTGCCGCCCAACCAGCCACCGCTTTACGCCCATACCCAGGAGCCATCAAATGCCCAACGCCAACAACACCTCGCTCGACCAGTACGAGGTCTGGTTCCTCACCGGCAGCCAGCACCTCTACGGCGAGGATGTCCTCAAGCAGGTCGCCGCGCAGTCGCAGGAGATCGCCAACGTCCTGAACGCCGCTGGTGAGGTGCCGGTGAAGCTCGTCTGGAAGACCGTCCTCACCGATTCCGACGCCATCCGCCGCACCGCCCTTGAAGCGAACTCGGACGATTCCGTCATCGGCGTGACCGCCTGGATGCACACGTTCAGCCCTGCCAAGATGTGGATCCAGGGCCTCGACGCCCTCCGCAAACCGCTGCTCCACCTGCACACGCAGGCCAACCGGGACCTCCCCTGGGCGGACATCGACTTCGACTTCATGAACCTGAACCAGGCGGCCCACGGCGACCGCGAATTCGGCTACATCCAGGCGCGCCTCGGCGTGCCGCGGAAGACCGTCGTCGGGCATGTCTCCAACCCGGAGGTCGCCCGCCAGATAGGCGCCTGGCAGCGTGCCTCCGCAGGCTGGGCAGCGGTCCGGAACCTGAAGCTGACCCGCTTTGGCGACAACATGCGCAACGTCGCCGTCACCGAGGGCGACAAGACCGAAGCCGAACTGCGCTTCGGCGTCTCGGTCAACACCTGGTCGGTCAACGAACTCGCCGACGCCGTCCACGGCGCGGAAGAGTCCGACGTCGACACGCTGGTTGCCGAGTACGAGCGGCTTTACGAGGTGGTGGACGAGTTGAAGGCCGGCGGTGCCCGGCACGAATCGCTGCGGTACAGCGCCCGGATCGAGCTGGGCCTGCGCAGTTTCCTGGAAGCCAACGGTTCCGCGGCCTTCACGACCTCTTTCGAGGACCTCGGCGAACTCCGGCAACTCCCAGGCATGGCCGTCCAGCGGCTCATGGCCGACGGTTACGGCTTCGGAGCCGAAGGTGACTGGAAGACCGCCATCCTGGTCCGGGCGGCCAAGGTCATGGGTTCGGGGCTGCCCGGCGGCGCCTCGCTCATGGAGGACTACACCTACCACCTGGAACCCGGCTCGGAGAAGATCCTCGGGGCGCACATGTTGGAGGTCTGCCCGTCCCTCACGGCGAAGAAACCGCGCGTCGAGATCCATCCACTGGGTATTGGCGGCAAGGAAGATCCCGTCCGGATGGTCTTTGACACCGACGCAGGGCCCGGCGTCGTCGTCGCGCTGTCCGATATGCGCGACCGGTTCCGTTTGGTCGCCAACGCCGTGGACGTCGTCGACCTCGACCAGCCGCTTCCCAACCTGCCGGTGGCCCGCGCGCTCTGGGAACCGAAGCCGGACTTTGCCACCTCGGCCGCCGCGTGGCTGACCGCCGGCGCCGCCCACCACACTGTACTCTCCACCCAGGTGGGACTCGAGGTGTTTGAAGACTTCGCCGAGATCGCCCGCACGGAACTGCTCACCATCGACGAAGGCACCACCATCAAACAGTTCAAGAAGGAACTTGCCTGGAACGCTGCGTACTACAAGTTGGCCGGCGGCCTGTGAGCGCTGAATACAGCCTGAAAGCCGGCGGCTACGAGGCGGTTGTCACGGAACGGTCCGCTGCGCTTCGTGTCTTGCAGTTCGAAGGCCGGGACCTTGTGGTTCCGTTCCCGGAAGGCGGCCCGATCCCGGACTACCGCGGCATCATCGCCGCGCCGTGGCCGAACAGGATCGCTGACGGGAGATACACCTTCGACGGCGTCAGCCACCAGCTGGCGGTCAGCGAACCGGAGCGGGGCACGGCGCTGCACGGGCTCGCTTACCCGCTCGACTGGACCGTCAAGGAACACGACCCCGGTTCGGTCACCTTGACGTGCACTGTGGGACCGACGTCGGGCTATCCGTTCGTGGTGGAACTCTCGACGCGGTATGTCCTGGACGAAACCGGGCTCCACACCTCCGTGACCGCCCACAACGCCGCAGACGTTGCTGCGCCCTACGGGGTCTGTCCGCACCCGTACTTGGTGGCGGGTTCTTCGCCCTTGGACGAGTGGATCCTTGAAGCGCCCGCTTCCTCGTTCCTCGAGGTCACGCCCGACCGCCTGCTGCCGGTTTCGCTGGAACCCGTGGAGGGGCATGAGTTCGACTTCCGTGCGGCCCGTCCGATCGGTGCCACCGAAATCGACCACGCGTTTACGGACGTCACGTTCGACGGCGGGCTGGCGCGGCTGTCGCTGCGCGACCCGGCGGGCACCGGCGTCGGAATGTCGTGGGACGGAAGCTGCCCGTGGCTGCAGATCCATACGGCAGACAAGCCGGCACCCATTCCGAGCCGTATTGGACTGGCCGTGGAGCCGATGACGTGCCCGCCCGATGCCTTCAACAGCGGCACGGACCTGATCCGCCTCGAACCCGGAGCCGAGCACACAGCGTCCTGGAGCATCTACGCCCTGCAGCAACCCAACTAGGGGACAGCACACGTCCTACTGAGCACTCAGTGGAGCAGGTGCTGTCCCCTACTTGGGTTAGCCGATCAGGCGGGCCGACCCCGTCTCTATCGCCGAGGCCGGGAAGCCGTTCTTCACCACGATCTTCTCCAGGCTGCCATCCTTGCGGAGGCTGTCCACGTAGTCGTTCAAAGCCTTGAGCAAAGCCGTGTTTCCCTTGGTCACCGGCAGGCAGGTCTGCGGCGGTTCGAGGGAGGCCTTAATGGCGTTGTCAGGCTCCAGAACTTCTACCTTGAGGCCGTTGCTGTTGTTGTGGGCCTCGCCGAAGCCATCGATGCCCACGTCAAGCCGGCCCGACTTGAGGTCCTGGAACAAGTCCACGGGCGCTTTGTAGAGCTGGAGGTCCCCGCCGAGGTAGCTCTTGGCGTCATCCACCCAGACGTTGCCGTTGACGGTGCCGACCTTCTTGCCCTTGAGGTCAGTGACTTTGTTGAGACCGTCCTTGGAGATCAACACCATCTGGTCCGTGTAGATGGGGTCGGTCAGGTCCAGGATGTCGGCCCTCGCCTTGGACCGCCACCAGCCGCCTGTCGCGACGTCGGCGCGTCCACCTTGGACTGTGGGGATAACTGCCGCGGCAGCAGCGGAAACAGTGGTGATGGAGAGACACTGCTTCTGCGCAAAACCCATGAGGATATCTCCGTCAACGCCTCCGAGCTCATTGCCCTTGAACGTGACGTAGGGAGGCGCTTCATAGACAGCCACCGTCAGGTTGCCCTTCTTAATGGTGCCGAAGTCCGATGCAGCTTTGCAGTCTGCGGAGACCTTGGATCCGGCCGCTTCAGTGCCACCGCCGCAGCCGCTGAGCGCCGCAGCCAGCGTCAGGGCAGCCACAGCGGACGCGATCATTCGTAATTTCATTGTGGTTCCTTTGCCTAAATGGCGTATCAACGGTGACGCGCCAAACGATGCTCAACGAAGTTGCTCAGGGAACTCGCGGGAATGGTGATCAGGGCGTACATGAGGCCCGCGAGGGTGAGGATGCTCAGGTAGCGGAACGTGATGGAGCCGATGGAGTAGGCCTGGCTCATCAGTTCCGGCATGGCAATGGTGTAGGCCAGGGAGGTCGCCTGAAACACCATGATCGCGAATCCCATGAGCGGTGGGATGGCGATTCTGATCCCTTGCGGAATCACGACAAAACGGAGGATGTCCCCGCGGGCCATCCCCAGGGCATGACCGGCTTCAATTTCACCGGCGGGCACTGCCTGCAAGCCGCCACGGATGATCTCGCTGGTGTAGGCCGCGGTAGTGAAGGCGAGCGCCAGCGATGCTGCGACGAAGGAGGTCAGCGTCATTCCGGCCGAGGGAAGGCCAAAGTAGAACAGCTGCAGGACCACCAGGGCAGGAGTTCCACGACCTACCTCGATCACACCGATCGACAGGACCCGCACCGGCCGGTTTCCCGAACTCGCGCCGAGGGCCAGAACAAGTCCGGCGGGCAAGCCAATCAGCAGCGTTACCAGCGTCAGCTGCAGGCTCACTCCGAGCCCGCCCAACAGGTCCGGGAAGTAATCCACCCAGTCGTTGAAGAAAGTCATCGCGCAACCCGCTTTCGGAGCTTGGCGTCCAGCAACCTTGTTGCCCAAGCGCAGGGAATGGTCATGGCCACGTACAGCCCGGCTGCCCACAGGAAGGGCACGATCGCATCACCGGACACCGTGGATTCATGGCTGGCCCAATAGATGGTGTCCTGGACTCCGATGACCGAGGCCACGGAGGAATCCTTGAGCAGGCCGATGGCGAAGGTGGCAGCAGCGGGAATGGACACGCGCAGGACCTGAGGTCCGATGACGCTGAGCAACGTCGCGGCGCGTGAAAGGCCCAATGCGTCGCTGGCTTCCCACTGGCCGTCATGGATGGCTGTCAGCCCGCCACGGTAGATTTCGGCCATGTAGGCGGAGGACACGAGGCCGAAGCCAATCACGGCAGCCGCGAAGGAACTGAGCTCGATCACACCCGTTCCTACGCCGAAGTAGATGATGAACAACCATGCCAATGGCGGGATCCCGCGCAGCAGTTCAATGAAGGAACGCGCGATGAACCGCACTGCCGCCAGCCGGGACCGGCGGGCCAGTGCCAACGGGATGCCACCGATGGCGCCAACCAGAAGCGAGGAAAGTGTCAGCGCGAGCGTCATGGAAACGCCCTGCGCCACCACGCTGAGGTGATCCATGTCAGCGCTCCAATACGGCACGCAGGAACCGGCGGGTGCGGTCCATGGCGGGAGCAGTGAAGACGTCGGCAGGGTCGCCTTCTTCGAGAATGGCACCTTCGGCCATCACCACTACGCGGTCCGAGACATCCCTGGCGAACTGCATCTCGTGGGTGACCACCACCATGGTCATCCCTTCAGCGGCCAGCTCACGCATGACCGCCAGAACCTCAAGGCCAACTTCCGGGTCCAGGGCCGACGTCGGCTCATCGAACAGCATCACCTGCGGGTCCAGAGCCAGAGCCCGGGCGATTGCAATGCGTTGCTGCTGGCCGCCGGAACAGCGGCCCGGATATTGCCTGGCCTTGTCTGCCAGCCCTACACGTTCCAGGAGCTTCATGGAACGTGCGTCAGCTTCTGCCCGGCTCCTGCCAAGGACGCGTTCCTGCGGAAGGGAGATGTTCCGCAGCACTGTCATGTGCGGGAAGAGGTTGAAGGACTGGAACACCATGCCCACGTTGCGGCGTAGCCGGACCAGGTCCTTATGGCTGATCTCCGTCCCGGCCACCACCTGGTTTCCCTCAACGGTGATCCGTCCGCTGTCCGGGACCTCCAGCAGGTTGATGCACCTGAGCAGGGTGCTCTTTCCAGCCCCACTGGGACCGATGATGGCGATGACCTCGCCTTCACGGACAGACAAGGACACGTCATTGATAACGGTGTGGTCCCCGTACCGCTTGACGACTGATTCCAGCGAGATGGCGGTCCTGCCCTGCTCGGTGTCTTCATGCATGACTGACTCGTTCCTGACCTGTGTCATTGGCTCAAGGCGGCGCTGGCTGGCGCCGGTGCCGCACCGGCGTCGAACCCTTTGCCCAGGGCGTTCAACGCAAAAGAGGCGATATCGAGGATCGGCACGTTGGTGTATTTGCGGATCTCTTGGCGGAATTCGGGCAACAAGGTGCATTCAAGGACCAGGACACCGACGTCGGCGAAGCGGCCACCGGGCCCGAACTCACGCTTGACCACCCTGGCGACGCCCTCCTTCAGCAAGGCTTGGTCCCAGCCGTTGCCCAGCGCGTGATCGTTGGTCAGCATGGTTGCCCAGCCGGGCTCGCCTTCCATGCCGGCGATGACGATCTGTGCCGACAAGGGGTGATCGGCCAACAGCTTGGTGGCGAGTGACTCCGAGACGGTCAACACACCGATGTAGCCGCTGGACAGCACCGAGGCGATGGGGAGCAGGTCCAGCCCACTGGTGATGACGTTGGTCGTCTGGCGCTTGTCCTTGCGGGCGTAGAAGAAGAAGCCGCAGTCGGTGATGACCAAGGGGCAGTGCGCAAGCTTCTTGCTCGCCTTCCAGAAGGCCTCCACAGCTTCGGGCTCACCGTTCACAAGAGGCTCCACCCGGGCACCCCGCGCCACCGCGTAGGCCACGGGAAGGCCCTGCCAGCTGGCGGGATTCTCGAAGAAGCCTACGGGGTTGTCACTGATGCCGGGCGCATCCGGGGTGAGGCATTCCACGTAGTCCACCGGATACGAGTCGAGGTCGCAGAGGATGACGCCAAGCTGGGGCTTGACTTCAGTCATTGCCGGCCACCTCCACGGGAACGTCGAGCGTTGCCTGGCTGCCGCCGTCGAACGCTTCTACGCGGGTTGCGGCACTGCCGACGATGGCGACGGCGTTGACCTCCACCCGGATGCCCGGCAGGTTCAGCTCCTCGCCGATCAGGATGCCGGTCGCCGTGGGGCCGGGAGCCGGGAAGTAGCTGAAGCGGATGTCGTAGGTACGCTGCCATTCTTCGTAGCTGAGCTCGCCGGCGTAGAAGGTGTTGAACTGGACGACGTCGCCCATGGTTCCGCCGAGGCTTTCGATGACCCGCTTCAGGGACTCCATGACGTTCTTGCACTGTGTCACGATGTCGCCGGGGTTGTTAACGTTGCCGTCAGCGTCGAGGTCCTCCTGGCCACCCACATAAATCATGTCCCCAACGCGGATGCCGTGGCTGTGGTTGATCTTGAAGTGGCCTGGCACCTGCCAGTGTCCGGGAACCTCTGCGAAGCGTCGTTCGAGGGTGGTCATTTTTCGTTTCTCCTTTGTGGTGATCGTCACTGATCACTTCAAGCATGGAACGAAAAAAGGGGGTTTGACCGGCTTGCAGAACGAGGTTTGCTGGGGCTGCCGCAAGAGATTCTTGGGCCTGGGTTAACGGCCCGACGGCGGCCTTGGCGGCTTAGGCGGCAGCGGCACCCAGGAGGCCATGGACCTCGTCGAGGACGGCTTTCACGATTGGCCGCCGGGCGTCGCTGCTGCGCGTTACCGTGAGCACCCGGCGTTGGATCCGGGGCTTGTCGAAGGCATGGATTCCTACCGGCGCCACCGCACTGTCCACGGAGAACGGCGGGAGCAAAGAGATGCCCCTTCCCCGCGAAATGGCTTCGACCAAGAGCAGAAGATCGTCCACAACCCACCGGCTGTTGGGTTCGAATCCCTCGTTCCGGCAGGCGAAACGGACCGCCTGTCCGCAGGCACCCACTTCGGGGGTCAACACCCAGTCCGCGTTCTTGAGGTCGGTCAGCTTCAGCCGTGGCGGCACAACAAAGTCCGGTGGAGTGATCAAGGCCAATGGCTCACTCATGACTTCCCTGGTCACCAGGTAGTCGGGAAAGGCGACGGGCACATTGTCGTAAAGGTCCACAATCGCAATGTCCAAAGCGCCGTTCAGCAATTGCTCGATGCTGTCCACCGGCTCCACGACGTTGACCGTCAGTTCGACGTCGGGAACGGTCACCTCGAGCTTTTCGGCGACCGGCAGCAGTACGTTCCGGGCAAGGGAGGGAATGGAGCCGATCCGGACCCGGCCGGCAAGCTCGCCGCTGAGCTGGTCCATCTCGGCGCGGGTTGCCTCAAGGAGCCGGACCACCGCGCGTGCGTGCTCCACCAGTATTTCCCCCGCACCGGTCAACCCGACGCCCCTTGATGAACGGTCCAAAAGCTGGACGCCGGTTTCACGTTCCAGGATGCTGATTTGCTGCGAGACAGCCGAGGACGTGATGCCCAGGACGCGGGCCGCGCCCGCCAGTGACCCCTGCTTCGCGACCTCGTTGAGGAGTCGCAGCCTGGTGACGTCCGGGAGGGGTTTTTCGGTCATGAATCATTCTTGCACAATAAGCTGTTCTTAAGGCACTTGCGCATGTATCTTAAGTAAAACAACGAGCCAGGCCTGGCGACAACGTCGTCGCCGCTTGGCCGGCCTACCTCCCCCGAAAGGACGCCACGTGAACCCCGTGGATACGCCCCCGTCCCCCTTGGCCCTGACCGGCATCCTCGGTGCCCCGGACTCACTTGCCAGGAACATCACCGCCACCATCGATGACCTCACCCCGGACCTCCAGGAACTCAGCCACGGAATTCACGGCATCGCGGAAGTCGGCTTCGAGGAACGGCTCTCCGTAGCCTTCGCCGCCGAATTCCTTCGCTACAGGGGCTATCCGGTCCAGGTGGGAAGGTATGGCCTGCGCACTTCGCTGCGTGCCGAAGCAGGCTCGGGCTCCCCGAAGGTGGCCGTGCTTGCCGAATACGATGCCCTTCCGGGGGTGGGCCACGGATGCGGGCACAACGTCATCTGCGCCGCGGCCGTAGGGGCGTTCCTCGGAGTCGCCGCGCATGTTGAAGAGCTGGGCGGCTCGGTTGTGCTGATCGGCACGCCTGCAGAAGAGAACGGAAACGGCAAGGAACTCCTGGCCAGGGCAGGCGCCTTCGACGACATCGACGCCGTCGTGATGCTGCATCCCTTCACCGGGGAATATGAGGTTGCGTCCTTTGCATCACTTGCCGTCCGCGACGTGGAAGTAACCTTCCACGGGGTGGCCGCCCACGCGTCGTCGGCACCGCACATGGGGCGCAACGCCCTCGACGCCGTGGTGGCCGCGTACCAGGGGATCGCCGCCCTGCGCCAACACATCCCTGCCACGGATCGCCTGCACTGCCTCATCACGGAAGGCGGCACGGCGGTGAACGTTGTCCCCCACGTGGCGCGCGCCGTCGTCGAAATCCGCTCCCTGGACCCGGCAGGTCTGGTGGACATCTCGCAGAAAGTGCAGGACATCCTGGAAGGTGCGGCACTGATGACAGGCACCCGCCTCGAAACCAACTGGGACCCATTCCCCGCCTATCTTCCCGTCCGCAGCAACAACGCATTGGCGGCCCGGTACCACGGGCATATGTCCGCGCGGGGCCGAAGGATCACATTGGAGAATGAGCTGGTGGGCGGTGGCTGGTCCACCGATCTGGGCAACGTCAGCCTGCGAGTCCCGTCGATCCATCCCACAGTGAGCATTTCCCGCGAAACTGCCGTGATGCACACGGAGGAGTTCGGCCAGCACTCCATCAGCCCCGTGGGCGACGCCGCAGTTGTGGATGGCGCCGTCGGATTGGCCCTGACGATTGCCGACTACCTCGCCGACGCCCGGCTCCGGGAACAGGTGCAGCTGGATTTTGAAACCGCCGGCGGCGCCGTTGATGTCGAACAGCTGCTCACTCCACCCACGCAGAAGTAGCAAGGCCATGCTAAATCCAGTTCATTTGCGCACCCTCTCTGTGGTCCTTCGTACGGGCTCTTTCGCCGACGCCGCGCGCGAAATCGGCTACACGGGCTCGGCCGTCTCGCAGCAGGTGGCGGCGTTGGAGCGGGCCGTGCAGGCGCCGCTGGTTGAGCGCGACGCCCAGAGCATCCGCCCAACGGAGGCTGCCAAGTTCCTTGCCGCACGCGCCCACGACATCATCAACGCCCTGGGCGCACTCGAAGACGACATGAAGGGCTTCAGCAAGGGCGACTACGGCCTCATGCGGCTGGGCAGCTTCAGCACGGCCAGCCAAAGGCTCCTGCCGGGAGGGTTGGCCTCCTACCTCCGCAGGCACCCGAACTCCTCAGTGGAACTGGAGGAGAGCGGACCCGTGGAACTTGCGGCCATGGTCCGGGATTCGACACTGGATGTGGCCGTGGTGTTCCACTACGACCTCGTCCCGCAAAAGTGGCCGGCCAATGTGGTGTCCGTCCCCCTGCTGGCCGAGGAGTTGGTGCTGCTGCTTCCGGAGGGCCACCGCTTGGCGGGAACGGACGACATCACGATGCAGGATCTCGCTGGGGAGAACTGGGTGTCCACCAAGGAAGAGTCGTCGGGCGACGCATGCCTCCGGCATCTATGCGCAGGAAGCGGGTTCGCTCCCCGTATCAGCGTGCGCAGCAACAATTACGATGCCATCCGCAGCATGGTCAGGTCCGGGCTCGGTGTCGCCTTGGTTCCCGCGCTTGACCACGTCCCCACGGAGGGGATCGTAGCCACGGGCATCCGCGGCTGTACGGCCCGGAGGCATATCTCTGCACTGCGGCAGAAGACGGAGGCGGGCATCTCCATCAGCAGTGTCATCCAGTGCCTTGGCCGCTCAGCGGACCGGCTGGCCGCCGCCACTCCTGGCCTGTTCCGTCAGACGAAGCAGCCCGAGGCGATGGTGCCGGTGGAGTACCTGGCCCGGCTCCGCGCGTCGTAATCCCACCCAACTAAGGGACAGATAACGTCGCTCTGAGCCGTCAGTGGAACGTTATTTGTCCCCTAGTTGGGTGGCGGGGGCGGTGCTTTGGCGCACCACGAGTTCGGGGGTGAAGACGACGGCGCGGTGCTTGGTTCCGTTGCTTTCCTGCTCTTCCGCGAGGAGCTCGACGGCGGTCCGGCCCAGTGCCTCGGTCGGCTGGCGGATGGAGGACAAAGGAACGACGGCGGAGGTTGCGAAATCGATGTCGTCGTACCCGATCAGGGCAATGTCCTCAGGGATGCGGACGCTGCGCAGCATGGTCAGGGACTGCATGACTCCAAGCGCAAGCAGGTCATTGGAGCAGAAGACAGCATCCGGACGTTCCTCCGGTGCACGCTCCACAAGATTGTTGCCCACCTGACGCCCGGCCAGCACCGTTTGCCCGGCAGAGTCGAGTACTTCGATGGACGCACCTTGCACCTCTGCCACTGCCCGCTGCGCGCCTTTGAGGCGATGCGCCACCTGGCGGATCGCGGGACTTCCGACGAAAACCAGACGACGGCGGCCGATGTCCAGCAGGTGTTTGGCCGCCAGATAGCCGCCTTCCTCATCATCGACGGAAACTGAGCTGCAGCGTTCCGTGTCAGCAAGCTGGTCCACCAGGACAGTCGGCACGCCGCGTTCACGAAGGTTGTCAATCCGATCGGCGACGTCGCCCACGGGAGACAGGAGCAACCCTTGCACGCGCTGCTCCTGGAAAAGATCCATGTAGTGCGCTTCCCGTGAGGCGTCCTGCCCACTGTCCCCTACCAGCACAACGCTCCCCAGCGCGGTGGCGGCGTCTTCGGCCGCGCGGGCTACTGAGGAAAAGAAGGGGTTGCCGACATCCAGGACCACCAGGCCAATGGTGCGGCTTTGGCCGGCGCGAAGTTGGCGGGCGGCGTCATTGCGCACAAAACCCAGCTCTGCGATCGATTTGAGGACGCGCTCTTTGGTCTTGGCGGAAACCCTGTCCGGATAATTCAGCACGTTCGAGACTGTGCCCACGGCAACGTTGGCGTGTGTGGCAACGTCCTTGATGCTGGCTGTTTGGGACATGCGTTCCGTTCTCGCTGGCTTCTCACCGACTCAAGTCAAAGGGTCAGTAACGTCTTGACACCCTCGTTTGCCCGGGGGTAATTTGAATCGTAACAAATGAAACGATTCAAAGACGAGTGACCCGGAGATCCGCATGAGGGTATGTTTCCGCTCCTCCGTCCAGCCGGAGTTGATGGACGAGTACAAGCGACGCCACGCGGCCGTATGGCCCGAGATGCTCCGCGCCCTGAAAGATTCGGGGTGGAACAACTACTCCCTTTTCCTGGCGCCGGACGGCCAACTCATCGGCTACGTGGAGTGCGAAGACTACGAGGCCGCACAGGCCCGCATGGCTCTCACCGACGTCAACGCACGCTGGCAGGCCGGGATGGCCAGCCTCTTCGCCGACAGCAATGTCCCCCCGGACGAGGGCTTCGAAATCGTCGAGGAAGTTTTCAACCTGGAAGACCAACTGGCTTCGGCTTCTGAAGCCGGCGACGCCCCTACCCATCAGAAGGAACACGCATGAACACCACAGAATCGGCCCTGGGCCGCTTGGGAGAATTGGCCATTGAAGTGCCGTCCTGGGCCTACGGGAATTCGGGGACCCGGTTCAAGGTCTTCGGCACCCCGGGTACGCCTCGCACCGTCCAGGAAAAGATCGCCGACGCCGCGAAGGTTCACGAGCTCACGGGGCTCGCACCTACTGTTGCGCTGCACATCCCGTGGGACAGGGTGGATGACTACTCCGCCCTGCGTACGTATGCCGAAGGGCTCGGGGTTGGTTTGGGCACCATCAACTCCAACACGTTCCAGGATGACGAGTACAAGTTCGGTTCCCTGACTTCGTCCAACCGCTCGATCCGCCGCCGCGCGATCGAGCACCACCTGGAGTGCATCGGGATCATGCACGCCACAGGGTCCCGGGATCTGAAGATCTGGTTGGCCGACGGCACCAACTACCCGGGCCAGGACGACATGCGCGGCCGGCAGGACCGGCTCGGGGAAAGCCTGCAGGAAATATACGCGGCCCTGGGTGACGAGCAGCGCCTGGTGTTGGAGTACAAGTTCTTCGAGCCTGCTTTCTACCACACCGATGTTCCGGACTGGGGAACATCTTATGCGCAGACACTGGCCTTGGGTGAGAAGGCGTTTGTGTGCCTGGACACCGGCCACCACGCCCCGGGCACGAACATCGAGTTCATCGTGATGCAACTCCTGCGGCTGGGCAAGCTGGGGTCGTTCGACTTCAACTCCCGCTTCTACGCCGATGACGACCTGATCGTCGGCGCGGCTGATCCGTTCCAGTTGTTCCGCATCATGCACGAGGTCATCCGCGGCGGCGGCTTCGGGACGGACTCCGGCGTCGCGTTGATGCTGGACCAGTGCCACAACCTGGAGGAGAAGATCCCGGGCCAGATCCGCTCGGTGCTCAACGTTCAGGAAATGACGGCCCGTGCCCTGTTGGTGGACACGGCTGCATTGAACGAGGCCCAGCGTGCCGGGGATGTCCTGGCCGCGAACGGCATTTTCAACGATGCCTTCTACACCGATGTCCGCCCGGTCCTGGCCGAGTGGCGTGAATCCCGCGGCCTGCCCGCCGACCCGATCGCTGCCTACAAGGCCAGCGGTTACCAGAAGAAGATCAACGAGGACCGCGCAGGCGGCCAGCAAGCCGGATGGGGCGCGTAATTCCTATGAGCAACAAGACTGTTGAAGAGCTGATTTCCCGTTCCAACCGCCTCGGCGCGGACAAGCGGAACACCAACTTCGCCGGCGGCAACACTTCCGCGAAGGGCACCGAAAAGGACCCGGTCACCGGCCAGGACGTCGAGCTCCTCTGGGTCAAGGGATCCGGCGGCGACCTCGGCACCCTGAAGGCCGAAAACCTCGCAGTCCTCCGGCTCGACCGGCTCCAGGCGCTCAAGTCCGTTTACCCCGGCGTCGAGCGCGAAGACGAGATGGTGGCCGCGTTCGATTACTGCCTGCACGGCAAGGGCGGCGCGGCGCCGTCGATCGATACCGCCATGCACGGACTCGTTGACGCCGCGCACGTTGACCACCTGCACCCGGACTCGGGTATCGCGATCGCGACGGCGGTGGACGGCGAAGCGCTCACGTCCAAGATTTTCGGTGACAAGGTGGTGTGGGTTCCGTGGCGTCGTCCCGGTTTCCAGCTCGGCTTGGACATCGCCGCGATCAAGGAAGCCAACACGCAAGCCATCGGCACCATCCTGGGCGGGCACGGCATCACGGCCTGGGGTGCCACGAGCGAGGAGGCCGAGGCCAACTCCCTCTGGATCATCGACACCGCCGAAACCTACATCAAGGAGAACGGCAAGGAACAGCCCTTCGGCCCTGCCCTGCCGGGCTACGGCGCCCTCCCCGAAACTGAGCGCAGGGCCAAGGCAGCAGCGTTGGCCCCGGTGATCCGCGGCCTGGCCTCCACCGACAAACCGCAGCTGGGGCACTTCAGCGATGACGCCGTCGTCCTTGACTTCCTCGCCGCGACCGAGCACCCGCGCCTTGGTGCGCTCGGCACCTCTTGCCCGGACCACTTCCTCCGTACCAAGGTCAAGCCTCTCATCCTCGACCTGCCCGCGGACGCGTCCATCGAAGACTCGGTGGCCCGGCTGAAGGAGCTTCACGCCGAATACCGGCAGGACTACCAGGCGTACTACGACCGCCATGCCGACGCAGATTCACCCGCGCTGCGTGGCGCGGACCCGGCCATCGTGCTCATCCCGGGCGTGGGTATGTTCTCCTTCGGCAAGGACAAGCAGACCGCCCGCGTGGCCGGTGAGTTTTACCTCAACGCGATCAACGTGATGCGCGGCGCCGAGGCGATCTCCACCTACGCCCCGATCGAGGAATCCGAGAAGTTCCGCATCGAATACTGGGCCCTGGAAGAGGCCAAGCTCGCCCGGATGCCCAAGCCCAAGTCCCACGCGACCCGCATCGCGCTGGTGACCGGTGCGGCGTCGGGCATCGGCAAGGCGATCGCCACCCGGCTGGCGTCCGACGGCGCGTGCGTCGTCATTGCCGACCTGAACCTTGAGAACGCCCAAGCCGTCGCCGCGGAACTGGGCGGGCCCGACGTCGCCATCGGTGTCCAGGCCGACGTGACCAACGAAGCCCAAATCGCCGCCGCGATCCAAGAGGCCGTGCTCGCGTTCGGTGGCCTGGACCTGGTGGTCAACAACGCCGGTCTGTCCATCTCCAAGCCGCTGCTGGAAACCACCGAGAAAGACTGGGACCTCCAGCACAACGTCATGGCCAAGGGCTCGTTCCTGGTGTCCAAAGCCGCGGCGAAGGTGATGATCGACCAGGGCTTGGGCGGAGACATCATCTACATCTCCTCCAAGAACTCCGTGTTCGCCGGCCCGAACAACATCGCCTACTCCGCCACCAAAGCCGACCAAGCCCACCAAGTCCGGCTGCTGGCCGCGGAACTGGGCGATCACGGCATCCGCGTCAACGGCATTAACCCCGACGGCGTGGTCCGCGGCTCCGGGATCTTCGCCGGCGGCTGGGGCGCCAAACGCGCAGCCGTGTACGGGGTGGACGAACAAGAACTGGGCAAGTACTACGCCCAACGCACGCTCCTCAAACGCGAAGTCCTCCCCGAACACGTAGCCAACGCAGCCGCCGTGCTCACCAGCAACGAACTCTCCCACACCACCGGCCTCCACATCCCCGTGGACGCCGGCGTCGCGGCAGCCTTCCTGCGGTGAGTGCCGACCTTGGTGATGTCGACGGCGGTGTCTTCGCCGCCGTCGACATCGGGGCCTCCTCCGGCCGCGTCATGCTAGGCCGCGTATCTCCCTCCACAGGCGTTTCCCTCGAGACGATCCACCGCTTTCCCAATGGGGTCATAGAGCTCAACGGCGGCCTCCACTGGGACTTCGACGTCCTCTTCGCTGAGGTTCTCGAGGGCCTGGCGGCGGCAGCTTCCGTTGCCGCTGCACGCGGGGAGCGGATCGCAAGCATTGGCATCGATACATGGGCTGTGGATTACGGGCTTGTGGATTCCGCGGGAACGTTGGTCTCAGTGCCCTTCAGCTACCGCGACGAGCGGTCCCATTCGGCTGTGGCTCGCGTGCATTCGCTCATCCCGCCGGAGAAGCTCTACGCGACCACGGGATTGCAGTTCCTGCAGTTCAACACGGTGTACCAGCTGGCTGCCGAACGTTCGCTTGAAGGTGTGCAGGCCCTTCTCATCCCGGACCTGATCGCTTACATGCTTACCGGCGAGCGCCGGACCGAAGCCACCAATGCGTCCACTACAGGTTTGTTGGATGCCGTAGCCGGTGAATGGGCCACGGATTTCCTGGACACCCTGGGCCTGCCCCGGAACATTTTCCCGCCACTGATCCAGCCTGGGGAATCCGTGGGTGCGCTCCTGCCTGCGATCGTGGAGCGTACGGGGCTTCCCGCGGACACCGAAGTGGTTGCCGTCGGTTCGCACGACACAGCATCTGCCGTCGCTGCTGTTCCTGCGTCTGCACAGGACTTTGCCTACATCTCCTCGGGCACGTGGTCGCTGGTGGGCGTGGAACTTCCCGAGCCCGTGCTCAGCGAAGCCAGCCGCACAGCCAACTTCACCAACGAACGCGGCGTCGACGGGACAATCCGGTACCTGCGCAACGTCGGTGGACTCTGGTTGCTCAGCGAATGCCAACGCACCTGGGCAGCCCAGGGCTTCAGCCAATCACTGCCTGCCCTGCTCGACGCCGCCGCTGCGCTCCCCCCAGGTGGGCCGCAGATCAACGCTGACGATCCCGCGTTCACGGCGCCGGACAACATGCCCGAACGCATCCGCGCAGCCGCGCGGCACAACGGTGACGTGCTCGCTGACCGGCCCGCCGCCGTCGTGCGGTGCATCCTGGACAGCCTCGCCTCTGCTTACGCCCGGACACTGGACGACGCCGAACGGCTCACCGGCCGCGAGACGTCGGTGGTGCACATCGTGGGCGGCGGGTCACAGAACAAGCTTCTGTGCCAGCTCACGGCCAACGCCACGGGAAAGCCTGTGGTGGCCGGCCCTGTGGAGGCTACTGCCCTGGGCAATGTCCTGGTTCAGGCGCGGGCTGCCGGAGTGGTGGACGGGGGCTTGGCTGAGCTTCGGGCGCTCGTGGCGGCCGGTACAGATCTGGCGCGGTACGAGAGTGGTCGTCAGAGTCCCGTCACCGTATAGCGGCGCTGGATGCCGGCCGTGGCCCGGCCCCATTCGCTGGCAGCGACACGGTCTTGATGTGCTCGGAATGATGCGGCGTCGTCGAACAATTCATCGACCTGCCACACCCAGGGGTTCTCGGTTGCGTTCACTTGGAAGGAGACGCAGCCGGGTTCGGCGAGCGTCAATTCGATGTGGCGGGCCAGATGTTCGACGACGACCGCCACCTCATCAAGGTCCTGGCATACGAGTTGCCCAGTGAGTTGTACTTCGGTCATGATTCCTCCTGTTCGCGGGAAACGTGCGTGGTCGCCGGAGCTTTCCAGGGGTTCTGGCGTGTTTGCCGCGACTTCGCGATTCGGGCCCGTCGCGGCCGCCTCACCCCATCACCCACGCCGCGCCCAGCAGCAGCGGCACCGCCAACATGGACGTGACCACCGCCGTCGACTGGGCGATCTTCTGCCCCACGCCGTACCTGAGCGCATAGAGCACCACATTCTGGCCGGTAGGCAGGATCGCGCAGGCTGTGACCACGAAGGTGCTGAAGGAATCCAGCCGGAACACAAACACCGCCAGCACCCATGCCATCGCCGGTTGGATCACGGACTTCAGAACGATGGCCAGGCTAGTTGGGGCGCGGTCCCCTGTCCCCTGCCCGGCGGAGAGTCCATGCAGTGACATGCCGAAGATGATCAGCATGAGCGGCACCGCGAGTTGCGCCACCAGCTTCAAGGGGTCAAGGGTCCAGTCCGGCAGTTCCAGTCCGAGGGCGCTCACCAGCACGCCGAGGATGGCGGCAACCGTCACAGGATTACGGAAGGGCGTGGCAAGGATGCGCCACACGGATACTTTCGTGGCAGTGGGGTTGGTCAGATCCAGGATGGTGAGCGCGATCGGTGTCACCAAGGCCAGCTGGAAGAGCATGATGGGAACAACGTAGGTGGTGCTGCCCAGGATGTAGAGGGACAAGGGAACGCCCAAGTTGGTGGAATTCACAATCCCGGTGGCCAGGGCGCCAATGGTGGTCCGCCTGACTCCCCAACGAAAAACGGCACCACAAACGGCGAAGACCAACATCACGGCAGAGGCAGTAACCACAGAGATCAGGCCGGTTGGACTCAGGATGTCGGAGATGTGACGGGACGCAATGGTGGAGAACATAAGGCTTGGCAGGCCCACCATGAAGGTGAGGGTCGAAAGCACTTTGCTCCCCTGCGGCCCCAGGGCATTTGTCTTGCCCAGAATGTAGCCCACCAGCAGGACCACGCCTACTACAAAGAAGCCCTTCAGCACTCCGTCCAAGCTTCTTATCCTTCAGTTAAGGCTGTTCCGACCCTAGCGATAGTAACCGTTTTCACCAGCGCAAAGGCCCGAACGTCTGCTACGTCACAGCGCCGGACGAGGGTCCCGCGCTAAACTGGTGCCACTATGATCCGCACAATGTTCAAGTCCAAGATCCACCGCGCAACGGTGACCCACGCCGATCTTCACTACGTCGGCTCAGTCACTGTCGACCTGGACCTCCTGGACGCGGCCGACATCCTTCCCGGTGAGCTTGTCTCCATCGTGGATGTCACCAACGGTGCCCGGCTGGAGACGTACACCATCGCCGGTGAGCGCGGTTCCGGCGTGATTGGAATCAACGGCGCTGCCGCCCACATGGTTCATGTCGGCGACACGGTCATCCTCATCACGTACGCGGAGATGACCACCGAAGAGGCGCGGGCCTACGAGCCCAAGGTGGTCCACGTGGGCAAGGACAACAAGATCGTGCAGCTCGGCAATGACCCCGCCGAAGCCCACACACCCGGCCTCATGCGCCCGCCCCACGCACTGAGCAACGCGGCGCACCTCAGCTAAGTTTTCAGCAACAACGCTCGACGTCGGCACTCACCTGAGTGCCGACGTCGTCGTTTTTGTACAGCTACCGCCCTTAGAAGGCCCCCTTAGGCTCGTGAGATGTACAAGAACTCCGGGTCCACATGGCGGAATGTGTACCTGAAAACGCTTACTCAGGCAGGAGTTCTGGCTAGGCTGTAGTTCGTGAACCAACGAAAACCCGCCCGCACGCTGTCATGATCGGCGTCCTGTCGGGGTTCTTCGTGGTGTGGGCCATCATCCTGGTGGGCATGTTCGTCGGGCGGCGCAACATCCTGGGAGAGAATGCGCGATCAGTCCTGAGCTCGCTGACGTTCTTCGTGGCCAGCCCGGCGCTGCTGTTCGAGACCCTGAGCAAAGCGAAGCTGCACGACGTCTTCGCCGCACCGCTCCTGGTCACGGCCGTGGGAGCCGTGATGACGGGGCTGTTGTTCTTCCTGCTGGTGAAGTTCTGGCTCAATCGCTCCATGCCCGAAGCCCTCATGTCCTCCATGAGTGCGTCCCTGGCAAACTCTGCGAACCTCGGCATTCCCATTGCCGTGTTTGTCCTCGGCGACGCCAGTTACGTAGCGCCGCTGCTGATCTTCCAACTGGCGTTCTTCACCCCGATGTACCTCATGGCCCTGGACGCCAGCACCAGTTCGCACCGCACCACTCCCCTGCGCTTCATACTGATGATCGTCAAGAACCCGATGATCGTAGGCTCTGCGCTGGGACTCTTGGTCGCAGGTACCGGCTTCCAGCTGCCCACCCTTATTCTCGAACCCATCCATCTCATTGGCGGGGCCGCGATTCCGGCGATGCTGATGGCGTTCGGCATGAGCCTGAACGGTTCACGGCCCTTGCAGAAGTCCTCCGGACGCCGGCTCGACACCCTGCTGGCCAGCGGCTTCAAACTCGTGGTGCATCCGCTGGTCGCGTACCTCTTCGCCAGGTTTGCCTTGGGAATGGACGGGCACGCACTGTTCGCCGCGGTAGCCACGGCAGCCCTGCCCACGGCCCAGAACGTGTTCGTCGCGGCCAACCGTTACCAGGCCGGAATCACCGTGGCCAAGGACACCGTGCTGATCACCACGATCGTGGCCGTCCCGGCGATGATCGCAGTGGCGTTGCTGCTCACCTGACGCCCCCTCTACCCAACTAGGGGTGCCAAGGCGGGCTATTCGACGTCGGCGGAGGCCAGATAGTGGTCCAGGAGCTGGGCGCAACGGATGAAACCAAGGTGTGAGTACGCCTGCGGGTGGTTGCCCAGGTGGGTTTCGGTCGCGGGATCGTACTCTTCGGGCAGCAACCCGGTTGGGCCGAACAAAGCCACCAGTTGGTTGAACAACTCAAGCGCGTCATCCAAACGCCCCACGGCCAAGTAGGCCTCGATCAGCCAGGTGGTGCAAATGTGGAAGCCGCCCTCCAAACCCGGCAGGCCGTCGTCGTACCTGTACCGGAAAACGGTTGGCCCCACCCGCAGCTCCCGCTCTACAGCGGTGACCGTATCCAGGAACCGTTGGTCCTGGACATCCAGGAGCCCCGAGAGGCCGATGTGCAGGACGGCGGCGTCAAGGTCAGGGCTGTCGTAGGCCACGGTGTAGGACCGGGCCGACTCGTCCCAGCCCTCGCGAAGAACCTCATCGCGGATAATGGCTGCCTCAGGGGCCCAGTCAGCGTGGGGGACCCGGCCGTGCTTCACCGCAGTTTTCACGGCACGGTCCAGCGTCACCCAACACATCGTCTTGGTGTAGACGTGGTGCCGTGGCGCGCGCCGGGCCTCCCAGATGCCGTGGTCGGGCTCATGCCAACGCGCCATGACGGCATGGGCCATCTGCTCCATCAGGAACCAATGCTCGTCGGGCAGGAAGTCCTGCCGTTCGGCAAGATCGCCAATCAACTCGGCGATAGGTCCGAACACATCCAACTGGACCTGGTGGTCAGCGGCGTTTCCAATGCGCACGGGACGCGAACCGGCATAACCGGGCAGGCTCTCCACGATCGCTTCTGTGGACAGGGGCGCGCCGGTGACCGAATACAGCGGGTGCAACCATTCAGGCCCGGGCGCGTTCTCCAGGATCCGGCCCAGCCAATCCAGGAAACCGTGCGCCTCGTTGGTGGACCCCAACGACACCAGCGCGTTGACCGTCATGGACCCGTCACGCAGCCAACAGTAGCGGTAATCCCAGTTGCGCGTCCCGCCGATTCCCTCCGGCAACGACGTCGTTGGGGCGGCCAGGACAGCGCCGGTCGGCTCGTGAACCAGCGATTTCAGCACCAGGGCAGACCGGCGGACCAGCGACGGTTTCATGGTGGGCAGTTGCAGCGTCCTGACCCACTCGCGCATGTCACGTCCGACGGCGGCACGCCTCATCGGCTCTCCGTCCGGGTCTGCGGGTGGCGGCTCGGTATCACCGCAGCGCATGTTCAGGACAATGGGTCCGTCACCGAGCGCGACTTCCGCGGTGGCAGTTGCGAAGCGGCCGTCGCTGGTGATGGTGAAGGCAACCCCGGGGGCCGCCAGGATGATGGGGTCCGAGGTGCCGAGGATGTGCACTTCTTCGCCGCGGATCTCCATGCTGAACGGGGCGTTGGCGTAGTCGGGCCGGGGCGCAAAAACCACGCGCGCCGAACCGGTCCCGGACAGGACGCGGACCAGGCTGGTGATGCCCTCCGGAGCAGGTTCCAGGTAATCGGTGACAGTGACGTCAGTCCAACGGGTCTCAACAATCATGGTGTTGTCCACGTAACGCTGCGCCAGCACCGGCGAGGGCTTCACCGGTTCGATGCTGAAGTGTCCTGCAGGGTCGCCGCCCAGGATATGGGCGAACAATGAACCCGAATCGGGCAAGGGGTGGCTCATCCAGCAGACCTTGGCATCCGGTGTGAGGAGAGCCGTGGATGATCCATTGCCGATCATCGAGTGCCGTTCCAGGCCCACGGCGTCCTCGCCGAACAGCCATGCGCGCCGGAGTTCGAACAACAAAGCCAGCACGCGCGCAAAGGCTTCCGGGTCCGGAATGGTGTGTCCCGCCGTCGTGCTCCCTGGCCCCACGTGCAATCCAAGGTCGGGGCCGCGCAGGGTAGCGAGCGCCTTCTCGTCGCTTTCGGCATCGCCGGCGTAAAGGGCGGCGCTGACGCCCAACCGCGCGCGCAACTGTTCCAGCGCCTGGCCCTTGGCGGGCTCCTCCACCGTAAGATCCAGGACGGACCCGTCCACGATGAAATACATCCCGAACTCGATGGCGATCTTCTGCGCCGCGAACGTTGCTCTTTCCACGACTTCCGGCGTCGCGGGACGCGTGTGCACACCCACCCCTACCGGTTTCCGGACAACGCTGATGCCTTTCTCGAAACCCACGGCTTCGGTAAGGGCAGTAGTCACCTGCTGGAGCAGCTGTTCCGTCGCGAGGGAGAGCGTATACGCGTAGCCCATGTCGAACTCGACACCATGTGAGCCCACCAAATGAACCTCGGCCGGCAGACGGGATACCGCCGCCAAGTCGCGCAAGGACCTGCCGGAAATGATGGCGGCGTGCGTGTTGGGGAGGGCCGCAAGTGCACGGAGGGCAACGGCCGCACTGTCCAAGGGCAAGGTTTCGGTGGAGACGCCTTCGGCCGAGCAGAGCGTTCCGCCGTAATTGCAGGCGACCAGAAGGCCGGGGACCCGCGACAGGATACGGAGCTCCGCGAACAACTCCGGCGTGATCCCATTCTCCGCGTCGGACTGAAGAACCGTTCTCAGCAGGCCAAGAGGGAGTGACTTCATCAGCAATGCTGAATCGGCGACTGTCTGGTTTAAAGGCGCAGGCATAGCGAATCCTTCCGAAGCGGATAGCTAAAGTTTCCGCCCGATGGGTTTCGCTTGCCTACCTCGTTTATTGCAAACGAGTAAAGTCTTTCCTTGGATTTATCCGGGCTTATGCCGGCACGAGTCCGGCGACGTCGGCCAGCAGCTCAACGGACCGCAACCGCTCCTCCGTGCCGACGCTCTGGTGTGCCACGATCAATTCGTCGGCGTCGGAGAACGCGGCGAATTCATCAAGGTAGTCGCGGACCACGTCCTTGGTGCCGACGGCGGAGAACTTCATCATCTGGGCGATGTGCTGGCCCTGCGGGGAATCGAGCACCATGTCCGCTTCGTCGTCGGTGAACTCGCGCCCGCCGCCGAAGAACAGCGAGACACGTGCACGCTTCACCGCCAGGTGGATGGCCTGGGCCCCGGCATTACTGTCTGCCGCCGTCACGTTGACCCCGGCGATCACATGCGGCTCAGCCAGCTGCTCCGAGGGCTTGAACTCGCGGCGGTAAATGGCCACGGCGTCCTGGAGCGCGGCAGGGGCAAAGTGTGAAGCGAAGGCGTACGGCAGGCCCAGTTGGGCGGCCAACTGCGCGCCGAACAGCGAGGACCCAAGAATGTAGAGCGGCACGTTGGTGCCCTTGCCCGGCGTCGCTTCAACACCCTGGATGCGGGTGGGACCGGTGAGGTAGCCCTGGAGTTCGAGGACGTCCTGCGGGAACCGGTCAGAGGATGTGTGGTCGCGCCGCAGGGCACGCATGGTGTTTTGGTCGCTGCCCGGGGCACGTCCCAGACCGAGGTCGATGCGGCCCGGGTGCAGCGTTTCCAGGGTGCCGAACTGCTCCGCGATGGTAAGCGGCGAATGGTTGGGCAGCATGACGCCGCCGGCACCGAGGCGGATGGTCTTGGTATGCGCGGCCACGTGGGCGATCAGCACGCTCGTGGCCGAGGACGCGATGGCGGACATGTTGTGGTGCTCGGCGTACCAAACCCGGCGGTAGCCCAGTTCTTCAGCCTTCTGCGCCATGGCCACACTGCCCGCGAGGCTTTCCGCCACCGTCTGGCCCTTCCCGATGGTTGCCAGGTCGAGGATGGAAAGAGGAACAGTCACGGGGAAGCCTTTCGGTACGTTTCGCGGTGCCCTCTTCTGCTTGCCGGGCACTTAAGCGACAACGACGGCGGCCCCCGGCTTATTTCTGTGAGTTGCGTCGCGTGGTGGTTCCGGGCCGCTTTTGTGACCCTGTTGGACGCCTTGTTAAGTGCCGTGAACCCTTGTATCCCAGCGTTTCGGGCTGCTTTGACCGCCCTCCCGGCCGACCCGGATAGTTGCAGCCAAGACCTCGCATCAGAGCCTTCAAAGGAGAACCAATGGCACGAATTACAGCCGCTTCCGGCGTCACTGCGGCGCTCGCCGCCGCCGCCCTGCTGGGGCTGGCGGCATGCTCGGATCCGGGAGCAACGGCAGCCGCGTCAGCCCCGGCGTCGAACGCTTCAATCAGCGCAACCAAGCAGTTCAACCTCACCCCGCAGCAGGACCGCATCAAGGTCTCGGTGGACCCGGCGGCAGCCGCCCTGGTTCCCGCTGCCATCAAGGCCGACGGCAAACTGACCGTGGTGACCACGGGCGGAACTCCCCCGCTGAGCACCTTCGCCACTGACAACAAGACCCTGATCGGCAGCGAAGTGGACATTGCCTACGCCGTCGGTGAGAGCCTGGGGCTGCAGGTGGAAGTACTGCCGGTTGCTTGGGCCGACTGGCCGCTGGGCGTGGAGTCCGGCAAATACGAGGCCGTCCTCTCCAACGTCACCGTGACCGAGGCGCGCAAGGAGAAGTTCGACTTCGCCACCTACCGCAACGACCTCCTGGGCTTCTACGCCAAGGCCGATTCGGACATCTCCACGGTGAAGGAACCCAAGGACGTTGCCGGCAAGCGCATCATCGTCGGTTCGGGCACCAACCAGGAAGCCATCCTGGTGCGCTGGGATGAGGAGAACAAGAAGAACGGCTTGAAGCCGGTCGAGTTCCAGTATTACGACGACGACTCCGCCTCCCAGCTCGCCCTCCAGTCCGGTCGTGCGGACCTGTCGTTCGGGCCCAACGCTTCCGCCGCCTACAAGGCCGCGAAGGACGGCAAGACCAAGCAGGTAGGCACCCTTGAGGGTGGCTGGCCGCTGAAGGCAGAAATCGCGTTCACTACCCAGAAGGGCAACGGCTTGGCTGTCGCAGCCCAGGCCGCCCTCAACAACCTCATCAAGGACGGCAACTACGGCAAGATCCTGGACCGCTGGGGGCTCTCGTCCGAGGCCATCCCCGCATCAGAGCTGAACCCGCCGGGCCTGCCCAAGAAGTAGCGCCCCACCCAAGGAGCTCACCCAACTGGGGGACAGCAAACGCCCCAATGACTCGTCATTGGAGCGTTTGCTGTCCCCTGGTTGGGTATCAGAGCTGTGATGGGTCCGTGTTCGCCCCGCACAGTACGACGGCGACCGTCTCACCATCGCGCGGGGCGTACGCGCCCGAGAGCAGCGCCGCATACGCTGCCGCGGCACCGTGTTCCACCAGGATCCGGTGCTTCTCCCATAGGGCACGCCGGGCTTCAACAATGTCGTGGTCCGTCACAAGCACACTCTCCACACCCGTGCGGCGGGCAACGCCAAAACCGATCTCCCCCACCCGGCGGGCACCCAGGGAATCAGCGGCAATGCCGGAAACGGCGACATCCACCGGTTCTCCTTGCGCCAAGGCAGTGTGCAGAGTGGGAACCGTTTCCGGTTCAACAGCAACAACATGTGCCCGGCCTTCCGCGGCCGCGGCAATGCCGCCCATCAACCCACCGCCGCCAACAGCGACCAGGATGGTATCGACGTCGGGCAGTTCATCCAGGAGCTCAAGCCCAACGCCACCGGCGCCTGCCACGATTTCAGGCTGGTCGTAGGCGTGGCAGTAGACGGCGCCCTTCTCCTCGGCGAAAGTGACGGCAGCCGCGTAGGCCTCGGCGTACTCTGCACCGCCCTGGACCACGGTGGCCCCGATGGCGTACAGCTTGTGGACCTTGTTCGCCGGAGCGGATTCCGGTACGAAAACAGTTGCCGGGACGCCAAGCTTGGCCGCAGCATAGGCGTTGGCCAGTCCCGCGTTGCCTCCGGAGGCCACCACAATCCCCACATCAGGGTCGAGCTCACCGCGCTCCTTTGCGGTGAGCAGTCGGTTGAAGGCGCCGCGGGCCTTGAAGGATCCCGTGTGCTGCATGTATTCGCATTTGAACCACAGATGGTATGGCTCACCGTTGCCACTCTCCGCCATGGGAGTGTGCCGAACCCAGCCGCTCGTCCGGGAGTATGCAGCTTCCACTTCTTCGCGTGTGACCATGGATGCCCCTTTCGTCAGGTTCATCCTATGGTTGGCGGGTATTCCCGGGCACGCGCACTCCTTCAAGGACAGCTCGTACCCTGCGTCCTGAAGGAATCATCACGCCTCCGGTATCACCATGGCGAAGCGCTCAGGCCGGGCAACATCAGGATCCGGCCCGTTCCGCACTCCACGGTCCAACGCGTCGATGGCCTCCAGCTCGCTGCTGCTGAGTTCGAAATCGAAGACGTCGAAGTTCTCTGCAATCCGGGCCTGGTTGGTGGACTTCGGGATGGCCGAGCGGCCCTGCTGAAGGTGCCAGCGGATCATGACCTGCGCCGGCGTCTTCCCGTGGGCCTGTGCGATGGCAGCGATCGCTGGGTCCGCCATTACGTTCTGCCGCTCTTCGCCCCAGCCGGGGTAGAAGGTGATCCCGCCGATCGGCGACCACGCCTGGGTGAGGATTCCGTTCTCAGCGTCGGCGGCCTGGACCTCCGGCTGCGTGAAGTAAGGGTGAAGCTCGATCTGGTTCACTGCCGGCACAACGTCGGTGGAAGCGAGCAATTCCTTGAGATGGTGAGGCATGAAGTTGCTGACCCCGATCGCCCGGACACGAGCCTCGGACAACAACTTTTCCAGCGCCTTATAGGCGGCGATTGTCTGGTCGAAACGGTCCGGAGCCGGCTGGTGCAGGATCAACAGGTCAAGGTACTCCACGCCAAGCTTGCCCACGGCCTTGTCCCAGGCATGCAGCGTTTGGTCGTAGCCATAGTCGCTGACCCAGACCTTCGTCTCGATGAAGACATCCGAGCGGTCCAGGCCTGAAGCACGGATTCCGTCACCGACCTCCCGTTCATTCCCGTAGGCCGCCGCCGTGTCGATATGCCGGTAGCCGGCCGCGAGCGCGGCCTGAACTGCCGCCGTCGTTTCTTCCGGGGCGCTTTGGAAAACGCCCAAGCCGAGCGCCGGCATGGTCACGCCATTGTTGAGAGTCAGTTCACTGTTCATGCCCTCCACGCTATTCACGGCAACGCACGCCTGGGAGTGCACACCATTACCTCTTTGCGTTCCCAAGTAACGGCAGTCCCTCCCTCGCGGAACCCGGGCAGCGTAGCGTTGCAGGCATGACCCACAGTGACGACGTGCGAAAGTTCCTGACCTCGCGCCGGGCGCGGATCACGCCCGAGGCCGCCGGCCTGCCTGCCTACGGCGGGAACCGCCGCGTTGCCGGGCTCCGCCGGGAAGAAGTGGCGATGCTTGCCGGGATGAGCATCGACTACTACATCAGGCTGGAGCGGGGCAATCTCTCCGGCGCGTCGGACAGCGTCCTTGAGTCGCTTGGCCGAGCTTTACAGCTTGACGACGCCGAAACAGCCCACCTTTTCGACCTCGCCCGCGCGGCTGGCGCCGCCCCACGGGTCCGCCGCAAGCGAAGCCCCCGCACGGTCCGCCCAAGCGTTCAGCGCGTCGTCGATGCAATCACGACGGCGCCGGCCTGGGTCCGCAACGACCGCGGTGATGTCTTGGCCTCCAATGAACTGGGCGCGGCGCTGTATATGGACCTGATGGCCGAGGAGACCAAGCCGCCAAACAGCGCCCGCTTCACCTTCCTGAATCCGAAGGCCCGGCAGTTCTTCGCTGATTGGGAGCGCAGCGCGGACGACATCGTGGCTGTGTTGCGCTCGACTGCCGGGAAGAACCCCTATGACCGGGACCTGACGGACCTCATTGGAGAACTCTCCACCCGCAGCGAAGAATTCCGCATCAGCGGGCCCGTCACGACGTGAAACACCACCGGACGGGCCGGAAGCACCTCCACCATCCGGTTGTCGGCGACTTGGACCTGAGCTTCGAGGCGCTGGAGCTCGCGGCCGATCCTGGCCTGCGGATCAACGTGTACACCGCAGATCCGGGAACACCGTCCGAGGACGCGCTGAAGGTGCTCGCCAGTTGGGTCGCTACACAACGGGACGCGGCGCAACAACGTGACGCGGCGCAACAACGTGACGCGGCGCAGGCATCCGTAGAAGAAAAGGGCTGAGCCGGAGCACCTAGGCTTGATCCATGCCTGACTTCGTCCTGCGCCCCGCCGCAGCCACCGACGCCGCTTGGATCGCCGAACTCCGCGCCGTGGTGATGCGGCCCGATCTGGAGCGCCTTGAACGCTTTGACCCGGTCCGTGTTCGCGAGCGATTCCTCAACGCCTTCCAGCCCGAGCACACGTACATCATCCATTCGGATGGCGTCGACGCCGGGGTCATTGCTGTCAGGCCTGAACCGGACGCGCGCTGGATAGAACATTTCTTCATTGCGCCGGCCCATCAGGGCAAGGGACTGGGCGGGGCAGTGCTGCGGCATGTCATGGCTGCATCGGTGGACGAGCGGCCCTTCCGGCTAGATGTGCTGCAAGGTAGCCCTGCCCGTCGCCTGTACGAGCGGCACGGCTTCACGCTCGAATCCGAGGACGCAGTCGACGTCTTCATGGTGGCCCCGGGCAACAGCTGACCACACCTGCACCGGAATGCGGTAACCTCGGCACACCACGCGGCTTCGACGCGACACTTTCCGGGGGGAAAAATGGGGTTCTTTCGAGCGCGCACTTCAAGGCACGCAGGTACCATCGCATTGACAGCTGGTCTCTTGGCGTCCGGCCTCCTGGCTGCCGGACCAGCCACGGCCGACTACCAGCCCACTCCGTATATCGACGGGGTTCCGTATGTCGGTTCCGAAATGCGCCGCCAGTACAACTACGACTACTGGGGCTGCAAAAATCCTGACGGCTCCGGCGACGGCATCTCCTTGGAGTGGCTGCGGGACGGCGAAACACTCCCCCAGGAGCGGCAGGGCGAAACCTTGCGGATCTTGCCTGAGGACCTGGGCAGCCGCATCTCCGTGCGGGTCCATCCTTTGACTCCCGGGGAACCCGGCTGTCCCACCGGCACCCAGCTCAGCCCTGAGACGACTGCCATCAAGGCTTCTTCCCGCGCCATGGGCTGGACAGGGCGCGGCAACTTCGAACCCCTGGCACGGACCCATGACGGCAGGCTCATCCTGTACCCGCGGACCTACACGTACTACAAGGGCTCCTGCGAGGGACCCTGCCCAGCGTACTGGGGCTCATGGGACGAGCCCCGGCAGGTTGGCGCGGGGTGGAACATGTTCAACATCGTTTTCTCACCCGGTGATTTCGACGGCGACGGGTTCAATGACCTCCTTGCCCGGAACTCCGCCGGCCAACTGTTCCTCTACCCCGGCGACGGCGAGGGCGGCTGGCTGCCCACCCGGCAGGTCGGCTCGGGATGGAACATCTTCGATTCGATAGTGGGTCCCGGGGACTTCAACGGCGATGGCAGCAATGACGTCCTGGCCCGCACACCCTCCGGCGATCTCTACCTCTACCCAGGTGACGGCGAGGGCGGCTGGCTCGCACCCGCCAAGGTGGGTTGGGGCTGGCAGGTCATGAACAAGATCATCACCAGCGGCGACATGAACGGCGACGGCACAGTGGAGATCTTCGGCCGGGACCACAACGGCGGCCTTCAGCTGTACCCCACCGACGGTCAAGGAGGATGGGGCGTTCCGGCTTTCATGGGCGGCGGCTGGAACACTTTCCTGGATGTGTCCGGCCTGGGCAGTTTCGCCCATCAGAGGTACAACAACCTTGTGGCCATCAACCAGAACGGCGACCTTGTGCTGTACTCCACAGGCGCAGCCACCACGAGTCTGTATGGACCGTACGGGCCAGTCGGCAATGGCTGGAACGTCTTCCGGGAATTGCTGTAGCCCGCATCGAAGGGACGAGCTAGAGCGGCTGCCCCAACACCGTGAGCTGCAGTGCAACGGTTCCGCGTTCCTCATCCACCGGGCCAGCCGTGAAATTCTGCTGGATCATCGCCAGGAGCATGGGAAACACCCCCCGTGATTCCGGGGTTTCGTTCCCGTCCGGGAGCGATGATCCAGCAGAATTTTCCAGCTTCATCAGACCTGGACCGACTCTTCGGAGCGAACCGGGGTTTCCAAGCCCAGGTTTTCCCGCAGTGTCGTGCCCCGGTACTCCGTGGGATACACACCGCGTTCTTGGAGCTCGGGCACCAGGTGGTTCACGATGTCGTCCAGGCCGGTGGGGATCAGCCAGGGCGAGATGTTGAACCCGTCCACAGCACCCACGCGGGCGTACTCGGCAAGGTGGTCGGCCACCGCCGAGTAGGAGCCGGTGAACGTGGAGTCGATGCGCGCCGTTTTCGACGTGACGAACTGGCGGATGGAGAGCCCCTTGTCCTTGGCCTCCGCACGCCACTGATCGGCAAGCTGGCGGGCCTTGGCGCCGTGGAATCCGCTGCCGCGCGTCTCCGACGTTTCTTCCACTACGGGATCGATATCCGGAAGCGGGCCATCGGGATCGTAGGAGGAAAGTTCACGGCCCCAGAACTGCTCCAGGTACGCGATGGCTTGCTGGGGCCCGATCTGCAGGCTGCGCACCCAGGCCTTCTTTTCCTCCGCCTCCTCCGGAGTGGCCGCGAGGATGAACTCGCTGGCAGGCATGATCTGTACGGCGTTGGCACCGCGGCCTGCTGCCACCGAACGGGCAACGATGTCGCGGCGGAACTCCACGGCATCATCGAACTTGGGGTGTGCGGAGAAGATAACGTCCGCTTGCCGGGCAGCGAAGTCACGACCCTCGGGTGAGTCGCCGGCCTGGAAGAGCACAGGACGGTACTGGGCGCTGCGCGGCAGGCGGGGAGTCACGTCAACGGTGTAGTGCTGGCCTTCGTGGAGCACAGGCCGGGCGGGTCCGGACGCCGTCTCCCACGAGTCCCAGATGCGCTTTGCCGTGTCGACAAAAGCTTCCGCATGCTTGTAGCGGTCGGCATGGTCCAGGTAGCCGCCGCGGCGGAAGTTGGCCCCGGTCCACGCATTGTCCGTGGTCACCACGTTCCATGCCGCCCGGCCGCCGGAGATCAGGTCGAGCGAGGACAAACGGTGTGCCAGGTCCGCCGGATCGTTGTAGGTGGTGTTTTGGGTGGCTACCAGGCCGATGTTCTTCGTCACCGATGCGAGGGCGGCGAGCATGGTCTGGGCATCGGGCCGTCCGGCGACATCCAGGGCATGTGGACGCCCCAAATGTTCACGAAGCCGCAGCCCTTCGCCCAGGAAGAACGCAGCAAACTTGCCGCGCTCAGCGGTCTGTACGATCCGGCGGAAGGATTCGAAGTCTGTCTGCGAACCCGATTCCGCTGCCTTCCAGACAGTGCCTGAGTTGACGCCCTGGAAGAAGATGCCGAACTGGATCTGGCCGCTCGGCTGGAAAATATCGCGTGTCATGGTGGTCCTTACTTTCCTGTTCCGGAGGCGGCGGTGGCGTAGCGGTTCTGCGCCGGCCCAAGGCCCAGCAGATCGCGGAAGGTTCCATCCTGGATAGGTCCGCGCAGCGAACCACTGCGCCGCAGCTCGGGAAGGACAAGACGGGAAAGCTCCTCAAGATCCACGTCCACGGCAGCGGGGTGGAGACGGATGCCATCGGCTTCGCCCAGCAAGACGTCCAGCAGCTCGACGAGTCCCGCAGCCGGTCCGGCATAACGTGCCCGTCCGCTGTCCGGCAAAGAGGCTACGCGCGCTTCCGCAGCCTGCCCGCGGGCGTCCAGCACGACGTCGAGCTCGGCAACAACGGCCACCGAACCGCCCAGCCTTGCACGGACGTCCCGGATCTCGGCGTTCAGCAGCTCGGGTGTGGGCGCCGAGACCAGAACAGCGTCGACGGCCTCAGCCGGCACCAGGCCGTCGCCCACCAAGGACGCGGCGGCAAGTACGGGCAGCTGCCCCTGCAG
Source organism: Paenarthrobacter sp. AB444 (assembly GCF_028736865.1). Classification (NCBI taxonomy): domain Bacteria; kingdom Bacillati; phylum Actinomycetota; class Actinomycetes; order Micrococcales; family Micrococcaceae; genus Paenarthrobacter; species Paenarthrobacter sp. AB444. The sequence goes on along the minus strand of NZ_JAQZBY010000019.1, from coordinate 17,306 downwards.
CGGCCTTGGAATGATGGACGGTCCCTTTACCGAATACGGGGTGCCTGCGAAATCGGCAGGGGTTTCGAAATCGGCGTAGTGGAGCTTGTCGACGTCCAGGTAGCGGCCCGTGGCCACATCGCGGATGACGGCGTCGTCCTCCCAGGAATCCCACAAACGCCGGCCCACCTCGATGGAGGCCGCGGCTTCCTGTGCGAGTGCCTCACCGGAGACAAAGGAGCGTCCGACGGCGGCAGCCGCCTCAGGTGACTCGTCCGCGGTTACGATCCACCCGGCACGGCCCCCGGAAACGTAATCCAGGCTGGCGAGCTGCGTGGAGATGTGGAAGGGCTCCGTATAGACAGTGTCCACTTCCGGCACGACGGCGAGGGTCCGGGTGATCGGGCCGGCGAACGCGGCGCGCTGCAGGGCATTCGCTCGTCCTGCTTGGGGTGCGTCCTGGAACGTGGCTACATGGAAGCCGGCGGATTCCGCGGCGAGGACAGCCCCGGCGAGGTCCTGGTATCCGGCCCCATCCAGTTCGATGGCCAGGAATCCTGGGGTATGGGAGATGCTCACTTCTGGTCCTGACGTTCGTAGGGAATCTTTTCGCCGGCTTCGATGGCCACGGGCAGCCGGTTTTCGGCAGGCGGCAGCGGGCAGGTGGCGAGGTCCGTGTAGGCGCACGGCAGGTTGACCGCGCGGTTGAAGTCCAGCGTCACGGTGCCATCAGCGGCGGGTGTCACGGACAGCGACCGGTTCGCGGCGTACGTGGTCTTTCCGGAAGTCTGGTCCGTGAACAGCACGGACAAGGACCCCGGTGCGTACCCGTTGAACGCGGTCAGCGCCAGCTCCTGCCCGGCAAGCTTGAAACGGATTTCACCCGGGGCTTCATAGACATGCTGGATGCCCTCGACGGCCGCACCCACGGTGGTCTCACGCGGCGCCTCGAACGGGACAAAGGTCCCAGCCACGGCAAACGCCGCATTGGGGGTGTACGCGGGTGTGCCCTGGTAGTCCTGGAGCAACGCGTTCTCCGGGTTCCTCGGGCGCACGATGTACTCGCCGCCACGCTTGGCCACCTCGATCACGGTGTCCCCGGATACGAGGTTGATGCCGCCGCGTTCCGCGATCGGCCCGAGCCCAACGCTGCCGCTGAGCTCAACTCCGTCCTGCAGCAGGCTTTCGCCCGCCTCAAGATCAACACGTACGACGTCGTCTGCCGCGCTCCAGGTTCCCGGCGCACCTTCCAGCCGGGTCGGCTCAGCGGTCAGCCAGTGAAGGTGGGTGACGGCCAGGAAGCCGTGCGGGTGGGCGCGGTGACGTTCGTGGGCTGCGTGCCACTCCTGCCATTCCTCGTCGAAGGCTTCGAGCGCGGTTTCAGTGTGCGTAGACATGTGCGGTGTCGCTCCTGTTCAAGGCGTGGTCGGCGGTGACGGCTGCTGCTGCGTCCGGTTCGGTGGCCCCGGCAAACTCCGGGCGGCCGGCAAAGGGGTCCCCGGACTCCCACAGTGTGGTGGGGGCGGACGTACGGACGGCCGGGATGACTTCCAGGGCAAACCGCTCCAGGATTTCCAGCTGCTGCTCGAACGGCAACGTGGTGGGCAGGGAGATCGACTGGAGATCGTGGTTGTACAGCGAGTGGTAGCTGAGGATCTTGTCGATGACCTGCTCCGGGCTTCCCACCAGTGCGGGCCCCTCGGCAACCGCGTGTTCGATGTCCCGGAAGGGCGAGTTGTTGCCGGGGACGTTGCGGCCGGCGGTCAGGCCCTCATAGACGGGACCGTACTGGCGGATGGCCTCCTGCGTGGTGTCCGCGATGAATACCCCGCCTGCCCCGCTGCCCGAGCCAAGGTACTGGTGCCGCGGATCATGGCCGTGGCGTTCGTACTCTTCGCGGTAGTGGTCGATCAGGACCTTGTAGTTTTCCCGGGGCTGGATGGCGTTGGCTGTGAACAGCGGATCGCCCCACTTGGCGGCGAGCGCAGCGGACGTCAGGGTTGTAGCCGAGCCGTGCCAAATCCGCGGCGAACCCGCGAAGGGGCGCGGCGTCGTCGTCGTTGGTTCGGTGAGGGCGGGCCGGAAGCGGCCGGACCAGGTGACACTTTCCTTGCGCCACAGGGTCCGGAGCAGCGCGTATTTCTCGGCCAGGAGGTCCCACTGGTCATCCAGTGACAGGCCGAAGAGCGGATACTGCAATACCTCGTTGCCCTTGCCGATCACCAGTTCGAGGCGGCCACGGCTGAGTTGGTCGATCGTTGCGTAATCCTCGGCCACGCGCACCGGATCCAGGACGGAGAGCACGGTGACCCCGGTCTGGAGGCGGATGCGGCTGGTGACCGCCGCGATGGCGGCGAGGACCGTCGTCGGCGAGGACGAGACGAACTCGCCGGCGTGCCGCTCCCCCACGGAGAAGCTGTCGAAACCGAGTTGCTCGGCACGGCGGGCAGTCTCCACCACCTGGTTGAGCCGGTCAGCGGTGGAGACGATCTCCCCCGTGACCGGATTCTTCAGGTGGGGAATGATATCCAGGACCTGGAATTTCATTTGCCTGTTCCAAAGGTTGCTTCGGTGACGGTCTTGGATTCGGGGACGGCTTCTTCGGAAAGGCCCCAGCGTTCCAGGACCTTGGCGTAGGAGCCGTCCTTGATGGTGGAGTTCAAGGCGTCGGTGATGGCCGGGGCCAGGCCGTTGCCCTTGAGCGTGGTTGCTGCCACCAAGGTCTCGGACGGCCAGCCGGCGTTGACCTTGCCAACTACCTTGAGGTCGTCACGGGTGTTCTCGCGGTAGGTCACGGACGGGTACGGAGCGAGGTTCAGGTCGGTTCGGCCCGAGGAGAGCGCCAGGATGGTGTCGGCGTCGGAGGAGTAGTACTGCAGCGTGGCCGGTGCCTTGCCCTTCGCTTCGAGCTCCTTGTTCCAGGCGAGCAGGATCTTTTCCTGGTTGGTGCCCGAGCCCACGGAAATCTTGAGGCCCGAGATGTCGTCGGAGCCCTTGATGTCGTAGTTGGAGCTCTTCTTCGCTTCGAAGCCCATGAAGGCTGCGCGGTAGGTGGAGAAGTCGAACAGTTTCACGCGGGCTGCGTTGATGCCCACGTTGGAGAACACAGCCTCGAAGTCGCCGGACTGGGTCTTCAGCGGCCAGTTCTCCCACGAGGTCACCTGCAGGTCCAGGTCAAGGCCGAGTTTGTCGGCCACCAGCTGGGCGATGTCCACCTCGACGCCGATCGGGGTCTTGTCGTCCGTGGCGTGGAAGGACAGCGGGATGGAACCGGCGGTGGTGGCAACGGTCAGCTTGCCGTCCTTGGCGATGGCGGCAGGGACGGCTGCAGCGGCAGTTGCATCCTTTTCGCTGCGGATGCGGTTCTGGTCCACGGAGGTGTTGTAGACGATGCCGTTCTTAGCGGCTTCGGATTCCGGCTTGGCTGCCGACGCCCCAGGGTCGGCGCAACCGGCCAGGACAGGAAGGACGACGGCGGGCAGCACCGCGAGTGCCAGAAGCTTGGTTTTGGCGGGACGGACGGCGGAGGTGGAACGGGTGGTGCGAAGCATGGAGGGGTCCTAGATGTTGAAAGCCGGTTCGATGACTCGGGAGAAGAATGTGCGGGTACGTTCTTCACGGGGGTTGGCAAAGATGTCCTGGGGCGAGCCGGACTCGACGATCACACCGTCGTCCATGAACACCACAGTGTCTGCGACGTCCCGGGCAAAGCCCATCTCGTGGGTCACCACAATGAGGGTGGTTCCTGATGTGGCGAGTTCCCGGATGACATCGAGGACCTCGTTGACCAGCTCCGGGTCCAGGGCGGACGTGGGCTCGTCGAAGAGCAGGATCTTCGGATCAAGGGCCAGCGCCCGGGCAATCGCAACGCGCTGCTGCTGCCCACCGGAAAGCTGGCGGGGGTAGGCGTCTGCACGGTCCTTCAGGCCCACGCGGTCCAGGAGTTCCAGTCCGCGCTTGCGTGCTTCGGCCTTGGAACGGCCCTGCGCCACGACCGGCGCTTCAGCCACGTTCTCCAGCGCAGTCAGGTGCGGGAACAGGTTGAAGTTCTGGAACACCATGCCGATGTTCGTGCGCTGCTTGAGGATGTCCTTCTCGCGCAGTTCGTGGAGCTTGTTGCCGCGGACCTCGTAACCCACCAGTTCGCCGTCGATGGTGATGTAGCCGCCGTCGACCTTCTCCAGGTGGTTGATGGTCCGCAACAGGGTGGACTTGCCGGAGCCGGACGGGCCCACGATCACTGCGACACCACCCGGGGGAACCGAGAGGGACACTCCCTTGAGGACCTCCGTGGCGCCGAAGGACTTGCGGACGTTGGTGATGTCGACCTGCCCGCGCGTGGGTACCGGCTGCACAGCCGTTGCGGCCGGAGCTGACCCGGCTGAAGCTGTCCCGGCCGAGGCGGCGGCCGGCGTTTCAGCGGCAGCCTGTGCCGCCGTCGTCGTTGCTTGCTTGCGTGCGGCGATGATGCTCATCGGGCGTCCTTCGTGGTCGAGGAGGGAGCATGGCTTGCAAAGAATTTCCGCGCTTTCTGCAACGGGGTGAGCGGGAGGTTCCGGACGGCGCCCTTGGAGAAGTGGCGTTCGATGTAGTACTGGAAAACGCTCAGCACCGAGGTGATGACGACGTACCAGAGCGTCGCCACCAGGAGCAGCGGCAGCACCTGCTGGGTGCGGTTGTAGATGACCTGGACCGTGTAGAACAGCTCGGAGTAGGCCAGGACGTACACAATCGAGGTGCCCTTGACCAGGCCGATGATCTCGTTGAACGCGTTGGGCAGGATGGCGCGCATGGCTTGGGGCAGGATGATCCTGGTATTGCGCTTCCAGGCCGGGATGCCCAAAGCGGAGGCAGCTTCGAGCTGGCCCTGGTCCACGGAGAGGATGCCGCCACGGATGATTTCCGCGGAATAGGCGGCCTGGTTCAACGTCAGGCCCAGGACCGCTGCAGCAAACTGGCTGATGAGCGTGGTGGTCTGCGCCTCGAAGAAGCGGACATCGGTGAAAGGGATGCCCAGGCTGATCTTCTCGTACAGGTAGCCGAGGTTGTACCAGAGCAGGAGCTGGACCAGCAGCGGGGTTGAGCGGAAAATCCAGGAGAACGTCCAGGACACCGAGACCAGCAATGGCGAAGCCGACAGACGCATGAGCGCCAGGATGAAGCCGAGCACGAAGCCAAGGACGCCGGAGATGGCGGTGAGCTTGAGCGTCTCGACAAGGCCGGTGACCACTGACTGCGCCGTGAACCACTGGGCCACTACGCCCCACTCCCAACGGGGATTGGTGACAAGGGACCAGGCGATCGCAACTACACCGGCGGCGACCACCACCGTCCCGACCCAACGCCAGGGATGCCGGGCGGGCACCAGCTTGTACTCGGAGTAATCCGGGGTGGGCGGTGCAGTGTCCGCCGTGGCAGGCGGTGCGATTGCACTCATGCGCCACCTCATTTCGTTGGTTGTTCTCTATCGGATGGCTGCCAATCTATGGGCGTGCCAAAGCCTCCAGCAAGGCGGGTATTTGCACTTCTTCACTGGACTTCTCGGGGCTTCGCCGGAGTTCTTGGAGCGTCACAATCCGCGTCACGAAACGTCGCATGAGTCTCTGTTTTGCGTTGGTTAACGGCCCATGACGCGTGGTGAACGGCCATTACCCGCTCCTCGACCAGCACCTCCGGGAGTCCCTAGATTGGGCATCACCAACCACTGCATTTCAGGAGATCCCATGCCGCCACGAGTTCCCGCCATCGCCTTCATTGGCGGCGGTCCCCGCACGGCCGGTGTCCTGGAACGACTCGCAGCCAACCGGCCGGACCTGTTCAACGGCCCCCTGGACATCCACGTCATAGAGCCCCACCAGCCCGGTTCCGGGAGGATCTGGCGCTATGACCAGAGCCCGGGACTGCTTCTGAACTCCACCGCCGCGGACGTCACCATGTTCACCGATGACTCCGTAACCTGCGAGGGTCCTTCCGTGCAGGGTCCGGGGCTGTCCACGTGGGCCGCCGGCGTCCTGGACGGAACCATCCGCGACGTCCCTCCCTTGGAAGCGCACTTGCTGGCCCAACTGCGCGAACTGACCCCTGCGTCCTTTCCCACACGCCAGCTCCAAAGCAAGTACCTCGAATGGTTCTTTGGCCGGGCAGTCAGCGCCCTTGGCCCCGAGGTGACGGTAACGGTCCAACAGGACACCGCCACCTCCGTTTCACCCGCCTCCGCCGTTTCGGTCGCCACTGAAGGCGGGCACGACGACGGTTCCCACCGCGTGCGGTTGGCCTCCGGCTCCGAGGTGGTCGCCGACGTCGTCGTGTACGCCTTGGGCCACACCGACTCCCAGGTTGACCCCGAGTCCGCCCGGCACAGCGAGTTCGCCGCCCGCCATGGCGGGTTCCATGCGCCGCCGTCCTACACCACGGACGTGGACTATTCGGGGATTGAGGCTGGCCAGGACGTCATCGTCTCCGGCATGGGCCTGGCGTTCGTTGACCTTCTCGTGCTGCTGTTCGAGGGCCGTGGCGGCCGCTTCGAGGAAAGGCCCGACGGCGGACTCGACTACCTGCCTTCCGGCGCCGAGCCGCGGATTTGGGCAGGGTCACGACGCGGGGTGCCTTACCACTCCAAGATTTCCTCCACACTGCGCACGCCAGTGGAACGTCCGCGGTACTTCACCGCAGCAGCCATCGACGCCTTGCTCGCCGAGCATCAGGAGCTGGATTTCCGGGCGCACTTGTGGCCGCTGATCGCCAAGGACGCGGGCTACGCCTACTACCGTGAGCTCTTCACCGGCTACCCGGAGCGTGTCCTGGGCTCCTGGGCCGACTTTGAAGCCCGCTTCGATGCCCTTGACTGGTACAGCCAGCTCCGGGAGGAACTCGTTGCCGTCTCCGTCCCGGATCCTGCCCTGCGCCTTGACCTGGAAAAGTTGGACCACCCGCTCAGTGGCTGCGCCTTCGCGGACCACGACGCCGTCCAGCGCGCCGTCACCACCTACATCCAGCGGGACCTCGACCTCCGGACCGGGCCCGACCACTCCGAAACCCTGGCCCTGTTCACTGCGTTGTTGTACGTGTACATGGACCTTGGCCGGCTGGTCCCGCAGGAACGGCTGAACGCCCGCTCCCAGCAGTCCATCCATGGGTGGTGGCACGGTTTCTTCAGTTTCGTGGACTCGGGGCCGCCGTCGCACCGTCTCCGCGAGATGCTGGCCCTCCACAGGGCCGGACTCCTCAAATTCCTGGGCCCCGGCATGTGGGTACGCGCTGATGAGTCCCTGGGCCGCTTCGTGGCGGGCTCGTTCCAGTCGCCGTTGGTTGTCGATGCGGCCGCGTACATTGAAGCGCGGTTGCCCTCCCCTTCGGTCGAGCGTTCGGCGAATCCCGCCTTGGCGGACCTGCACGACGCCGGTTGGGGCACCGAACAGCGGCTGCTCACTTCCGAGGGCACACACTCGACGGGCAAGCTCCTGGTTTCCGGGAATTTCGAGGTCCTCTCACCGGTTGGAAGCCCACAGCAGGGTTTGTTTGCCGTGGGTCCCTGGACTTCGGGCTGGGGCGCGGGGGCGTTCGCGCGTCCGAACACCAACGCAGCTCCTTTCCGGGAGAACGACGCCTTGGCCCGCAGGATCCTGGAAACCCTGACCACCGCCGTCCCAGCCCTCCAACCCAACTAGGGGACAGATACTGTCGCTCTGGCCCCTCAGTAGAGCGTTATCTGTCCCCTACTTGGGTTCCACCTACGAAAGGCACGCTATGACCTCAACCCCAACCCGCCCGCCGTCGGGCCTTACCGTCCTCAGTCTGCCCATGCGGGACCCTCGCGTGCGTCCGCTCCTGGACGAGCTCGCCGTTGAATACAACACCCGGTACGGGGACCTCTTCAGCAGCGAAGGTGCTTCCGAGGAACTGAACCGCTACCCCGCCGAGGAATTCGCACCCCCGCATGGTGCGCTGATCATCATTCAGGAGAACGGCGAATCCGTCGCCGGCGGCGCCTTCCGCCGCTACGATGAGCACACGGCTGAGCTCAAGCGGATCTGGACGCACTCGGCGCACCGCAGGCGCGGGCTGGCCCGTTTGGTCCTGGCAGAGCTCGAGAACGAGGCACGCCGGCGTGGCTACCGGAAGCTCTACCTGACCACCGGACCAAGGCAACCCGAGGCCAAGAACCTCTACCTCGCCACAGGGTACAAAGCCCTGTTCGACCTCGCCGCAGACCCCGAGGACATCAAGCATTTGGCCTTCAGCAAGGATCTTGCCAAGCCCAGCTAAGCTATGCGCATGGCCAAGAAAACCACTGCGGAAAAACTCGCCACCATCCAAGAGGGTTACACCTTGGAAGGGGCCACCATTGAGCTCGGCGCCGCAATTGTGGACGGTGAAGTCCACAAGGAAGCCCAGGTACGCCTGCCACTCGCCATGATGAACAGGCACGGACTGGTGGCCGGCGCCACGGGCACCGGCAAGACGGTCACGCTGCACATGATCGCCGAACAACTTTCGACGGCGGGTGTTCCGGTTTTCCTCGCGGACATCAAGGGTGATCTTTCCGGTTTGGCGACGCCGGCCACTGGCAGCGAGAAGCTGACTGCGCGTACCTCTGCGCTCGGACAGGACTGGCAAGCCAAGAACTTCCCGGTGGAATTCCTGTCCCTCGGCGGAGACGGAAACGGGATCCCGGTCCGGGCCACCATCACCTCGTTCGGGCCCATCCTGCTTTCCCGCATCATGGATCTCAACGACACCCAGGAGTCCAGCCTCCAGCTGATCTTCCACTTCGCGGATCAGAAGAACCTTGAGCTGATCGACCTCAAGGACCTCCGCGCGGTGATCCAGTTCCTCACCTCGGACGAGGGCAAAGCCGAACTCGCTGAACTCGGCGGGCTGTCGAAGGCTACTGCCGGGGTGATCCTGCGTGAGTTGATCGGCCTGGAAGCGCAGGGCATGGAGAAGTTCTTCGGCGAACCTGAATTCGATACCGCCGAGTTGCTCCGTACAGCCCCGGACGGCCGCGGTGTGGTCAGCTGCCTGGAACTGCCCACCCTGCAGACCAAGCCGCTCCTGTTCTCCACCTTCCTGATGTGGCTCCTGGCGGACCTGTTCGAGGAACTTCCCGAAGCAGGCGACCTCGACAAACCAAAGCTGGTGTTCTTCCTGGATGAAGCCCACTTGCTCTTCAACGACGCCTCCAAGGCCTTCCTTGAAGCCATCACCACCACCGTACGGCTGATCCGTTCCAAGGGCGTAGGCATTTTCTTCGTCACCCAGACGCCCAAGGACGTCCCGGCAGATGTCCTGGGCCAGTTGGCCAACCGTGTCCAGCACGCCCTTCGCGCTTTCACGCCCGAGGACGCCAAGGCCCTGAAAGCCACCGTGTCCACCTTCCCGGTGAGCGACTACGATCTCGAAGAGACCCTCACCTCGGCCGGCATCGGCGAGGCCGTCATCACGGTCATGAACGAGAAGGGCGCACCTACGCCTGTGGCCTTGACCAAGCTCCGCGCCCCTGAATCCGTCATGGGTCCCAGCGCCGATGACCTCATCAAGAGCACCATCGCCGCGTCTTCCCTCCTGGCCAAGTACGGGACAGCAGTGGACAACCTTTCGGCCTACGAGAAACTCAACGGCAAGGCCGCAGCGCCCACCGGGGATGCCGCACCGGGCCAGCCGCCGGTCCCGTCCTCCGGTTCACCGGCTTCGCCTGCCGGCACTTCCCAGGCCGACATCGATGCCGAGGCACGCCGTATCGAGGAAGAGATCCTCGGGCGGCCCAGTTCGCGTCCCGCGTCATCAGCCCCCGATTCCTTCCCGACGCCGCCCGCTCCCGTACCTGTCCCCCAGCAGCCCTCACCGCAGGACAGCGTGTTCGGAGACATTGCAGGAGCGCTCGGTGGAGCGTTGGGAGGCGGTCTGAAGAGCATGGTCCGGTCCATGGGAACCCAGCTTGGCCGTGACCTCATGCGCGGTGTTTTCGGCACATCTTCACGTCGCCGACGCTAGCACCAGGCGTCACAACCGGCACCTCCTGCACGTCGGTGGCTGCTGCGGCAGGTAACGTAAAGGGCGTGCAGTTGAGTCAAGCGTTCGTAAAGACCGCAGCCGGATGGCTGCTCGGTCTGATGCTTGCTGTCGCGGGAGCGATCGTCTCCATCAACTTGGTGAGCTCCTCCGTGGCCAGTCCACAGCAGCCGGTCAAGGAGTATTTACAGGCCCTCCAGGATGGAAACGGCGAAGAAGCGCTCGGGCTGCTGCGAGCCAAAGTGCCCAGTGCCAATGCTGCCATGCTGGACGGAACCGCCCTTCAGACCGCCGCTTCCAAGCTGTCCGACGTCAAAGTGGGGAACCCGGAGGCCCGCGGTACCAACCGAGTGTCGGTCCCGGTGGACTACACCTTGGACGGCAGCCGCCTCCATACCGAATTCCTGATGGAACGCACCGGAACACAGTGGCTTTTCTTTGCCAAGTGGGCGTTCGTTCCTACTACCCTGCCCACCATTGACGTCACCGTGGTGAACTCCAGCGAAGCCACCCTCAACGGTGTGCCGGTCAACATGCCCAACGGCCGCAACACGTTCGCCGTGTTCTTCCCGGGCAAATATGAAGCCAGCTTGAACGGGACCTACTTCGAAGCTCCCGTAACATCGGCACTGGTGGCAACGCGCGACGGCGGGCAGGCCCCCCTGAACCTGCAGACCCGTTCCACCAAGGCCATGAACGACGCCGTGGCAGGCAAGGTCCGCGAGTTCCTCGACAGCTGCGCGGCCCAGGCAACAGAACAACAGCGTCTGCAGCCCGACTGCCCCTTCTACCACGTCAGCAACGCCCGGGTAGTGGACGGAACCATCAAGTGGGCCATTACGGAGTACCCCAAGATCACCATCGAGCCGTTCAGCGGCAGGTGGGTTGTCGCACCCCTGAACGGCAAGGCCACTTTGACGGCCAGGGAGGTCAACCTCTTCACCGGACTCGTCAACGACCTCAACGTAGAGCATGACTTCAGTTTCACCACACAGTTGGACATCAAAGGCGACACGGTGACGGTGACGCCCTTGCTGACGTTCTAGCCGCTTGGCTGCGTAAGCCCCGCGTAAAACCGCTGCTTAAGCCCCGCTGCTCAAGCTCCGCTGCTCAACGCACAATGGCCCGGCTCCTGCCCCGCTGTGGGGAGGAACCGGGCCATTCATCTTTGGCTTGGGGTTGCCGTTTTAGTCCATGCCGCGCAGGTCCAGCACCAGCTCGGACTCGCCGTCGGCCTGCAGGACCACGGGAATGCCCCAGTCCTGCTGGTACAGATGGCATGCTGCGTGGTCAGGGATCTCGCCGTCTTCGGTCTCGGGTCCGTCACAAGCAGCCGCGCGGGCTGTGATGTGCAGGATGCCCTCGGGAACATCCGCCGAGAGTTCCAGCGTCCGCAGGAGACCCACCGATGTTCCGCCGCCGGAAACCAACAGCTCAGGCGGGGTGGAGGAAATCTTCATTTGGGTGGGATCGCCCCAGCGGTCATCAAGCTTCTGCCCGGTGGGAGCCTTGAAGCGCACAGCAAGCTCCAGTGTTCCGGGGGTCACCGGGCTCTTGGGACGCTGTGTTTGCGATGCACCTTCGTCCACCTGGAGGGCTTCTTTGGGGATCGGCACCAAGACCAGCTGGTGCTTGTTCGACTCAACCACCACCAGCAGCGGGTCGCTGCCTTCGACCTGAACCACGACGACGTCACTCGGCTCGGCAAGGCCCCTCGCCAGCGTGGAGACGGACTTGGTTGCGGGGTCGTAGCGGCGCACAGCTCCGTTGTACGTGTCGGCAATGGCCACGGAGTTATCCGGCAGCACCGTCACACCGAGGGGGTGCTGAAGGCGTGCTTCGGAAGCCTCGCCATCACGGAAGCCGAAATCGAACAGACCCTTGCCCACAGCGGTTTCCACCGTGACACCGGAATCGCTGATGACTAGACGGCGCAGGGACGAGGTCTCCGAGTCAGCTACCCAGATGTTGTCTTCGCCGTCGATCGCCACGCCCGAGGACTGGGCAAACCAGGCTTCCTCGGCTTTACCGTCCAGCAGGCCTTCGAGACCTGAGCCGGCCAGGATGGAGACCTCGTTGGCCAGGGGTTCGTAAGCGAAAATCTGGTGGGTGCCGGCCATTGCGATGACAACCTTCTGCAGCTTTTCGCTCCAGACCACATCCCACGGGGAGGACAATGAAACCTCGGTGCCAACACCCAGCGCTCCGACATCCACGGCGTCGCCCGCGAAGTCAGCCGGACCGTCGTCGTGGTGTTCAGACCAGGTACCGGCGCCTGAATCGGTGACGCGGGCAGGACCTGTGTCCAGGAGCCGTTGCACGCCGTTGCCGGCGATCGTCTGGACGTAACCGGAGCTGAGTGTCACACCGCGGAGACGGTGGTTGACGGTGTCTGCCACAACCGCGTCGTAGCCGAGCTTCCAGGCAAGTTCGGACGGCAGCAGGGTGACACCCTGGGGTTCGTTGAACTGAGCAATTTCGGACTGCCCATCCAGGTAACCCTTGGTGCCCGAACCAATGACGCGCTCGACGGTTTCCAGGTCCGGGCGCAACTCCACCAGACGGTGGTGGCCGGAATCCACTACCAGGTAATTGCCGTTGGCGAGCTGGGTTGCCTTGCCGGGGAACCGCAGGGTGCCCGACGTCGGCACCGGGGCTACGTAGGGACCGTTGCCGCGGTGGAGGGTCCCCTTCGCTTCGTGTTCGGCGACGAGTTCTTCCAGAAGGACAGCGAGGCCGTCTGCGTGGCCCTCACCGGAAAGATGGGCCACGATGTAACCCTCCGGATCCACGACCACCAGCGTGGGCCATGCACGAGCCGTGTACGCCTTCCAGGTGGCGAGTTCGGGGTCGTCCAAAACCGGGTGGTGGATCTCGTAGCGCTCAACAGCCGATGCCAATGCGACGGGGTCTGCCTCATGCTCGAACTTGGGCGAGTGCACGCCGACGGTCACCAGGACGTCCGAGTACTTCTCTTCCAGGGGGCGCAACTCATCGAGCACATGCAGGCAGTTGATGCAGCAGAAGGTCCAGAAATCGAGCAGCACGATCTTGCCACGCAGGGACTCGAGGTCCAGGGACTTGCCGCCCGTATTGAGCCAGCCGCGGCCCTCGAGTTCGGAGGCCCGGACCCGGTGTTGGGTACGTACGGATTCGCTCATCAGCGTCCTTCCAGCTTGGTATTCGGGTCGCTCTGCCCGGCATTGTCGTTTATGGGGCGTTCGGCCGGGGCTGATGGTGCAGCTTTGGCCGTCCGGCCCGCCAGCCTGGCATCACGCTCAGCCAGCCGGGCAAACATATCGTTGTAAGCACTGAGATCGGCGTCGTTATTCCTGTCGGCCGCGCGGTCCACCCGTCGTTTCTCCCGTTCGTCCGACCGGGACCACATGACCGCTACACCGATGGCCACCAGCAGCGTGGGGATTTCACCGATGCCCCAGGCAACTGCGCCGCCCAGTTGCTGGTCCCCCAAGGCCGTGGGGCCCCAGGCACGGCCCAGGTTGCCGAAGTAGTCGGCCGCGAGCAGACCTGTGCCGCCCATGATGGACACTCCGAAGAAGGCATGGAATCCCATGGTGGCCAGCAGGAGCAGCAGACGCATCGGATAGGGCGCACGACGAGGCAGTGGATCGCTGCCGATCATGCTGAGCACAAAGATGTATCCGGTCAGCAGGAAGTGCAGGTTCATGAGCTCATGGCCAACGTGCTCTCGCATGGCCAGGCCGAACAGGTCCGAGTAGTAGAACAAGACAATGGAGCCGGCGAAGTTGGCAGCCGCGAACAAGGGGTGCGTGACCACCTGCGAGAACCGGGAGTGCACGAAGAGCAGCAGCCACTCCCGCAGGCCACGTGAGCCGTGGGCACCCTCGCCGCGGGACGGCAGCGCACGCAAGGCCAACGTCACGGGAGTGCCGAGAACCAGGAAGATGGGTGCCACCATGGTGAGTGCCATGTGGTCCACCATGTGCGCAGAGAACAGCACACGGCCGTAGACTGCCGGCGGGCCGGACGTGATGTAGGTGAGGACCACCAGGCCGATCATCCAGTTCACCGTCCGGAAGGCAGACCATCGGTCTCCGCGCCGGCGGATCTTGACGATGCCCATGATGTAGGTGACGGCGCCGAACAAGGCAACGCCCACCCACAGCCAGTCAAAGCGCCATTCGGTCAGCCAGCGCGCAGGGGTCAGTTCCGGAGGCAATTCGTATCCGGAGAGGATGAACGACGGCGAGGCGTCGGGTGCGTAGGTGGTGGGCTGCGGCGGAGCCGAGCGTCCGAGCGCAACGGCGAGTCCCGACGTCGCGCCCATCACCAGCAGCTCAACCAAAACCAGCTGCCAGAGCACCCGCCGGGCCGACATGGAACCGTTCTTCCCGAGTTGCGGGATGACCCACTGGCGGTGCATGAAGCCGATGCCGCCCAGCACCAACGTGGCCAGTGCTTTGGCCACGATCAGTTGCCCGTAGGACGAGCCGAAAAGGTCTGCGGGGTTGGTGACCCGGATGGCAGCATTGATGACACCCGAAGCGAACACCAGGACAAAAGCGAAGCCTGCCAAGGAGGAGAAACGCCGGAGGGTCTGCTCCGTGATATCCGAAATCCCTTCCTTCCGTGAACCGGTAAGGAGTCCCGACAAGACAGCCAGCATGATGATTCCGCCCACCCAGGTGGAGACGCCCACCAAGTGCAGGCCCAGGGAATTGATGGCACCTTCGTGGTCGCTGGAACTCGAGGAGTGGCCGATAAGTGCTGTCGGGATCAATCCGATCAACGCGAGCACGAGGGTAAATGCCAGACCGGTCAAGGACCGGACGCCGAACAGCGCCGTCGTGACCACGGCGGCAATAATCGTCACGGCAAGCCACGCTTTGCCCGTTTCGATGTCGGTCATGAAGTAGACCAGTGAACGGGTGAACTCCGCGTCACCTGAGAGCGACTGCCCTGCGACGTCGGCGTAGGTCAGGACGAGGACTGCCACAGCGGACAGGGTCCACGCGGCACCTGCGGCAGCCGCCACCGCAAGGGCCCTGGCGAAGGCCGGATGCTCAGGAGCGTCGGCGTCCTTCTCGCGCGAACGGGATCCGCCGAGGTTCTTGGGCAGGATGCCGACAGCGAAGATCAGGCCGCCGATCACGGTGGCTATCGAGACGTTGTGGACGGCCTTGGCAAACGGCAGGCCCCATCTGACCAAGGCACCGGGGTCTGAAACCTGGCGGGCCGCCGAGGCGCCGGAGAAGATCAGCGCGCCGGCAAGAGTGAGGAACAGAACTGCCAATCCCGCCACTTGCCAGGGAAGTGAAATCCCCGCGGCTGTAGAGCCTCCCCGCACTCCCGGCTTGGGAGGAGACGAAGGGGCAGTTGCGGAACTTCTTGCTGATGGCACCTATCCATTGTCCGCTACCTGTCGCCGGGCTGCGAATCGAAAGGTGCGCTATGTGCATTACTCGAAGAAGAAAGGGCGGCAACCGTCAGGTTGCCGCCCTTTCAAGGCCTGTGCCGAAGAAGTTACTTCTTCTTGGCGACAGCTGCCTTCAGCTTGGAGCCAGCGGTCAGCTTGACGCTGTGGCCTGCTGCGATCTGGATGGTTTCGCCGGTCTGCGGGTTGCGGCCGGTGCGGGCTGCACGGTCGGTGCGCTCAACGGCGAGCCAGCCCGGGATGGTGATCTTCTCGCCAGCAGCGACAGAAGTCTCGAAAACTTCGAACAGTGCATCGAGCACGGAGTTGACTGCTGCCTGGCTGGTGCCAGCCTTGCCTGCTACCTCTGCAACGAGTTCACTACGGTTCTTAGCCATTTACGTCCTCCTGGACTCATACGTTTTTGAGCTTTCAAGCGGAATGCGAGCAAGCCACTGTTCGAAAACTTACCAGCTTGGGCTGCCTTGGCCAGCAAATTCCGCGTGTTTCCGCGCTTTTTTGACCAAAATCACCGGATTTCAGGGGTTTTTAGGAGCCCTTTAAGCCGTTGGCGTACCCTATGCCGATCAGACATGGAGGGAACGCCTGATGCCTCGAGGCGCGTTCGCGGACCCCGCTGTTGTGCCGGCATTGCACACCGGCCCTCGCCGGTGGTACTTTCTCGGTGATCGTGAACTTCGAACAACCATGAATTTCGGACTGGAGGTGAGACCCATGAAGGCAGTATCCACAGTGGGCGCTCCCTGCAGTCCACGATCCCGCGGCTGAGCAAGCCGCCCCTGGGAGCGCCTGACACGCATTTCGCGAAAGGCAACTCCCATGAACACATCTCCCTTACCCGACCCTTCTGTCCGGGAAGCCTCGGCGGCAGCACAAGTACGGCCCTCCGCTGACGCTTCTGCGCGCATCCCCCGCGGTGAGCGCGCATTGGTCCTCGGCGGCGGCGGATCCACAGGCAACGCGTGGCTCATCGGCGTCGTCGCAGGACTTTACGACGGCGGTGTGGACGTCACCCGCGCGGACCTGACGGTTGGGACCTCGGCCGGTTCCACGGCAGCGGCCCAGCTCGCCGGCGCTGCCCCCGCGGATCTGTTGAAGGCCACGCTTTCTCCCGTTTCCCTCCCCTCCCGTACACCTCGGGGAGCGGCCTCGGCAGCTTCGGGGTCACCAGCACAGCGGCCGGCTGGATCCGTTAGTGACCATATGGAGCGGACAGGAAAGATCCTGGACGCCTCGGTGGACATGGCCGACATGCGCCGCCGTATGGGGGCCGCGGCCCTCGACCTGGCAGCAGCCATGGATGGGGCCAGCGAAAGGTGGAGGGCCACCGTGGCGGGGCGACTGCCCCGGCAGCAGTGGCCGGAACGGGCTGTGCTTCTCACAGCCGTAGACGCCGAAACCGGGGAGCCTGTGGTGTTCGACCGCCACAGCGGAGTCGACTTGGTGGACGCCGTGGCCGCCAGCTGCGCCAGCGGCTTCGCCTACAACATAGGCACCAACCATTACATCGACGGCGGATACCGCACCAATGCGGAGAACGCCGACCTTGCAGCGGGATATCACAGGGTCTTGGTGCTCTCGCCGTTTGGCGGCCGGACACGGACGCCTCATGAATGGGGAATGGATCTGCAGACCCAGGTGTCTACGCTGCAGAGCAGCGGAAGCCAGGTGCGCACCATCGTCCCTGAGAGCGGCTCAGAGCACATGTTCGGGGTCAGCGCGATGGACCTGTCGCTCCGCCCAGCTGCGGCGCGGGCCGGCTACGAACAAGGGCTGTCCCTGGCCGCTGAGCTGGGTGGGTTCTGGGGGTAGTCCTTAACGGCTGCGGGCCTCCCTTGGGGGAGGCCTGCAGCGGTGTTGTGGTGGTTAATGTGGGAGACCCCCCAACCCGGTGTGGGTT
>NZ_JAQZBY010000018.1:0-85203 GCF_028736865.1 Paenarthrobacter sp. AB444 | reverse complement strand
ACCGGCCCGGCGTCGTACTACTCGAGTCCGCGGCGCTTCAGAAGAGGTTCCAGTTGCGCGTCGCGACCCCGGAAGGCCCGGAAGGACTCCAACGGGTCGCGACTGTTGCCCCGTGCCAGCAGCTCCGCTCGAAACCGGGTGCCGTTGGCACGGTTCAACCCGCCGTTGTCCTTGAACCACTCCACCGTGTCAGCGTCCAGTACTTCGCTCCAGATGTAGGAGTAGTAGCCGGCGGCGTAACCCGCTCCGGCGAAGATGTGCTGGAAGTATCCGCTACGGTAGCGCGGCGGAATCAGGGGGTGGGCAATCGAGGCCCGGGACAGTGCGCTGGCTTCGAAGGCAAGGACGTCCTTGGGTATGTCAGCCTCGGACAGTACGTGCCACGCAAGATCCAGCAACGCGGCGCCCAAATACTCCGTAGTGGCAAAACCTTCACCCCACAACACGGAGTCATTGAGTTTGTCCACGATGTTTTGGGGGAGTGCCTCACCTGTGATGTGATGCCGCGCGTAGTTAGCCAGTACTTCCGGCCACATGATCCACATTTCGTTGACCTGCGAAGGGTATTCCACGAAATCGCGGGGCACCGAGGTGCCGGAGAATCGCGGGTAGGTGACTTGTGAAAACAGGCCATGCAGGGCGTGGCCGAATTCATGGAACACCGTCCTGACTTCATCGAGGGTCAGGAGCGTGGGCTCGCCGGGCGCCGGCTTGGTGATGTTCAGGTTGTT
This sequence comes from Paenarthrobacter sp. AB444, assembly GCF_028736865.1. Classification (NCBI taxonomy): domain Bacteria; kingdom Bacillati; phylum Actinomycetota; class Actinomycetes; order Micrococcales; family Micrococcaceae; genus Paenarthrobacter; species Paenarthrobacter sp. AB444. The sequence continues at coordinate 84,472 of NZ_JAQZBY010000018.1, read as the reverse complement.
GATGACCACCGGTTGCGTACCAAGAAGAGTGGACTGCTCCACGAGCGAGTTCATCCACGCGCCACCACGTTTGGTCGCCCTGGTGTAATAGTCGCCAAGGAAGAGGCCCAGTCCCTTCCCGTCCTCGTCGCGGACTTCCCACACCCGGACATCGGGGTGATAACCGTCCAGGTCCATACGTTCATGGAACGTGATCCCGTAGAGCTGGGTCGCGGCATGGAAGACGCCGTCGTGGAGTACCCTTTCCAAGGAAAAGTAGGGACGCAGGGCTTGTTCGTCCACTTTGAATTTGTCCTTGCGGACCCGGGCCGAGTAGTACGGCCAGTCCCACGGGTCCAGTTTCCTGCCCGCTGCCTCGGCCAGTGCCTCTGCCTCGGCCCCGGCGTTGCGGACTGCTGCAGGTGCCAACCGCTGCAACATGGTTTGGACGTCGTCAAAACCAGGCGCGGTCTGCTGATCCACCACCAGCTCGGCAAAGTTCGCAAAGCCCAGCAATTTGGCCTTCTCCGCCCTTAAACGGACAGTGGCCAACACCAGATCACGGACGTCCAACGGTCCGCCATCGGTGCCCCGAGCGAGGGAGGCTTCGTACAAACGACGCCGGATGCCCGGATTTTCGAGGAAGGCGAGGGCAGGCTGGTTACTGGGCTGAATCAGGGTGAGCAGGTATTTGCCGGCATGGCCCGCAGAGCTGGCTGCTTCGGCGGCGCCAGCGATGTCCTCCTCCGGCAGGCCGGCGAGCTCTTCCAGGTCGTCAAGAAGCAGCGCTGATGATTTCATGGCCTCTTTGACCCGCTGGCCAAAGTCGGTTCCCAACCGTGAGAGCTCGGCGTTAACCTGACGCAGGCGGTCCTGCCCGGCATCGTCGAGTTGGATACCCGATTGGCGGAACTCCTTGAGGTATTCCTCCACCAGCCGGGCTGATTCGGCATTCAGGGCCGCCACGTCGATCGCTGAGAAGCGTTCATACAGGCCCCGGTTCATGAACACGGCATCCTGATGGGCCGCGAATTTCGGGGACAGCTCGGTCTCGAGCGCTCTGATGTCGTCGTCCGCGTGGGCCGAAACCATTGTGAAGAAGGCGGCCGCTGCCCTGTTCAGGAGCAGGCCTGAACGTTCCATGGCTACGGCGGTGTTCTCTAACGTGGCGGGGTCCGGGTTGGCCACGATGACGTTGATTTCCTCCAGATGCTCTGCCAGTCCGGCGTTGACTGCCTCGGCGTAGTGAACAGCTGATATGCCGGCAAACGGTGGGAGTCCGTAGGGCAGGGGACTGGGGCTAAGCAGGGGGTTGGTCATGAAGTGACTCTTTCACGTAGGGATCGTGTCCTCAAGGGTGGCGCGCCTGGTTCCGCTCGTCTTCACCGTAGGATGAAAAGCATGGGGAAGATCACATCTGGTACCGGATGGCAGCGGTCACACCGGGCAGCGCTGGCGACACTCGCCCTGGTCCTCGCCATGGCGTTGGGTGCCTGCGGCGTCATCGCCGAGAACAACGATCCCAGACCGAGCACCGCTGCATCGGCTCCGGCGGGTGAGTCACCTTCACCCACACGCACGCCTGCCCCCAACCCGACCCCGGGGAAGGGACCCGCTTGCGCGGAACTCCGTTGCACTTCGATCACCGTGACCGGCGACATGCTGGTCCACACCCAGTTGTGGCAGCAGGCAAGGGCCGACGCCGCTGCTGCCGGTCAGCCGGGCTACACTTTTGTGCCACTGCTGGAAGGACAGCGGCGCTACATCAGGAACAGCGACCTCGCCATCTGCCATCAGGAGACTCCCGTGGCCACGCCCGAAGGGCCTTTTTCCGCCTACCCTTCCTTCAACGTGCCGCCACAAATCGTCACGGCCTCCAAGAACCTCGGCTACCAGGCCTGCACCACCGCCAGCAACCACACAATTGACCGTGGCACCGAGGGGCTGCTGCGAACCCTGGATGCCCTGGACGCGGCAGGCTTGAAGCATACCGGCTCCTACCGGACGGAAGCAGCATCAAAGGAAATTTTGATGCTGCAAACGGACGCCGCCAAGGTAGCGGTCATCGAGGGGACCTACGGGCACAACGGCCAGATCCCGGAGTATCCATGGCTTGTGGACGAACTGGACCCCGCGACCATGATCGCCAAGGCGACCCAAGCCAGGTCACTCGGTGCGGACATCGTGCTGGGAGTGATGCACGCGGGAGACGAGTACGCCAGTGAACCCAATACCCAGCAGCAGGAGGTAGCCCACGCACTCGTGGACAGCGGACAGTTCACCATGATCTACGGGCACCACACCCACTCAGTGCTGCCCATCGAGAACTATAAAGGCACGTGGATCGTCTACGGTCTGGGCAATGGCATCACAGAGTTGTCACCGTGGTACGTGGTGAACAATGAAGGACTGCTGGTCAGGGCGCAGTTCAGCCAAAATGCGGCCGGTACCTGGACTGCCTCGGATCTGGCATGGGCGCCCTCAGTGATTGTCCGGGATCCCTATCGGTGGTGTTCAGTGGCCAGCGATGCGCCACAAGGCGTATGTGCCACGCCCGCCGCGGACGCCGAAACCCGCCAAAGAACCAAAACCGTGGTTGAGTCCATGGGCGCCGCGAATGCCGGTGCCCATGAACTGCTGATCACGAAGGAAAAGTGACGCTTACCTCGGGCGGCGCGCGGCGTGTTCGCGCGCGAGGCGGGCGTAGTCGTCGTCGGGCATTCCCGGCACGAAGGTACCGAACTTGCGTTCGGCTGCCGTCCTGATCAGGAAGTCCGCGATAGCCGGGTTTTTCGGCAGCAGGGAACCGTGCAGGTAGCTGGCCACAACGTTGTTGTACCGGGCGCCCTCGTGGCCATCCTTGCTGTTGTTGCCGGCACCTTTCGTAACGGTCCCCAGAGGCTCGACGCCGGCACCCAGGGTGGTTTGGCCGCTGTGGTTCTCGTAGCCCAGGATGTCGCCGAATTCAGCGGACTTCATGATGACGTTGCCGATCAGGCGTTCGTCCGTCCCATGGGTTTCAACATCCAGGATGCCGATGCCGGGGATGGTGGGTCCCGAGCTGGTCTTGAAGAACTTGCCAAAGAGTTGGTAGAGGCCGCAGATCACCAACATGGGAGCGCCGTCGTCGGCGAGCTCCCGCAGTTGCTCCGCACGCGCCTGGAGATCATCCTGGATGACAAGTTGACCGCTGTCCTGCCCGCCGCCACCTACGATGATGTCAACGTCCTCCGGGAATTCATCGCCGACGTTGTACTCGAGCAGCTCCGGCGTGTAGCCGTGCCACTTGATGCGTTGCTTGAGGACCAGGGCGTTGCCCCAGTCGCCATAGATATTCATTTCCCGTGGGTACAGCTGGAGCACGCGGATGGTGCCCTTGCTGGGCTGTGAAGCCTGGCCAGATGCGGCCTGGGGCTGGGTTTCCGAGGTCATGAGACCACCTCAACTATGGTGATTTTGGCAAGTTCGCGGCGAATTGCAAGCATTGATGTGTAGGTGCAGAAGATGCGCTTGGGCTTGCCCCGTGAACCGTCGATGAACGTACGCAAGGCTGCTGTGATGTCCGGTTCAACCGTGCCGAACGGAACGTCGTCGTACTGGAGGCGCAGGGCCATGTCGTAAGCGCGGACACCGGTGAGGACTTCGACGCCGCCATCACGCAGGGACTCGAATTCGACGTCCCACAGCCACGACATGTCCCGGCCATCGGCGTAGTTGTCGTTGATGGCGATCATGGTTGCGTAGCCACCGGCCGGGAAGGACTTCAGGCCCAGCCGGAAACCGCTGGGGTTCTTTACCAGCACAAGCTCAAGCGGTTGGCCGTCCACAGTCAGGCTCTCGCCGCGTCCGAAGGCCGGTGCCACGTTGCCCAGCGCTTTGACGAGCTTCGGGGTGTCAACGGGGCCGGTTCCCAGCACCGCACGAGTCAGAGACAACGCGGCGGCGGCGTTGAAGATGTTGTAGACCCCACGGAGCTTCATGGTGGTGGTGACGGTCTTGCCGTCGAACTCGAAGTCGGCGTCCTGGGCGCCTACCCGGCGAAGTACGACGTCGGCATCCGGCAAATCGACTGCCTCGCCCGGCGCTGCGGCCACCGACGTTCCCGACGGTGAGGGGCCGCTTCCGGACCGCATCTCGTCGTCGTTCGGGAACGTGCTGCGAAGCGATTCGTCCAGGCCGAAGTAGCGGACGTTGGGGTGGTAAACGGCGTCGAGGCTGTTGATGGTGTTGGCGATTCGCGCTACGCGCGGGTCCTCGCGGTTCAGGACCACCGTATCCGTCGTCCTGGAGGCGATGTGCTCAAGGAGGCGGGCTGTCTTGTCGATTTCGCCGAAGCGGTCCAGCTGGTCCCGGAGGACATTGAGCAGGAGGCTGAAACGGGGAGGCACCTTGTTCACGAAATGCACAGCGTGCGCTTCATCCAGTTCGAGCACTGCAATGTCGGCATCAAGCCGGCCCCGCCAGTCGACCTCGCCCAGCAGGGAAGCTGCCACGCCACGGGTGAAGTTGCTGCCGGTGCGGTTGGTGAACACCTTCAGGCCTTGGCTCTCCAGGAGTTCCACCACCATTTTCGTGGTGGTGGTCTTGCCGTTGGTGCCGCTGACAACAGCTACGCCGTGGGGCAACGACGCAAGCGTTCGCTGCATGAAACGGGGATCGATCTTCTCGACCACCAAGCCGGGGAACGCTGAGCCTCCGCCCCTTAGCCGGGACAGGGTGCGGACCAGCTTGCCGAGGGGGACGCTGTAGGAAAGCATGCTCTGTAATATATCCCAGTCGGGGCATGGAACCCGGGTCGCCGCGGGTGCCGGGCTGCTCCGGGACACTGCCCAAAGCACAGGGACCACTATGATGGACCAATGACCAACCCCCTTTCCGATGCTTCATCACGCGTGGGTACAGGCCTCCGGATCGGTGTACTGGCACTCCAAGGCGATTTTCGTGAGCACATCCACGCCGTGGAGTCTGCGGGAGCTACAGGCGTGGGAATCCGCCGGCCCTCAGAGCTGGACGACATCGACGGCCTGATCATTCCCGGTGGCGAATCCACCACGATCGACAAACTGTCCCGGATCTTCGAAGTCCGCGAGCCGATTCAACAGCGGATCGCGGAGGGTCTGCCGGTATACGGCTCGTGCGCAGGAATGATTCTGCTGGCCAACGACATTGCGGACCCCGCCACCGACCTCAAGGGAAACCCGCAGCAGACCTTCGGTGGCCTCGATATCACTGTGCGCCGGAATGCCTTCGGCCGCCAGCGTGAGTCCTTCGAGACGGACCTCGACTTCAAGGGGCTCGACTTCAGTGCGGGACAGGACGGGGTGGATCCCGTTCACGCTGTGTTCATCCGCGGACCCTGGGTCGAGCGTGTGGGTGAGGGCGTAGACGTTCTGGCCCAGGTGGATCCCGACCACGCCAGCCACACGCCGGCTTTGCATGGAGTGGCTAGAATTGTTGCAGTGCGCTCCGGCCATTTGCTGGCCACCTCCTTCCATCCGGAAGTGACAGGGGAGAAGCGTGTGCATGAACTCTTTATTCGAATGATCAGAGGAGAAGCGTAAAGCATGTCAGGCCACTCCAAATGGGCGACCACCAAGCACAAAAAAGCCATCATTGACAGCAGGCGTGCAAAGTCGTTCGCAAAACTGATCAAGAACATCGAAGTCGCTGCCCGCATGGGTGGACCCGACCTGGCCGGCAACCCGGGCCTGGAACTCGCCGTCACCAAGGCAAAGAAGACCTCGGTCCCCAACGACAACATCGACCGTGCCATCAAGCGCGGTGCCGGCCTCACCGGTGAAGTGGTTGACTACACCGAGATCATGTACGAAGCCCGCGGCCCCCAGGGCTCGGCTTTGCTTATCGAGTGCCTTACCGACAACAAGAACCGGGCAGCGTCCGAGGTACGTCTGGCCATCTCCCGCAACGGTGGCACCATCGCCGATCCCGGCTCCGTCAGCTACCTGTTCGCCCGCAAGGGCGTTGTGGTTCTGCCAAAGAACGGCCTCAGCGAAGACGACATCCTCATGGCCGTCCTGGATGCCGGTGCGGAGGAAGTCAAGGACAGCGGCGACAACTGGGAGATCCACTCGGAGCCGTCGGATCTGCAGGCCATCCGGGATGCCCTCAAGGAAGCAGGGATCGACTACGAAACCGACGAAGCAGAGTTTGTCCCGTCGATGCAGGTTGACCTCGACATCGATGGCGCCAAGAAGTTCATGAAGCTCGTCGACGCGCTTGAGGACCTGGACGACGTCCAGAACGTCTACAGCAACGCGGACTTCAGCGAGGAAGTGCAGGCTGCCCTCGACGCCGAGTAGGCGTGGCAGCACCAAGTATTGATGACAAACAGGAAGGCCCGGACTTGACTCTTCGCGTATTGGGAGTCGATCCGGGCCTTACCCGTTGCGGCATCGGTGTAGTGGACATTGAGCGGAACCGCCGGGCAACCATGGTGGCCGTTGGTGTCGTGGGAACCTCGGCGGAACTGACCTTGGACAAGCGCTTGCTGGTCATAGCCCAAGCCATCGATGAGTGGCTTGACCTGCACAAGCCGGACGTCGTCGCCGTCGAACGCGTCTTCTCGCAGATGAATGTCAGCACCGTCATGGGCGTCGCCCAAGCCTCGGGCGTCGTGATTGCCGCCGCGGCGCGCCGCGGTATCCCGGTGGCCCTCCATACGCCGTCGGAAGTGAAAGCGGCCGTAACAGGCAGTGGGTCGGCGAACAAGGATGCTGTCACGAAGCTCGTCACCAAGATCCTGCGCCTGGATGCACCCCCCAAGCCCGCCGATGCCGCAGATGCCCTTGCCCTTGCCTTGACGCACGCCTGGCGCGCAGGAAGCGGGATGGGAACAGCGGGCGGCGCGGCAGGCGGCGGCACACTGACTCCGGCCCAGAAAGCGTGGGCGGATGCCGAAGCCAAAGCGCGCCGTGCACGCTGATACCCCGGCGTCCTTGCTAGGGTATTCGTAGATATGTTCGGATAGTCAGCCGTGGCCGCAGTTCCCAGCGTCCCGGCAGGCAGTATTTCAGGAGCCGGGTCTTGATCAGTTTTCTTCGTGGAACCGTAGCCCGCGTTGGGTTGTCCAGCGCCGTCATTGACCTCAACGGTGTGGGCATGAGCGTGTTCGCAACGCCGCAGACCCTGAGCCATCTGAAGGTAGGGGCTGACGCAAAGCTCTTTACCTCGATGATCGTCCGCGAGGACTCCCTGACCCTCTTTGGCTTCGCCGACGACGACGAGCGGGAAGTTTTCGATGTCCTGCTCAGCGTCAGCGGGGTCGGACCACGGCTGGCTTTGGCCGTGCTCGCAGTGCACGAACCCGAAGCCATCCGCGTTGCAGCGCATACCGGTGATGGCAAGGCCTTCACGAAAGTTCCCGGTATCGGGCCAAAGGTTGCCGGCCGGATCGTCCTTGAGCTTGCGGGCAAATTGGTCCCGCATGGCACAGGCACCGCGGCCGCGCCCGCAGCCGCTGTCAAGGCTGACTGGAAGCCGCAGGTGGTCGCCGCCATGACCAGCCTTGGTTGGTCGGAGAAGGACGCCAACGGAAGCATCGACAAAGCCATGGCCGACTCACCCGAATTGGTGGATGCCGGTAACGTCGCACAGATTCTCCGGGCCACGCTGCGGTGGCTTGGCCAGGACGGCGCCCGCGCCGGCAACCGCGTAGGCAGCCGTGGCTGAGCAGTCACTGGTCAGCGGGGGAGAGGAACCGGAAGAGCGGGTCATCGAGGCGGCTCTCCGTCCCAAGAACCTTCACGACTTTGTGGGCCAGCACCGGGTCCGCAAGCAGCTTGCCTTGGTCCTCGAGGCGTCCAAAATGCGCGGCCGGAGTGCCGACCACGTGCTCATGTCCGGTCCCCCCGGACTCGGCAAGACCACCCTGGCCATGATCATTGCGGCAGAGATGAATGCTCCACTGCGCATCAGCAGTGGACCGGCCATCCAGCATGCCGGGGACTTGGCAGCAATATTGTCCTCCCTCTCCGAAGGCGAGGTCCTGTTCCTGGACGAGATCCACCGCATGTCCCGGCCTGCGGAAGAAATGCTCTACATGGCCATGGAAGACTTCCGCGTGGATATCGTGGTGGGCAAAGGTGCCGGTGCCACGGCCATTCCCCTGGAGCTGCCTCCCTTCACGTTGGTAGGAGCCACGACCCGGGCCGGACTGCTTCCTGGTCCGCTGCGGGACCGCTTCGGTTTCACCGGTCATCTTGAGTTCTATTCAGTGGCCGAACTCGAACTTGTGTTGCGCCGTTCGGCAGGGTTGCTGGACCTTAAGGTGAACTCGGCCGGGTTCACGGAGATTGCCGGCCGCTCACGCGGAACACCGCGTATCGCCAACCGGTTGCTTCGGCGTGTCCGCGACTGGGCGCTGGTTCACGGCATTGACCAAATCGACGCCCGGTCAGCCTCGGCTGCCTTGGATATGTACGAAGTGGACCAACGCGGCCTTGACCGGCTGGACCGCTCTGTCCTCGAAGCGCTTATTACCAAGTTCAACGGCGGTCCGGTGGGACTTTCCACCCTGGCGATTGCCGTGGGGGAAGAGGCCGAGACCGTCGAGACAGTAGCGGAGCCTTTCCTGGTGCGGGAGGGCCTTCTGGGCCGGACGCCCCGCGGCCGGATCGCAATGGCGTCCGCCTGGACCCATCTGGGGTACGCCGTGCCCCCCGGTGTGTTCGGACAAGAGACCCTTGCGCTGTTTGACGAGGACGAAAACCACGCCGAAAGCGTAGATACTGCGGGTTAACACGCTGCGTTCAGCTTTTCCCTCTAGACTGGTATGACGCTCGGCACGTTCGAGTCCTTGATCCATGCGCCAGCCTCGCGGATCTGCCAGGGACGTTGCCGTGAACCAAAACGTAAGTACAGAACGGAACTTCCCTGTGGATCCAATGACCATATTGCTGTTCGTCATGCTTGGACTCTTTGTCTTCATGATGTTCCGCCGCAACAAGAAGACCCAGCAGCAGCAGGCTGAGATGCAGGCCAAGTTTGCTCCGGGAGTCGACGTCATGACCAGCTTCGGCCTCTTTGGCCGGATCGTGTCCATCGACGAAGCGGAGAACAAGGTCGTTATCGAGCTCTCCCCGGGCAACGAGGCCACGGTTCACCGTCAGGCTGTCACCAAGGTTGTTGAGGCGACTCCCGAGGAAGCCCCTGTGGTTCCGGATGACGCTTCTTCCTTGACCGCAACGGGCCCTGAAACCCCGGCGGCCGGCGAGACGCCGGAAGAGACCATTGCGCGCCTCAACAAAGAGGACAAGAAGGACAACTAGCACCGTCAGTCGCGGCACCACCGCGCACGGCAACTTCTACGGCAGCGGAAAGCCGCCGGCAGACGCTCATCAGCGTCCGCCGGCGGCTGTCCGGCGATAACAGGAAGATTGAAAATGGCAAGGACCGGCCCCAAAAATTCAGCCCGCAGGGTGCTGACATGGCTTGGAGCAATATTCGTTGTACTCACCGTCGTCCTGGCCGGCGGTGTGATGACCGGCCATGCAAGCTGGGCGCCCAAGCTTGCACTGGACCTCGAAGGCGGAACGCAGATGATCCTGGCACCCCGTGTGGAGGGTGCGACCGACATCAACGAGGAGCAACTCAACCAAGCGGTGGCAATCATCCGCCAGCGTGTTGACGGTTCCGGCGTCGCCGAGGCCGAAATCAGCACCCAGTCGGGTCGGAACGTGGTTGTCAGCCTGCCGGGCACCCCTTCGAAGGAAACCCGCGACCTCATCCAGGCCTCGGCTGACATGAACTTCCGGCCTGTTATCGCCGCTGGAGATCCCGCAGCCATCCCCGCGGAGCAGCGGACGCCGGATGACCAGTTGAACAAGCCCACTGCCGAGCCGACGAACGCCAGCGACATCAACTGGGTTACCCCTGATGTCCAGAAGGAATTCGAGGCGCTGGATTGCGTCAACCCTTCCACCGAGAAGCGGGACCGTTCGGATCCCGCCAAGCCGCTGGTTGCTTGTGAGCCCGCTACCGACAAGACTCCCGCCGTCAAGTACATTCTCGGGCCGGTAGAGGTCAAGGGCCAGGACATCAGCGACTCCACGTTCTCCCAGGTCCAAGGCGCGCAGGGCTCTGTCACGAACTCCTGGGGTGTGAACATCGTCTTCAACGGCGATGCCACCGCAAAGTTCAAGGCAGTTACCGAACGCCTTAACCAGTTCTACGTTGCAGCGCAGGCGCAAGGTACGCAGGACCCGAAGGCGCAGTTCGCCATCGTCCTGGATGACAAAGTCATTTCCGCACCGCGGGCAATGGCCGTCATCACCGACGGAAAGCCACAGATCACCGGCAACTTCACCCAGGCCAGCGCCAAGGCGTTGTCCGACCAGCTGCGCTATGGCGCCCTGCCCATCAGCTTCGAGATCCAGTCGCAGGAGCAGATCTCGGCAACGCTTGGTGGCGACCAGCTGCGACTCGGTCTTCTTGCCGGCATGATTGGCCTGCTGCTCGTTGTGGTGTACTCGCTCTTCCAGTACCGGGCCTTGGGATTCGTTACCATCGCCTCCCTTGTGGTGGCCGGGTTGCTTACCTACCTTGCCATTGCAATCCTCGGCTGGACCGAAAACTACCGGTTGTCACTGGCTGGTGTGGCAGGTCTGATCGTGGCCATTGGCCAGACCGCTGACTCCTTCATCGTCTACTTCGAACGCATCCGTGACGAACTGCGCGATGGACGCGGCCTGGTGTCCGCCGTCGAAAACGGCTGGAAGCGCGCTAAGCGCACCGTTTTGGCCTCCAAGGCCGTCAACCTTCTTGCCGCCGTGGTCCTGTACTTCGTGGCGGTTGGAAACGTCCGTGGCTTCGCCTTCACCTTGGGCTTGACGGCCCTGGCCGACCTCATTGTCGTGTTCATGTTCACGCATCCGATGCTGCAGGTGCTGGCGCGGACCAAGTTCTTTGGTGAAGGACACCGTTTCTCCGGATTGTCGCCCGACCGCCTGGGCGCCGTCCCGCTGTACCGCGGCGCCGGCCGCCTCCGGACTCCGGACGAAAAGCCGACGCCGGTCCGCGCCCGCAATGCCGGAGCGGCTGCTGAAGCCGAACGACGCCTGACCATCGCCGAACGGCGCCTTGCCGCGAAGGGCCAATTGACCGGCACTTCCAACGGCAGCAAGGAGGAGAAGTAATGACTACGAGCTTCGCAACCTTCGGCCATGAGCTCTACACGGGCAAACGCTCGTACAATTTCGTCAATTCCAAGAAGATCTGGTTCACCATCGCGGCTGTGGCCGTGGCGTTGTCCATCCTGATCCCGGTGGTCAAGGGCGGCTTCAACCTCGGCATCGAGTTCCGTGGCGGCTCCGAGTTCACTGTCTCCAATGTGAGCACCACCGATGCGGCGCTTGGTGAGCGGGCTGTGCATGACGTCGTCCCGAACGCTGTCCCCCGCGTTGCGAACGTTGCGGGCAACACCATGCGGATCCAGACCGATCAGCTGACAGACGATGAGACCAACCGCATCAAGGACGGCCTCACCAGCGCCTATGGAGTTACCGAGAACGAGGTCACCTCCAACTTCGTCGGACCAACCTGGGGCCAGGACGTCACCAGGCAGGCCCTCATCGGCCTGGTGGTCTTCGTTGGCCTGGCCGCGGTGCTCATGGCGCTGTATTTCAGGACCTGGAAGATGTCCTTGTCAGCGCTTGTTGGCATGCTCGTCACGATGTTTACCACCGCGGGTGTTTACGCTTTGAGCGATTTCGAAGTCACGCCGTCGGCGATCATCGGCTTCCTGACCGTCTTGAGCTACTCGTTGTACGACACCGTGGTGGTCTTCGATAAGATCCGCGAAAACACCTCGGACATCTCCACCTCCACGCGCCGCACTTTTGGCGAAGAGGTCAACCTGGCCGTCAACCAAACCTTGGTACGTTCCATCAACACCATGATGGTGGCTGTCCTTCCCGTGGCGGCGATCCTGTTCATCGGAGCGGGCCTGCTCGGCGCCGGCACGTTGCGTGACCTGTCACTGGCGTTGTTCGTGGGTATCCTGATCGGCACCGCGGCCACGATCTTCATCGCGGCCCCGCTCTACGCCTGGCTGCGCCAGGGCGAACCCGAGCTGGTCAAGCAGGCCAAGAAGGTAGCCCACCGGAGGACGGAAGCTACAGTTTAGGGCTGCACACTGCAGCAAATCTCCGAAGAGCCGGCCCCCGCATACTGCGGTGGCCGGCTCTTTGACTTGCCGGGTCCTTCGTCATGTGCAGTCCAGTTGCAGAAGCATTCACTTACGGGAATAGACTGGGAGAATTAAATCGGTTGTGAGGGGTACTTCTGTGGAAGAACGAGCGACGTCGGCACCATTGGCGGGCGGGGAAGAGGACCGCAACGCAGCTGCGGTCCCTGCAACAAGTGTGTCCGCCCGGGCTGCAGGCGCCGTACCGGTTGACATGCCCGGAGCCCGTCCCACTTTTCCCGGCCGGAGGGAACGCACACGTTCCCGGCTGGCGCGGCTGACTGGTCGGGGCGTAGCGCCTTACTCGCCGATCCTTGAGCCGCTGCTGCGGACCGTCAGGGCCAACAATCCCAAAGAGGATTTTGACCTGATCCAGCGCGCGTTCGCTGTCGCTGAGCGGAGCCACCAGGGCCAGAAGCGCAAGAGTGGCGATCCGTACATCACGCACCCGGTGGCAGTAGCCACCATCCTGGCTGAGCTCGGCATGACAGGCACCACCTTGGCCGCTGCGCTGCTGCACGACACCGTGGAGGACACTCCGTACACCTTGGCTGACCTGACCCGGGATTTCGGGCCGGAGGTTGCCATGTTGGTCGACGGGGTCACCAAGCTGGACAAAGTCAGCTTTGGCGAGGCGGCCCAGTCGGAAACCGTCCGCAAGATGGTCGTCGCCATGGCCAAGGACATCCGGGTCCTCATGATCAAGCTGGCCGACCGTTTGCACAACGCACGGACCTGGCGTTTTGTGTCCGCAGAATCCTCTTCGCGCAAGGCCCGCGAAACGCTGGAGATTTTTGCACCCTTGGCCCATCGCCTGGGCATGAATACCATCAAGTGGGAGCTTGAGGACCTGTCGTTCGCAGCCCTCTATCCCAAGGTGTATGAAGAAATTGTCCGGATGGTGGGGGACCGGACCCCGGAGCGCGAAAAGAGCCTGAGCGTTATCCGCAACCAGATAGCGGACGATCTCAGGACCGCACGGATCAAGGCCACCATCACGGGCCGACCCAAGCACTACTACTCGATCTACCAGAAGATGATCGTACGGGACAAGGATTTCGACGACATCAACGACCTCATGGGTGTACGGGTCCTGGTGGACTCCGTCCGTGATTGTTATGCCGCCCTTGGCACGCTGCACTCCCGATGGAACCCCTTGCCGGGCAGGTTCAAGGACTACATCGCGATGCCCAAGTTCAACATGTATCAGTCCTTGCATACGACAGTGATCGGCCCGGGCGGCAAACCTGTCGAAATCCAGATCCGCACGCACGAGATGCACCGTCGCGCCGAGTATGGTGTAGCTGCGCACTGGAAGTACAAGGACCAGCCAAACCGGACGGCACAAGGTCCTGGCAGCCCGCGCGACGGCGACATGGGCTGGCTGCGGTCCCTCGTGGACTGGCAGCAGGAAACGTCGGATCCCGGAGAGTTCCTGGATTCCCTTCGGTACGAGATCAACGCCCGGGAAGTCTTTGTCTTTACGCCCAAGGGCGAAGTCATGGCCCTTCCCGCGGGTTCGACCCCCGTCGACTTCGCCTACGCTGTGCACACCGAAGTCGGCCACCGGACCATTGGCGCACGTGTCAACGGCAAGCTGGTACCGCTGAACAGTGAACTGAACCACGGCGACTGGGTGGAAATCTTCACGTCCAAGGCCGAAGGGGCCGGTCCAAGCCAGGACTGGCAGCACTTCGTCAAGTCGGCACGGGCACGGAACAAGATCCGGCAATGGTTCACCAAAGAGCGTCGCGAAGAAGCGATCGACCGAGGCAAGGACATGCTCACCCGTGCCATGCGGAAGCAGAATCTCCCGCTGCAGAGGCTCATGACCCACGATGCTTTGTCCGCAGTCGCCGAGGATTTCCATTACGTGGACATCTCCGGCCTCTACGCAGGCGTCGGCGATGGGCACACTTCGGCCCAGTCCGTCATGGAAAAGCTCATGGAGCACCTGGGCGGACACGAGACCCCGGATGAGGATCTTGATGAGGTCAGCATTCCCACCCAGGTGGCCAAATCCAAGTTCTCGGACTCAGGCGTCATCGTCAAGGGCGTGGGCGACGTGTGGGTCAAGCTGGCACGATGCTGCACACCCGTGCCCCCGGATCCCATCCTCGGCTTCGTGACGCGCGGTTCAGGTGTTTCTGTGCACCGGACGGACTGTACGAACGTCGCCGGCCTGCGTGACCAGCCTGACAGGATTGTCGACGTCGAATGGGCGCCCACGCAGTCGAGCGTCTTCCTGGTGGAGATCCAGGTGGAAGCCCTGGACCGCAAGTCGCTTCTATCGGATGTGACCCGCATCCTGTCGGAGAACCATGTCAATATCCTGGCTGCGTCCGTCCACACCTCAAGCGACAGGGTGGCAATCTCCAAGTTCGCGTTCGAAATGGGAGACCCCAAGTACCTGCACCACGTCTTGAACGCGGTCCGGCGCATCGATGGTGTCTTTGACGTTTACCGCACTACCGGAAACAGCCGCAGGAGCTAGCGGGGCTCCTTTCCAGGGTCTGATGCTGTCTCCGGTGCGAGTTGGGCCAACGTGGCCAACGCACGCTTCTTGTGGGGCACCCTTGGTGCAGCTTCCACGGCCAGGACCAGCAGGCGCAGCTTGATTCCGAGCTCGGGCCGGTCCAGGAGACGCCGCAATACGGGCAGGGCGCGGACAGTCTCAACATGGAGCGCGATGTCAGCCGCCGTGCGGAGCGGGCTGGTCACGAGCATCCCTCCGAGGCTCACCACGTCCAGCTGCCCGAGCCGCACTTCATGAAGGCTGCACGCCAAGGTGCCACGAAGGCTGGAGATGCGGTGCTTCGCGTCCACCAGAAGCGATAACTTTCCGGGTGGACTGGCGCACCCGTAGATCCAAGCGGCGGTGAGCCTGCCCGCGACCACCTTGGTGCGTATCCGCTCCGGCACACCCAGGGCTGCTGAGCGGGCCCGGATGCGCTGGGTGATGGCTACGCCGGGGGAGGCGTAGCTTTTCCCATACAGGGGCAGCAGAATGCCGTCAACGGCCATTCCCTGGAGCTCGTTCCAGGTGAAGATGCGGCCGGCGGAGTAGAGCTCGGGGATGACCGGCTCCAGCAGTTGCGGGGCGGTGACAGGAGGGACCATCACTCGATCATTCCGTTGAGCGGCCCAACGAGTACAGGCTCCGTCCCGGCTATGTGGATAACCGGGACGGAGCCTGTGTCGTAGTCAGGGGTGACTATGCGAGGTCGCTGGCCGAACGCTGGATCTGGTCGAGCCAGGCTTGGCGGGCTTCAAGGGCCTCACGGGCAGCCTTGATGCGACGCTGGTCGCCTGCCTTCTCGGCCTTGTCGAGATCGTCCTTGAGGCCTGCGATTGCGGCTTCGAGCTGTGTCAGGGCGCTGTTGGTACGAGCCTTCGTTTCGGGGTTGGTCCGGCGCCACTTCTCTTCTTCGGCTTCACGAACGGCGTCTTCGACCTTCCGGAGGCCTGCCTCGATCCTGCCCATGTCGGCGCGCGGCACCTTGCCGGCCTCTTCCCAACGGTCCCGGATGGACTGGAGGGACTTCTTGGCCGCGTTGAGGTCCTTGATGGGCAACAATGCCTGGGCCTCGACGATCAGCTGCTCCTTGACGGCCAGGTTCGCTGTGTACTCCTGGTCGATCTGGTCATTGGCCGCTTGCCGGTTGCTGAAGAAGACATCCTGCGCGGCACGGAAACGGCCCCACAACGCGTCGTCGTCCTTGCGGCTCGCGCGGGGAGTTGCCTTCCACTGGTCCATGAGCCTGCGGTATTCGCCAGCGGCGTATCCCCAGTCGGTGGAAGAGGAAAGTGCCTCGGCCTCGGCGATCAAGGCCTCCTTCGCGGTTTTGGCGGCAGAATTGTTGCTGTCAAGCTGCGAGAAGTAGGCACGGCGGTGGCGGTCGAACACCGTGCGGGCCGAACGGAACCTCTTCCACAGTGCATCTTCGTTGCTCCGGCCCAAGCGGACGCCGCTCTTCTGGGCGGCCTTCCAGGATTCGAAGAGCTCGTTCATGCGTGCGCTGGAGGTTTTCCACTGGATCTGGGCCGGGTCCTGGCCCGCAATGGACTCTGCTTCGGCCACGATGGCTTCGCGGGCAGCGAGTTCGCTGGCACGAAGGGCGTCGTGGGCTGCCTTCTCCGACTTCTCCAGTTCGACAATCTGAGTCGAAAGGGTGTCCAGTCGGGCCTCGGCGGAGCGGATGTCACCGACCATGTTGCGCTCGGCGAGTTGCTCACGCAGATGTGTGACGGTTTTTTGCATGTCCGTTGCCGGAGCCTTGGACTCGACGCGGTGTTCAAGCAGCACGACCTGGGCGATGACGTCGTCGAACTTCCGGGCGAAGTAGCCCAAAGCTTCGTCAGGGCTGACTCCCGGGTACTGTCCGACGGCGATCTCCTCACCATCGAGCGTCAGGAAGACATGGCCGTCCCCCTCGGCACGCCCCCACTTGGCGGCCTCGGCCAGCGACGCAGCAGATACTGCCGGAGCCGCTGGAACAACCGGGGCCGGAGCTTTCGGGCGGGCCGCAAATGCTGCCGGTGACGGAGCCGCGGACGGGGCCGGGCGGGGAGCTGGGGATTCGCTGGCCGTCGAAGGCGCAACGGCTCCGGACGTAGCCTCGGCTTCGGGTGCTTCGATCACCTCGGCTGCGTCATCGTTGGCCACTGCTGCTGTTTCGTCGGATTTCTGACTGTCTGTCACCGCTAAAAGTCTTTCGCTTGGAGGGACTGCTAAGGCAATGCACGCCGGGCCTGGGTCCGGAGCTGGTTACTTCAGAGAGAACGAGTCTATCGTGACAGGTGCCACAGGGGCGCCGTCGTTGTTGTTTTCGCCGGGTTTCAACCCGGCAGCGGCGATGTTGGTCACTACATCCAGCCCACTGGTCACCTTGCCCACCACGGTGTAACCGCCTGCGGTATCGGCCGGGATGGTGGTGTCCTTGTAGACAATGAAGAACTGGTGACCGTTTCCATAGGCGTTGTTGCCCGTGCGGGCAATGGCGATGGTTCCCGCGGGGTACTTGTTGTCCGCAGGGGTGTTCTCCAGGGGACCCCAACGATAATTGGGGTCGTCGGCGCCGTCCTCGGACTTGGCCCCGCACTGCAGGAGGCCAAACGTCTCCGAGGTGGTCAACCGGTGGCAGTTTGCCCCGTTGTAGTAACCGGCATCCGCGAGCGACTTCAGGACCGCGGCGGCTTGGGGAGCGGCAGTGCCGTTCAATTCAATGCCAACGGCCCCGCCGTTCAGGGAGAGTTGGCCTGTGAAGGTCTTGCCTGCGGCTGTGTCCGCGCTCGGAACGTCTGCACTGTTTTGGGAAGGAGCGGCGGAGGGCGAGGCCGACGGGGAACTGAGTCCGGCTTCGGCAGCGGCAAACTCTGCTTCTGTGGGGTTGGAGCTAAAGACGGTCAGTTGCAGGACAACGGCCAGGATGACCGCTGCGGCTCCGGCGCCAATGGCGATGGTGTTGTCGCGTTTCCGGCGCTTTGCCTGTTCCTGCCGCAGGGCGCGCTTGGCTTCCATCTGCCTGATGCGACGTTTCGCTTCGCGGTCATCCCGCGACCTTGTTGCCAAGAGTCCTCCTGAATAAGTCAGCTTCGGATGGCTGCCGACAGGAACCCGGACATGCTGCATTAGATGTGCACGCGCGGAAAGCATAAACTGGCTGCCGCACATAGTTTATGCATGACCGGCTGGACGCCCGCCCTTTAAACGCCGAACGGGCGTTTAAAGCTGCGGCGCCGAGGCCTGCGTCAGCTTTCTTCAAGGAGACAATTCCACCATGGCACGTACCGCCTCCCTGTCCGGATTCCCCGAGTGGCTTCCCCAGGAGCGGTTGGTGGAGCTCCACGTTCTGGACACGCTCCGGAAAACATTCGAACTGCATGGCTTTTCCTCCATCGAGACCCGCGCTGTGGAAACAGTGGGCCAGCTGCTCCGCAAGGGCGAAATCGACAAAGAAGTCTATGGACTGAGCCGGCTCCAGGACGACGAAGGCGACGCCGCAAAGCCGAACGGATCCGACAAAACGGATCCCAACGCCCTGGCCCTGCACTTTGATCTGACGGTTCCCTTTGCCCGCTACGTGGTGGAGAATGCCGGCTACCTGGCATTTCCGTTCCGGCGCTACCAGATCCAAAAGGTGTGGCGCGGCGAGCGTCCCCAGGAGGGCCGGGCGCGCGAATTCACCCAGGCGGACATCGATGTCGTCGGCGACGGCGAACTGCCGTTCCGTTACGACGTCGAAATTGCGCTGGTCATCGCCGAGGCGCTCAGCGCCCTGCCGATTCCGGACTTCCGGCTGCGGATCAACAACCGGAAGCTGGCAGAAGGCTTCTACCGGGGGATCGGCCTGACGGACACAGCCGGTGTATTGCGGAGCATCGACAAACTGGAGAAGATCGGCGCCGACAAGGTGGCCGGGCTGCTCAAATCCGAGCTCGGCGCCACGGACGAGCAAGCGGCCCTGGCCCTGCAGCTGGCCACCATCCGCACGGAGGACACCTCGTTCGTGGAGCAGGTCCGCGCACTCGGTGTGAAGGATGACCTCCTTGAAGAGGGTCTCAGTGAGCTGCAGCAGGTCATCGAAGCGGCCGTGCAGCGGGCACCCGGGAAGGTCGTCGCGGACCTGAGCATCGCCCGTGGGCTTGACTACTACACAGGCACTGTCGTCGAGACTGTCCTGGTGGGCCACGAGCAGCTGGGTTCGATCTGTTCCGGCGGACGCTACGACGCCTTGGCCAGCAAGGGCAACCGCAAGTTCCCCGGCGTCGGGCTTTCCATTGGCGTGACCCGCCTTGTCTCGCGCATCCTCAGCCAGGAACTGGCGTCGGCGTCCCGTGCTGTTCCGACCGCTGTCTTGGTTGCCCTCAACACCGACGACAGTTGGTCGGCCGCCCAGGACATCGCCGCGCAGTTGCGGGGCCGCGGCATAGCCACCGAAGTGGCCGCAAAGGCCGACAAGTTCGGCAAGCAGATCAAGTTTGCTGACCGGCGTGGCATCCCCTTTGTCTGGTTCACCGACGACGACGGCAAGCACCAGGTCAAGGACATCCGCTCGGGCGAGCAAGTGGACGCAGACCCCGCGAGCTGGACACCTCCGGAAGAAGACCTCCACGTCCGCGTGGCCACTGCCTGAGCACAACAACGTTAGTTCCGCCCCTGGGCCGCAGCCGTGGCCGGGGCGGGTAAACTCGGACGGGACCGCTTTGCGGTGGTCCCTCTACATTTCATGCTGAAAGGAATGCTGTGCTGCGCACACATGACCTCGGATCCCTTCGTTCCGAGCACATTGGACAAACCGTTACCCTGGCCGGCTGGGTGGGCCGCCGCCGCGATCACGGTGGCGTTGCATTCGTTGACCTCCGCGACGCGTCCGGCGTGGCCCAGGTGGTTGTCCGTGAAGAAGAGGTCTTCCACGGCCTCCGGAACGAGTACGTCCTGCAGGTCACCGGTACGGTCAACAAGCGTCCTGAAGGCAACGAGAACCCGGCCCTGGCAACGGGGGAGATCGAGGTCATCGCCGAGAAGGTTGTTGTCCTCAACACCTCCGACCCCCTCCCGTTCCAGATCGACGAACACGTCGAGGTCGGCGAAGAGGCACGGCTGAAGCACCGTTACCTGGACCTGCGCCGTCCCGGCCCGGCCCGCAACCTCCGTTTGCGTTCCGAGGCGAACCGCGTGGCCCGTGGAATCCTGCACGATCAGGGTTACGTGGAAATCGAAACGCCCACCCTGACGCGCTCCACGCCCGAAGGCGCCCGCGACTTCGTCGTCCCGGCACGCCTGGCTCCCGGCTCCTGGTACGCCCTGCCGCAGTCACCGCAGTTGTTCAAGCAGCTCCTCCAGGTGGGTGGGTTCGAGAAGTACTACCAGATCGCCCGCTGCTACCGCGATGAAGACTTCCGTGCCGACCGTCAGCCCGAGTTCACGCAGCTGGATATCGAAGCCAGCTTCGTTGACCAGGACGACATCATTGCCCTGGGCGAAGCCATTGTGAAGTCGCTGTGGCAGCTGATCGACGTCGAAGTTCCCACGCCCATCCGTCGCATGACCTACTTGGACGCCATGGCCAAGTACGGCTCCGACAAGCCGGACCTTCGCTTCGGCCTTGAGCTGACCGAGCTGACCGAGTTCTTCAAGGACACCAACTTCGGCGTGTTCAAGGCACCCTACGTCGGTGCAGTGGTGATGCCCGGTGGCGCTTCCCAGGCCCGCCGCGCCCTCGATGCCTGGCAGGAATGGGCCAAGCAGCGCGGTGCCAAGGGACTGGCCTACGTCCTGTACAAGGAGGACGGGGAGCTTGCAGGGCCCGTCGCCAAGAACCTCACGGAACAAGAACGTGCGGGACTGGCTGATGCCGTCGGCGCCAAGCCCGGTGACTGCATCTTCTTCGCCGCCGGCGAGAAGAGCGCTTCCCGTTCGCTGCTGGGCGCTGCCCGCGTCGAAATCGGCCACCGCACCGGCCTGATCGATCCCAACGACTGGGCTTTCGTATGGATCGTGGACGCTCCGATGTTCGAACCGGCTGCAGCCGCCGTCGCTTCCGGTGACGTGGCAGTGGGCGCAGGCCAGTGGACAGCGGTCCACCACGCTTTCACCTCGCCCAAGCCCGAATTCCTGGACACCTTCGACAAGGATCCCGAGTCGGCACTGTCCTACGCCTACGACATCGTGTGCAACGGCAACGAGATCGGTGGCGGTTCCATCCGTATCCATGAGCGCGAGGTCCAGGAGAGGGTCTTCCAGCTCATGGGATTGGACAAGGAAGACGCTGAAACCAAGTTCGGCTTCCTGCTGGAGGGCTTCAAGTACGGTGCGCCTCCACACGGCGGCATCGCCTTCGGCTGGGACCGCGTCGTGGCGCTGCTGGCGGGCGTGGAATCGATCCGCGACGTCATCGCCTTCCCAAAGACGGGCAACGGCTTCGACCCCCTGACTGCCGCGCCTGCTCCGATTACTGCGCAGCAGCGCAAGGAGGCCGGGGTGGACTTCAAGCCTGAGGCCAAGCCGGCCGCCAAGGCGGACACCAAGTCCGAGTAAGACCACAATCGGAGGGCTCCCCTTAGGGGGAGCCCTCCGGTGTTTTCTGCCCAACGATTCCCGAGCATGTGAGGCGCCGCTACCGTGGAGCAAACCGCCCTTGAAGAGCTGATGGACAAGGCCTGGCCGGCGCTTGAGCGCGAGGAAGCGGGACAGTGGGTGCTTCGCGCCTCGGAGGGAGTGACGCAGCGTGCGAACTCGGTGTGGCCCAGGGTGCCGGCCCAAGCGGGGCCGGAGGGCATCGCCCACTCTGTTCAGTCCGCCGCGCAGTGGTACCGCTCGCGCAGGCTGCCCCTGATCTTCCAGGTCTTCGACGATCCCCGCAGCGCCGAGCTCAACGCTGTTCTTGACGGCCAGCGCTTCACCAGGCAGTCCGAGACGAGGATCATGGTCCGGGATGCCGCTGACGTTCCCGGGAAAGCGCCCACTGCCGGCGTGGAAGTCAGCGAAGAACCGTCGCAGGAATGGCTCAATCTGTGGTGGTCGGTGGATGGCCGCGGCGGAGAGGTGGAATTGTCTGTCGCGCGCAGGATTCTCACCGCTTGCCCGTCGCTGTACGCCCTGGTGAGGGACGACGACGGCGTTCCCGCCGCCGTCGGGCGTCTGGCCTTGGTGAACGGCTGGGGCGGTATCTACAGCATGGCGACGTCGGCGGCGCACCGCAGGCGGGGCCACGGCACCCAAGTAGTGGAAGCGTTGCTGCAGGCCGGCAGGGAACGCAACCTTGGCGGTTTTTGGCTGCTCGTTACCGCGGCCAACCATGCGGCGCGCGGCTTGTACGGGCGCGTCGGCTTTACGGATTACGGTGGCTACCTGTACCGGCAAGCTCCGCTGAAACGTGCCCCGGGCGGCTGCTAAGCCGGCGGGTCGGTGACGCTGATCCGGATGGAGCAGGCGTCGGCGGCGGCTTTGGCAAGGGCTGCGGACTTTGGTTCCTGTACATCCAGGAAAGGCAGCCTTGTCCTGCCGGACACGGCTTTGAGCGAGGGCTGGGCAAGTACTTGGTCCACCAAAGCGCGGTCGCCGCCTGTCACAAGGTATTCGATCCTGTGGTTGGCGAAGATCCGCGCTGCGTGTTCGGCCGTGGTCCTGGCATCGATGAAGCGTGAACCGCTTTTCGTCGTCAATATTGTCGGACCGCTGGCAGCGGCCAGGGCGTAGCCACCCTTGCGGACCAAGAGCACGCCCAATGCACGCTCCTGGTTCGCCAGCGATGCCAATCGCTCAAGTTCCGTCGAGCCTCTGCCAGGCCTCCCGTCGGCCGGCCAGGGTGCCCGCAGGAGCGCTTTGGCTCCGTCGGCAGCCCGCAGCAGCAGGCCGCCGTCGTCGAGGTCTTGCGCGACTGTGCCGTGACTGGCCGTGAACCGCTCCACCCATCCGTGCAACCGTGCTGCGGACACCACTGCGGTCCGGCTTCCCCCTGGAAGGCGCGGGGCCGATGCTGGGCGCTGCACGTCAATGTCTCCTTTGCTGGAACTATGAGTAGCCTATCCATGTGGAAGATCTCTTTGGTGCCGGTGCAGTGAACGACGACGACGAGTCGGAGGAGCTGCCTGCCGCCGGAGGACCCTCGGACGCCAACTGGATGGCGTCCCAGCGAAGCCCCCTCGCTGTGCGGATGCGCCCGCGGACGTTGGACGATGTCGTGGGGCAGCAGCATTTGCTGGGCCACGGCTCCCCATTGAGGCAACTGGCGGCCGGTGCGGAGGCCGCGGGGCCGGCAGGACCCAGCTCGGTGATCCTCTGGGGACCTCCGGGCACAGGCAAGACCACCTTGGCCCATGTCATCGCACGCGGTCCCGGGCGCAAGTTCGTTGAGCTTTCCGCCATCACTGCCGGCGTCAAGGACGTGCGCAGGGTCATGGACGAGGCCTTGACCGCCCGGGACCTCTACAAAAAGACCACGGTGCTGTTCCTGGACGAGATCCACCGCTTCAACAAGGCGCAGCAAGATGCCCTGCTGCCCGGCGTCGAGAACCGCTGGGTGGTGCTGGTGGCGGCAACCACCGAAAACCCGTCCTTCTCCGTGGTGTCGCCGCTCTTGTCCCGATCACTGCTGCTTACCCTGAAACCGCTGACCGATGACGATATCTCCGGTTTGCTGCATAAGGCCGTGACGGACGCGCGCGGCCTTGCCGGACGTGTCGAGCTGGCCCCGGAGGCACTTGAGCACCTCGTGCGCCTGTCCGGAGGCGACGCACGGCGTGCCCTCACGGCGCTGGAGGCTGCTGCCGGGGTAGCGTTCGGTGACGCCACCGCCGTCGAGGACGGCGGGTCTGAAGGCCCGGTGCTGGTGGAACTGCGTCACACCGAGCGCGCCCTGGATGCCGCCGCCGTCCGCTACGACCGTGCCGGAGACCAGCATTACGACGTCGCCAGCGCCTTCATCAAGTCCATCCGGGGATCCGACGTCGACGCCGCCCTGCACTATCTGGCGCGGATGCTCGAAGCGGGGGAGGATCCCCGGTTCGTTGCCCGCAGAATCGTCATCTCTGCCGCCGAAGACATTGGCATGGCCGATCCCACGGCGTTGCAGACTGCGGTCGCTGCGGCCCAGGCAGTGCAGCTGATCGGCATGCCGGAGGGCCGCATTGTGTTGGCCGAAGCGGTGGTGCATCTGGCCACCGCACCGAAGTCCAATGCCGCCTACATGGGCTTGAACAAGGCCGTGGCGGATGTGCGGGCCGGCCATGGTGGCGGCATTCCGATGCACCTTCGCGATGCCCACTACCCCGGGGCCAAGCAGCTGGGACACGGCAAGAGCTACAAATACGCCCACGACGAGCCCCACGGGATCGCCACCCAGCAGTACCCGCCGGACGACCTTGTGGGCAGGAACTACTACGAACCCACCAACAACGGCGCGGAGCGTGACATCGCGGCCAGGCTCGAGCGGCTCAGGAAGATCGTCCGCGGCCAGTAGCGCGGGCGGGCGGATTCAGTGCCCGTGGTAGGATGGATCCTTGTCTGGCATGACCCGACGCCACATCCCTTGAAGATTTCCTTCAACGGTGCTGCGCGCCCGGGCCAGTAGCAAGAGGCAGCGGTTGGCCGATGCTCTCCCTGATGGAGGCCAGTAACACTGATACACCGCAGTAATTTGGAAGGACACAAGTGGCTAACAACACTCGTGCTCGCCGTACTGCACGCCTTTCGCGTGCACTCGGCATTGCTCTGACCCCCAAGGCCGCCAAGTACATGGAGCGCCGTCCGTACGGCCCCGGTGAGCACGGCCGTGCCCGCAAGAAGCAGGACTCCGACTACGCCGTACGTCTGCGCGAAAAGCAGCGTCTGCGCGCCCAGTACGGCATCCGCGAAGCCCAGATGACCCGTGCCTTCGAAGAAGCACGCCGCACCAAGGGCCTGACTGGTGAGAACCTGGTTGAGCTGCTGGAAATGCGTCTGGACGCCCTCGTGCTCCGTGCAGGCTTCGCCCGCACCATCGCACAGGCCCGCCAGCTGGTTGTGCACCGCCACATCCTGGTTGACGGCGTTCGCGTTGACCGCCCGTCCTTCCGCGTTGGCGAAGGCCAGCTCATCCACGTACACAGCCGCTCCGAGGTTATGGCTCCGTTCCAGGTCGCCGCTGCCGGTGCACACGTCCTGAACAACGTGCCGCCGTACCTGGACGTCAAGATTGACGCCCTGCAGGCACGCCTGGTTCGTCGTCCGAAGCGCTCCGAGGTCCCCGTGATCTGCGAAGAGCAGCTCGTCGTCGAATTCTACGCACGCTAAATTCAAGCAGCGCAGACAAAGAAGCCCGTGGCAACCGCCGCGGGCTTCTTTGTCTATAAGGTGCCGGGCCACTTAGGTAAGGTACTGGGGGAGGCCTTGGCCAAAGCCGCAATGCGGCAGGTGCAAGGCAGCGCAACGATCCTAGGAGAAGTGTTCTATGTCTGGTGGCGACATTGCCGGTCTCATCGCAGCAGGAGTCTTCGCGCTCCTGGTTCTGCTGTTGGCTGTGCCCATTTTGAAGTTGGGCGGCGTTTTTGACGAGGTCCGCACCTCCATCCGCTCCATCAGCGACGGCGCCACGCCCCTGATGGACGAAGTGACCGCGACGGTCACCACCACGAACCAGCAGCTGAAGAAGGTCGATGGCATCGCCTCGAACGTTTCGGATGCCTCGGCCAACATCTCCGCGCTGTCCTCGCTCGTAGCGGCGACGGTAGGTTCGCCCCTGATCAAGGTGGCTGCTTTCAGCTACGGCGTCCGCTCGGCTTTCGCCGGACGTCGCACCCCTTCGTCCGGCCGACGCAGCCGCTGAACCAACGGGAGACCCGAAACCGATGAAAAGAATTGTTTGGATGGGCATCGGCGTCGCAATCGGCGTCATCGCGTTCCGTAAGATCACTGAGGCACAAGCCAATTTGGGCCCTGAAGGTTTGAACCGGGCTGTCGGCCGGATGGCCGACGGACTGTTCGACTTCGCCGACGCCGTGCGCTCAGGCATGCACCAGCGCGAAGAGGATCTCCGGGCCGCGCTGGGGGTCGACGACGGCACAGCAGGCCGACGGTAGCAGGAGCGGTTCGCTCCGAAGCCCTCAACAGGGCAGAATGGAAAGCTGCGGAACGGCACCAGCCGGATCCGCGCACATCGTGTGCAGTGAATTGAGAAGGGTAAGTAATCAGCTAATGAAGTCGCAGGAGATCACCAAGCGCTGGGTGGACTTTTTTGTCAGCAAGGGCCACACCGCCGTTCCCTCCGCGTCGCTCGTTTCCAGCGACCCGTCACTTCTCTTCACTGTGGCCGGAATGGTGCCGTTCATTCCCTACCTGACCGCCCGCGAAGAACCGCCCTACAGCCGTGCCACGAGCGTCCAGAAGTGCATCCGCACCGGTGACATCGAGGAAGTGGGAAAGACTGCCCGGCACGGCACCTTCTTCCAGATGTGCGGCAACTTCTCCTTCGGCGATTACTTCAAGGAAGATGCGATCAAGTTCGCTTTCGAGCTGCTCACCAAGAGCGTTGACGACGGCGGTTACGGACTCCCCGCCGAGCGTCTCTGGGTGACGGTCTACGAAGAGGACGACGAAGCCAAGGAATTGTGGCTGAAGAACACCGGTATTCCGGCTGAACGTATCCAGCGCATGGGCAAGGCCGATAACTACTGGTCCACGGGACAGCCCGGGCCGGCAGGGCCTTGCTCGGAAATCTACTATGACCGCGGCCCGGCTTACGGTATCGAAGGTGGCCCGCTGGCTGACGAAACCCGGTACATCGAGATCTGGAACCTCGTGTTCATGCAGTACCAGATCGAAAACGTCCGCTCCAAGGTCGACTTCGACATCGTTGGCGAGCTGCCGAAGAAGAACATCGACACCGGCCTCGGCATGGAACGCCTGGCCATGATTCTGCAGGGCGTCGAGAACATGTACGAGACCGACCAAGTCCGTCCCGTCATCGACAAGGCTGCTGAGTTGTCGGGCCGTGAGTACACCTCGGCTGAGACTCCCGACGACCCGCACCACACCGAAGACGTCCGCATGCGCGTTGTCGCCGACCATATCCGCTCTGCGCTAATGCTTATTGCGGACGGCGTGGCACCGTCCAACGAAGGCCGCGGCTATGTGCTGCGACGCCTGATCCGCCGTGCAGTGCGCGCCATGCGCCTGCTCGGTGTCGAGAAGGCCTGCCTGCCTGACCTTCTTCCCGTGTCCCGTGATGCCATGAAGGGGGTCTACCCCGTAGTGGAGACCGACTTCGCCCGCATCAGCCGCATTGCCTACGCTGAAGAAAAAGCCTTCCTCCGCACCATCGCTTCGGGCACTGCGCGCCTGGAAGACGCTGTGGCCGAATCCAAGGCCGCGGGAGTCCCGCTCTCCGGCGCTGACGCCTTTACCCTGCACGACACCTATGGCTTCCCCATCGACCTGACTTTGGAGATGGCAGAAGAGGCAGGCTTGAAGGTCGACGAGGCAGGTTTCCGTGCGCTCATGCTCGAGCAGCGTCAGCGCGCCCAGGCCGATGCCAAGGGCAAAAAGGGCGGCCACGCCGACCTCACCGCCTACCAGGAGCTCCTGGGCCAGGGTGAGACCGTGTTTACCGGCTACGACGAGCTCGAGGGCGAGTCGAAGGTCCGGGGCATCGTCAACGGCGGCCGGGCAGTTTCGCACGCCTCCACCGGCGACGAAATCGAGCTCGTCCTGAATGAAACCCCGTTCTATGCCGAAGCCGGTGGCCAGTCCGCCGATACCGGCCTCATCACCGGCGATGGCTTCGTCGTGGAGGTCCTTGACGTCCAGCGTCCCATCAAGGGCCTGAGCGTGCACAAGGCGATTGTCCGTGAAGGCGAGATCGCCTCCGACGCAGTGGTGCGCGCCGCCGTCGACCGTGAACGCCGGCACGCAGCCGAGCAGGCGCACACGGGAACGCACATTGTCCACGCTGCCCTGCACCAGATCCTTGGCCCGGAGGCCACCCAGCGTGGTTCCTTCAACAAGGCCGGATACCTGCGCTTCGACTTTGCCTGGGGTGAGGGACTGAGCCCGGCAACGCGGTCTGAGATCGAAGAAGTTTCCAACATCGCCATCCGGAACAACTACCGCGTTGACACCAAGGTGATGGGCCTGGCAGAAGCCAAGGCACTCGGTGCCATGGCACTGTTCGGCGAGAACTACGGCAGTGAAGTCCGGGTCGTGGAGATCGACGGCGCGTGGTCGCGTGAACTCTGTGGCGGTACGCACGTGTCCAACACGTCACTCATCGGCAGCCTGTCGCTGCTCGGCGAACAGTCCGTTGGTTCCGGAAACCGCCGCGTCGAGGCCTTCGTAGGCCTTGATGCGTTCCGCCACCTGGCTGCCGAGCGCGCGCTGGTGACCGAACTGACAGAGCTGTTGAAGGTTCCTTCCGGCCAGCTCGCCGACAGGATTTCCAGCACGCTGAACAAGCTCAAGGCGACCGAAAAGGAACTCGACCGGCTCCGCAAGGAACAGCTCGCCGCCGCGGCCGCCAACCTTGTGGGGACGGCAAAGGACGCCGGCGGGGTGCGCGTTGTCGCCCACGACGCCGGACAGGTCGGTGGTGCGGATGACCTGCGGAACCTTGCCCTGGACCTGCGTAACCGCCTCGGCTCGGAGGCCGCGACGGTTGCGGTCGCCGGCGTCAGCAACGATCGCCCGGTCATTCTGATTGCCACCAATGAAGCTGCCCGTGGTGCCGGGGTCAAGGCAGGAGCGCTTGTCCGCCTGGCCGCCGGTATCCTCGGTGGCGGCGGTGGCGGCAAGGACGACGTCGCACAAGGCGGCGGCACCGACGCTGCGAAGGTCTCCGAGGCCCTCACAGCCGTGGTGGACGCGATAGCCAAGCGCTGACAGTGTCCACACGTACTAACGACGACGTCTACCCCCGTGGCATCAAGCTGGGGGTAGACGTCGGTACCGTCAGGGTGGGCCTTGCCCAGTGCGATCCCGATGGAATCCTCGCCACGCCGTTCAAGACTGTAGGGCGGGACGCCAAAAAGAATTCCGATGTCCGTTTGGTGGTCAAGCACGCCGCGGAGTTGGCTGCGGTGCAGATTTTCGTCGGCCTTCCACGCACCATGAAGGGCGAAGAACGGGGCTCCGCCGCCATGGCCGCAGAATATGCTGTGCTGCTGGTCAGGGAGCTGGCCCGCGCCGGTTTGGACGTTCCGGTGAACCTCGTCGATGAGCGGCTTTCCAGCGTGACGGCACACCGCAACCTGCACGAAGCTGGCATGAGCAGCAGGAATCACCGTAAAGTGGTTGATCAGGTTGCTGCTGCTGGAATACTCCAGCACGCGATCGACATGCAAAAAGCCAGAGGAACGGACGTCGGCCGCCGAGTGCAGGCACCGGCGGAACCCGAAAAGCCCAGCAGTGCCCCAACGCTGCAGGCTGCCTCCGGCAACGAACCTGATTCTTCTACGAGGGGACTGCAACTGTGAGCCCGGTCAACAACGACCCCTCCAGCGGTACCGGCGGCGGCATGCCGCTGACCCGCAAAGAGCTGCGGGCGCGGGAGAGATTCCTCGCCACGCAGAACCACAACGTCGTACCCGTTCCCGAAGCGACGCCGGGGGAGGATTCCCCCGCAGCCGAAACTGAGGCAGAACTTCCCCGCCCCGTTCCCGCGGTTCCGGCTGCCCAGGCTCCTGCAGCCCCTCCTGTTCCAGCAGCTCCTCCCGTTCCTGTAGCTCCTCCGGTTCCAGTGGCTCCTCCTGCTCCCGTCCAGAAGCCGGAAGTCGAGGTACCGCATACCGCGGAGGAACAAGCAGCACCGGCTGCTTCCTCGAAGGATGACCAGACAGCTGGCGTCGGTCACGTGGAGCATGCCGCACAGACAGAACACGAAGAATCCGGCCACACCCACGGTGATGGTGAACTGGTTTTTGCTGAATCCGGCAGCACACCAGTGGAAGCCCACGACTACACCGCGCATGACGCCCACTACGGCGT
This sequence comes from Paenarthrobacter sp. AB444, assembly GCF_028736865.1. Lineage (NCBI taxonomy): Bacteria > Bacillati > Actinomycetota > Actinomycetes > Micrococcales > Micrococcaceae > Paenarthrobacter > Paenarthrobacter sp. AB444. The sequence goes on along the minus strand of NZ_JAQZBY010000018.1, from coordinate 54,833 downwards.
GGACGCGCATGCCGGATTCCATGACGAGGTCCACCATGACGAGGTTCACCATGAAGACCTCCACCATGGCGAACTGCACCATGACGAGCTCCACCATGACGAATTTCATCACGATGAGGTCCACCATGATGACCATGCCCACGAACTCCTTGCACCGGTAGCGACCCCCGCCTCCAAAGCTGCCGCGAAAAAGGCGCGCCGCCGCCGTCGTGTCCTTGCTCTCCTGTTGACGCTTGCTGTCTTTGTCACCGCCGTCGCTGTCGGAGCGCAGTTCTTGAAGCCCCTGCTTGGCATGGACAAGATCACGGACTACCCGGGTCCCGGGACCGGCTCCGTCAGCGTCACCGTTCCCCAAGGCGCAGGACCCAAGGCGGTAGCAAGCGATCTCGTGCAAAAGCACGTCGTGGCCGACGCGGACGCCTTCGTTAAGGAGTTCGTCAGCCAGGGCGGTGAACTGTCCCCGGGTGAATTTACCTTCAAGACCGAAATGAAGAATTCGGACGCCGTGGCGGTCCTGGTCAACAAAGACTCCTCCAAGGTCATGTACTTCGCCCTGAGCGCCGGGCTGCGGATCAACGAATCCTTGGACGCCATTGCCAAGGGCTCCGGCATCCCGCTGGAGCAGCTCAACGCCCTCAACCAGGCTCCTGGACAGTTCGGACTTCCCGCCAAGGCAAAGAACCTCGAAGGCTTCCTGGCGCCGGGAGAGTACCGGTTCGATCTCGGAACTTCCGCCAAGGACATCATCCAGAAGCTGGTCACCACCACCCTGGATGAGCTTAAGTCGCAGGGCATCACTGATCCCGCCAAACAGTACGACGTCGTCACCATCGCCAGCATTGTTCAGGCGGAGGGCGGACAGGCGGACTACGGAAACGTGGCAGGCGCCATCTACAACCGGCTCAAGCCCAACAACGTGGAGACCAGTGGGCTTATCCAATCCGACGCGACGGTCACATACGGGCTTGGCCGGAAGTCCTTCCACGTCACGGAGGAAGAAAAGGCCGACAAGTCGAATCCGTATAACACCTACGCGAACGTGGGCCTGCCCGTGGGTCCGATCGGTTCTCCAGGCAAGACGGCGATCGACGCCGCTGCCAAGCCGACGGTCAACGACTACATGTACTGGGTGACGATCAACCTGGACACCAAGGAGACCAAGTTCTCCAAAACGCTGGCTGAGCACAACACCTACGTTGAGCAATACAACGCCTGGTGCCAGGCCAACGCGGGACGGTGCGTGTGACGCTTCGGGCCGCGGTCCTGGGTCATCCGATCTCCCACTCGAAGTCCCCGGCGCTCCACTTGGCCGCCTACGCCAAGTTGGGTCTTGACATTGGGTACTCGGCGATTGACGTCACGGTGGATCGTCTTCCGGCCTTCATGGAGTCACTCCGGGGGGACGAGTCCTGGTGCGGCTTGTCGGTGACCATGCCGCTCAAGACGGCAATGATCCGGGAAGTCGATGAAGTTCGCGGTGCCGGGGCCCAGTTGGGTGTCATCAACACCGTGGTTTTCGAGCACGACGGCGGAGGGGTGCGGCGCGCTGGATACAACACCGACGTCGCGGGAATCGTCGAGTCGGTGCGGCACGCCGGGGTCGCTTCGGCACCCCATGCTGCCATCCTCGGTGGTGGCGGTACCTCCGCTGCGGCAGTAGCCGCGGTTCATGAGTTGGGTGCCGGCCATGTAGACGTCTTCGTCCGCGACGCTTCACGCGCATCAGACGCAGAAGCCGCGGCGGCCGCCGTCGGGATTTCCCTCGCCGTGCGGCCGTTGACCGAAGCTGCCACCGCTGTGGCGGCAGCTGAGCTTGTCATCTCCACTTTTCCCCCGCGGGCCGCCGATGGCCTGGCCGAAGAATTGGCGTCTTTGCCGGGAACCGGTGAAGGTGTCCTGCTGGATGTTGCCTACGATCCCTGGCCCAGCCGCATCGCCGAAGTGTGGAGCGGCAATGGGGGAGCGGTAGTCCCAGGGCTGGAGATGCTGATGTACCAGGCGGCGGAGCAGATACGGCTCTTTAGCGGACGTGATGTTGATGCCGCCGTCATAGATGTGATGTGCGACTCAGTCGGGCTTCCCCGACGGGTGTTCTAGAGGCCTTACATGGCAGGATTGGTTATATGTTGCGTTGGTTGACTGCCGGTGAATCCCACGGTCCGGCTCTGATCGGAATTGTTGAAGGCGTGCCCGCCGGTGTTGAACTCACCAGCGGGCAAATTCGTGACGCGCTGGCGCGCCGCCGCCTGGGCTATGGCCGGGGTGCCCGCATGAAGTTCGAGCAGGACGAGGTCACCATCATGGGCGGCGTCCGTCATGGCATCACCCAGGGCGGCCCTGTAGCCATCCAGGTGGGAAACACCGAGTGGCCCAAGTGGGAGCAGATCATGTCTGCTGATCCCGTGGATGCCGAACTCCTGGCCGACCAGGCCCGGAACGCCCCCTTGACGCGGCCGCGCCCCGGACACGCTGATTTCACGGGCATGCAGAAGTACGGCTTCGACGAAGCCCGGCCGGTACTTGAACGCGCCAGTGCACGGGAGACTGCCAGCCGCGTTGCGCTCGGTACCGTCGCAGCGCAGTTCCTGAAGCAGCTTGGCATCGAACTCGTCAGCCACACTGTTTCCATTGCCAGCGTCGCTGTCCCCGAGGGGCGTCCCTTGCCGGTCCCCGGCGACGTGATCGCGCTTGACGCCGACCCCCTGCGTTGCTTCGACCGCGAGACGTCCAACGCCATGGTTGCCGAGGTAGACGCTGCGCACAAGGAAGGCGAAACCCTTGGCGGTGTGGTTGAGGTCCTCGCGTACGGGCTTCCCCCGGGACTGGGCAGCTATGTCCACTGGGACCGCCGCCTCGACTCGCGCCTGGCAGCAGCCCTCATGGGCATCCAGGCGATCAAGGGCGTCGAAGTGGGCGATGGCTTCCTGACCGCTTCCCGCCGCGGATCCGCCGCCCACGATGAAATCGTCAAGGATGGGGATGGCAGGATCGTCCGCCAGACCAACCGTGCCGGCGGCATCGAAGGCGGCATGAGCATCGGCGAGGTCCTGCGTGTCCGCGCCGCCATGAAGCCGATCGCCACGGTCCCGCGCGCATTGCGCACCATTGACGTGAGCACGGGCGAGCCAGCAAAGGCCCACCACCAACGTTCAGACGTCTGTGCCGTTCCCGCAGCAGGTGTTGTCGCCGAAGCCATGGTGGCCCTGGTCTTGGCCGAGGCCATCACCGAGAAGTTCGGCGGCGACTCCGTCGCCGAAACCGCACGCAACCTGCAGAGCTACCTGGACAACATCCCGGCAACCCTGGACACGGTCGGCCGGTAGTGATCCGCTCTGTCCTGGACGCCTCCGCGGGCCGTCCCGTTGTTTTGGTGGGCCCTATGGCTGTTGGCAAGTCGGCCATAGGCCAGCAGCTTGCCCAGCAGCTTGGTCTCCCGTTCGTGGACACCGATGCCGTAGTCGTCGCTGCCCACGGCAGCATCGCTGACATCTTCGCTGGTCGGGGCGAACACGCCTTCCGCGAAATTGAAGCCAGGGCCGTGGCGAAATCGATCGAGTCTGCGAAGGAGCAGCCGGCGATCATCTCCCTCGGCGGGGGAGCAGTCCTGGACTCCGGGACCCAGCAACTGCTGGGGGAGTGCACCGTGGTCTACCTGGAGTGCGACGCCGAAACGGTGGCGGACCGCATTGCGCGGAACACCGGCAGGCCACTGCTTCAAGGCGACGCGATGACGCGCTGGGAAGCACTTTTTGCCACCAGGCGTCCTGTCTACGAACGGCTGGCGGACATCGTCATGGACGTGCGTACAGGAACCGTGGTGGACATCGGCCTCCAGCTGGAGGAACGGCTGCGCCAGCATGCAGCCTTGAAAGAGGAAGTTGAAAAGTGAGTAACGAAGCAACTGTCATCAAGGTGACCGGCCAGTCAGTCAACGAAAATTATGACGTCGTGGTGGGCCGCGGTTTGCTGGAGAGTCTTCCGGCAAAACTCGGTGAGCGCGTCCGGCGGGTACTTGTCATCCACCCCCGCGCCCTCCGCCTGACCGGTGATACGGTCCGCGACGAGCTGGAGAGCGCTGGATTCACTGCGCTCACTGCTGAAATCCCTGACGCGGAAGAAGGCAAGCACATCCAGGTTGCTGCATTCTGCTGGCAGGTCCTGGGCCAGAACGATTTCACCCGCTCGGATGCGATCGTTGCAGTCGGCGGCGGTGCAGTCACCGATCTTGCCGGCTTTGTCGCAGCCACGTGGCTTCGCGGCGTCAAAGTCATCCACATGCCCACGAGCCTCCTGGGCATGGTGGACGCGTCCGTCGGCGGCAAAACCGGCATCAACACAGCCGAAGGAAAGAACCTCGTCGGTTCGTTCCACCCGCCGGCAGCCGTACTGGCCGATCTCGATACGCTCCAGACCCTTCCGAAGAACGAGCTCATCTCCGGCATGGCCGAGGTCATCAAGTGTGGATTCATCGCCGATCCCGCGATCCTCGAGCTGATCGAGAAGAACGCGGACGCGGTAATGGACCCGGGATCCGAGGTGGTCCGCGAACTGATTGAACGCGCCATCGCGGTCAAGGCGGACGTCGTCTCCCAGGACCTCAAGGAATCCGGCCTGCGCGAAATCCTGAATTACGGCCATACACTCGGTCACGCCATAGAGCTGGTGGAACGGTACTCGTGGCGCCACGGTGCTGCCGTAGCCGTGGGAATGATGTTCGCAGCAGAGTTGTCCCGCAGCGTCGGCCGCTTGTCCGATGCCGACGCTGACCGGCACCGCACCATCTTGGAAAGCCTTGGCCTGCCCATTACCTACCGCCGGGACCGCTGGCAAGGCCTGCTCGACGGCATGCGCCGCGACAAGAAGTCCCGTGGCGACCTGCTCCGCTTTGTCGTCCTGGACGGAGTTGGCAAGCCCGGAATCCTGGACGTCCCCGACACGTCCCTTCTCTTCGCCGCGTACCAGGAGATCGCATCATGACGATCGCCCTGCGCGAAGGAGTCAGTGACTGGCCTACCGCCGGTTTCCCTGGTGTCCGGATGAACCCTGACACGCTCTTGCCCGTGGTGGTCAACGAGGAAGTCATGGAGACCGCGCTTGCGGCGTCGGAAGATCCTGCCGACCGGATCATGGCCCTTCTGCTGGAAAACCAGCCAAAGGAAGCAGCTGAGCTGCTGGCGGAGGCACGGTACAAGGACCCCGAGTCTTTCCGGCTGAGGATCTTTGAGGCAGAAGTCCACCGTGCCACCAACCGTCTTGACCGGGCTGTCCAGTTGTTCCGCCACCTCTTGCAGGAGGTCCAAGGCACCTCCAAGGAAGCAGTAGTGCGCCAATACCTCGGCCGCGCCTACTTCGTCAGCGGCAACGCCTTGGCAGCATCCGAGGAGTTCGCCAAGGCGTTGGACCTGAGGGTGGCCATGGCTGCCGATGCCGCGCTGATCTACTCCTCGGCGGTAGCCCTGCAGCGGGCCCGTGACGTCATGGAACTGGCGTCCTGAAGGCTGCCTGGAACACCCTTTGCAAGGCAGCTCCGCATTTGACGGTAGAATGGTTTTTGGATTTTTGATAAATACGCGCTGGCGCGCCGATTGGCACGCCTGCTTGGCATAGATAGCTGGCAGCTGGAACCAGTGCGATTAACCAGAGGATACGAGTGGCAACCACAAACGACATCAAGAACGGGACCGTACTGAAGCTCGAGGGCCAGCTCTGGAACATCATCGAGTTCCAGCACGTCAAGCCCGGCAAGGGTGGCGCCTTTGTCCGCACCAAGATGCGCAACGTCATGTCCGGCAAGGTGGTCGACAAGACCTTCAACGCCGGCCTGAAGATTGAAACCGCGACCGTCGACCGTCGCGACTACCAGTACCTGTACCAGGATGGCGAAGACTTCGTCTTCATGGACACCCAGGACTATGACCAGATCACCGTGTCCGGTGCAACGGTTGGCGACGCCACCAACTTCATGCTCGAGAACCAGATGGTCAACATCGCCATCCACGAAGGCACGCCGCTTTACATCGAGCTGCCTCCGAGCGTTGTGCTCGAAATCACCTACACTGAGCCTGGCCTGCAGGGCGACCGCTCTTCGGCCGGAACCAAGCCGGCCACAGTTGAAACCGGCTACGAGATCCAGGTTCCGCTGTTCGTGGAGCAGGGCACCAAGGTCAAGGTCGACACCCGCGATGGCAGCTACCTGGGCCGGGTCAACGACTAGTGAGCGCCCGCGGTAAAGCCCGTAGCAGGGCCTTGGAAGTACTTTTCGAAGCGGAGCAGCGCTCAGTTTCGGCTTTTGACGCTTTGACTGCGCGTCGGGAGAAGACAGACCTGGTCATCAATCCCTACACGGTGGAGATCGTGGAAGGCGTTGTGTCCATGCAGGCAACCATCGACGAGTTCCTTGAGACCTATGCCCAAGGCTGGACCCTTGAGCGTATGCCCTCGGTGGACCTCATCATTCTCCGCATCGGAGCCTGGGAACTTCTCTACAATGACGAAGTTCCCGACGGAGTCGCGGTGAGCGAAGCCGTGGCCCTGGCCAAGACGATGTCCACCGACGAGTCGCCGGCCTTCATCAACGGATTGCTTGGCCGTCTCCAGAAGCTCAAGCCGTCCCTGCTGGCGTAGCCGGCCTGCGGCAATTATGAATGGACCCTCCCAGGGAAACCGGGGAGGGTCCATCTTTCTTAATATGGCCTACTGGAGGACCGCGGCCCGCAATGCCGGGACTTCATGAAGGTGTTCGAGTTCGTCGCGTTGGTGCGCATGGACGTCACGGCCGCTCAGGATCCGTTGGCGGGTAAAAGCCAAGGCTGTTGCTCCCTTGATGAAGGCTTTCATCTGGGGCCAGCGTCCCCGTGATGCCGCCCAGCGAAGTGCCTGGCGCCTTCCCCTTGTTGTGGCCAGCATCTCCACCTCCGCGGGCGTGAACCATCCCGCGCGGGCGTATTCAAGAAGTCGCTGCCGGGTCAGCTTTCCCTCGGCGAGCCGAAGCAGGATGATGCCAACGGCTGCCGTCAGGAAGATGGGCACCTGGACGACGAAGTACTCGGCCAGGAAGTTCTGGCCCATGCTGTTCCAGCGGTTGTGGAGGAACATCGCGGGCAGCAGGCCGATGAAGAAGGCCAGGACCGCGTATCCGGGGTGCCACTTGCGGGCGGCAAAGCCCATGATCAACCCGGTTGTGCCGGTGAAGACAGCATGGGCAAAGGGTGACATGACCCCCCGCAAGATGAAGATGCGTACCAGGTCGGTGCCGGGGTCGTTGGAGGAGGCTATTTCACGACCGAAGTAGAGGATGTTCTCCGTGAAGGCAAAGCCGGCAGCGATGGTGAAGGCAAAAACCACTCCATCGACGGGGCCGTCGAAGTACTTCCGGGCCGCGAGGATCAGGACCAGAAGACCCAATGACTTGGTGAACTCCTCCACAATCGGTGCTTGGACCGTGGCCATGAAATAAGCGAAGGCTTCTTCGCTGGAGGTGGGTGCAGCCAATGCGAAGATTGGCTGGATCAAGAGTGTGCCGGCGATGGACACTGCTGCGCCCCAGGTAAAGGCGAACCAGAGAAGCCGGGGTGGTTCCGGCTCCCAGCGATCAATAAGGCGCACGGTCAAAAGGACGATGGACAACGGAATCAGGGACACCAGGAAACCGATGACGAATCCGCTTATGCCGGTATTGCCCAGCAGGAACGGAACCACCAACAAAAGACTCCCCAGGGCCAGGACCGCGCCAACGATCAACAAGGGCAGCGTGCCCCAGCTGCGCCGTACCGGTGGCATCGCCCAGGTCTGCTGCGGAAGCGGAGCCCGGTTGCCCGGTGCCGGCTGGTAATTCCCGGGCTGGACGTGGCCGATCCACGTAGGGTTCGCCCCCGGCTCCAGGTAGGGACCCGGGTGGGGCTGTCCGCCGTACTGGCCTGGGTGATTCATGCTCATGGAAACGAGCCTATTCCACGGGTCGAAGTGTGAGCTTAAACTCACTGTCCCGGCGCTGACCCGATCGGTGGTCATGGGCCCGCTGTGATAGTTTTGAGGAGCAAATATTCCTTTTTTAATTCCGTCCCGTGAGGCGGGGAAAGGGGAGACGAGCGATGACTGAAGTCACTTCTGCGCACCTGCCGTCGCGGGTTGTCCTCAACCAGGCGGATATTGATCGTGCGCTGACTCGTATCGCCCATGAGATCCTCGAAGCCAACAAAGGCTCGCAGGACCTGGTTCTTTTGGGCATTCCCAGCCGCGGCTACCCACTGGCTGTTCGGCTCGCCAACAAGATCGCAGCAGCCGACCCCACTGTAAACGCCGCAGCAATCGTCGGTCAGTTGGATGTCACCATGTTTCGTGACGACCTCTCACACCAGCCCACGCGGCCACCGCACCACACCCGGCTTCCCTTGTCCGGAATCGATAACAAGGTGGTCGTGCTGATTGACGACGTCCTGTATTCCGGACGCACCATCCGCGCCGCCCTGGACGCCTTGGTTGACCTTGGCCGCCCCCGGATTGTCCGCCTTGCGGTCCTGGTGGACAGGGGCCACCGCGAACTCCCCATCCGCGCCGACCACGTGGGCAAGAACCTTCCCACGTCCTCTGCCGAAAAAGTCCGCGTGCACCTGGAAGAAACCGACTCCGTGGATGGCCTTCCCGTCAATGAGGTAGTAATCGAGGCGGGTAAGTGAAGCATCTTCTTTCCACGGAAAACCTGGTCTCAGCAGATGCGATCCGTATCCTCGATACCGCGGAGGAGATGTCCGCGGTGGGGGACCGCGAGGTCAAAAAGCTGCCTGCCCTCCGCGGCCGCACTGTAGTGAATCTCTTCTTCGAGGACTCCACGCGCACGCGAATTTCCTTTGAAGCCGCTGCCAAACGGCTCTCCGCCGACGTCATCAACTTCGCGGCCAAGGGATCCTCCGTCTCCAAGGGCGAATCCCTCAAGGACACCACCCAAACCCTCGCTGCCATGGGCGCGGATGCCGTCGTCATCCGGCACTGGGCTTCCGGCGCGCCGCACCGGCTCGCTGCCACCGATTGGATTGACGCAGCCGTCATCAACGCAGGCGACGGCACGCATGAACACCCCACCCAGGCGCTCCTGGACGCGTTCACCATGCGCAGGCATTGGTCCAAGCTCAACGGCGTCGCTTCCACCGGAGCCGACCTCAAGGGCATGCGCGTAGCCATTGCCGGCGACGTGCTGCACTCCCGGGTGGCCCGCTCCAACGTTTGGCTTTTGAAAACCCTGGGCGCGGAGGTCACACTGGTGGCGCCCCCCACTTTGCTGCCCATCGGCGTCGAGCACTGGCCCTGCAAGGTCAGCTACAACCTGGACGAAACGCTGGAAGGTGGCATCGACGCGATGATGATGCTTCGCGTCCAGGGCGAGCGGATGAATGCCTCGTTCTTCCCGTCCACGCGTGAATATTCGCGACGTTGGGGCTTCGACGACGCCCGCTTGCGGACCTTGGACGAGCTGGGCATGAAAGACACCATCATCATGCACCCGGGACCGATGAACCGCGGCCTGGAGATCTCTTCCGCCGCAGCGGACTCACCACGTTCGACAGTTTTGGCCCAGGTGCGCAACGGTGTTTCCGTGCGCATGGCCGCCCTGTACTTGCTGCTCTCCGGGGACTCCCGCGAGGCAGCCCCGATAACCACCGCCATACCGGCTTTCGCGAGCCCGTCGAGCAAGGAGAGCAACTGATGGCCGAGAACACTTACCTCATCCGCGGGGCCGCGATCCTCGGCGGCGACGCCCAGGACCTCCTGATCCGCGACGGCGTTATCGCCGCAGTAGGTACCGACCTCTCCGAGGACAGCGCCACCGCCATTGACGGCAAGGGTCTTATCGCCCTGCCGGGCATGGTTGACGTCCACACCCACCTGCGTGAACCTGGCCGCGAAGATGCCGAGACCGTCGAGACCGGTACCCGCGCCGCTGCTTTGGGTGGCTTTACCGCCGTCCACGCCATGGCCAACAGCAACCCCGTAGCCGACACCGCCGGCGTCGTCGAGCAGGTCCACAGCCTGGGTCGTGCGTCCGGCTGGGTGGATGTCCGTCCCGTGGGGGCGGTCACTGTGGGACTTGCAGGCGAGCGGCTCGCAGAGCTCGGTGCCATGGCAGACTCCCGCGCCCAGGTCCGGATGTTCTCCGACGACGGCATCTGCGTTCATGATCCCGTCCTGATGCGCCGTGCGCTGGAATACGTCAAAGCGTTCGACGGCGTGGTGGCCCAGCATGCGCAGGAACCGCGCCTTACCGCCGGGGCCCAGATGAACGAAGGATCAGTTTCGGCGGTCCTGGGTCTGACCGGCTGGCCGGCTGTTGCCGAGGAAAGCATCATTGCCCGCGATGTCCTGCTTGCCCAGCACGTTGGTTCCCGTTTGCACGTATGCCACGTCTCCACGGCCGGTTCCGTTGAAATCGTGCGCTGGGCGAAAGCCCGCGGTATCAACGTCACCGCCGAGGTAACCCCGCACCACCTCCTCCTGACGGACGAGCTGGTCCGCAGCTACGACCCCGTGTACAAGGTCAACCCGCCGTTGCGCACCGATGCTGATGTCCAGGCCCTGCGCGAAGGATTGGCAGACGGCACCATCGACGTCGTCGGCACCGACCACGCGCCGCACCCCAGCGAGCACAAGGAATGCGAGTGGGCGCAGGCGGCCATGGGCATGACGGGCCTGGAAACGGCCTTGTCTGTCGTCCAGGAAACCATGATCGAAACCGGACTTATGACGTGGGCGGACTTCGCGAGGGTTACCTCGTTCACTCCCGCAGTCATCGGCCGGGTCGCCGACCAAGGCCGCCCACTTGAGGTTGGCGAGCCCGCCAACGTCATCCTGGTGGACCCGGCTGCGCGTTGGACCGTTGACCCCCATAAAATGGCAACCATGGGCCGCAATTCACCGTTCAAGGGCAAGGAGCTGCCCGGATCCGTGGTGGCGACCTTCTACAAGGGCCACCCGACAGTCCTCGAAGGCCGCCTCAATACGCCGTACAAGCACCCGGCAGTCAGCAGCAGCTGATGAACAACCAGACACTGACCGTGCTCATCACGGTGCCGCTGATCGTCGTCGTCCTGGCGATGATCTGGCTGGGCTGGCGAAACCGGCTGCGGCGACAAGCCGACGTCGAACGCCTCCCCGGGGTGCCGGAGCAGCTGACGCCCGCCAGCGTCGTCGCCGATGGCCAGTACGTGACCACCACGACGGCGGGGGACTGGCTGGACCGGATCGCAGTCCAGGGCCTGGGTATCCGGACCAACGCGGAACTGAGCATCCACGCTGAAGGCGTATTGTTCGACCGCAACGGTGCCGAGCCGGTGTTCATCCCTCGTCGAGCCCTGGTGGAGACCCGTGAAGCCAACGGCATGGCCGGGAAATTCGTCGAAAAGGACGGACTCCTGGTCATCAGCTGGAGACTTGGCGACCGGGAACTCGACACCGGTTTCCGGTCCAGGCACTCAGCCGACAAGACGCTCCTCCTCGAAGCACTCAAAGAATTGATCTCCGCAGCCCCTCAGGCAGATGCCGATAGTGGAAAGTAATAAAGTGACGGAAAGTAACTCAGCCACCAAAACCACCCCCACAGCAGCAGTGCTGGTGCTCGAAGACGGCCGCATGTTCCGCGGCCGCAGTTACGGCGCCGAGGGCACCGCGCTCGGTGAGGCCGTCTTCGCCACCGGTATGACCGGCTACCAGGAGACCATCACCGATCCCTCCTACGCCCGCCAGCTGGTTGTCCAGACGGCGCCGCACATCGGCAATACCGGCGTCAACAGCGAAGACGCTGAATCCCGCCGCATCTGGGTGGCAGGGTACATCGTGCGCGACGCCGCCCGCCGCCCTTCCAACTGGCGCTCCGAGCGCAGCCTTGACGAGGAATTGGTCGAGCAGGGAATCGTCGGAATCCAGGGCGTGGACACCCGCGCCATCACCCGCCACCTCCGTGAGCACAAGACCATGCGCGCAGGCATCTTCTCCGGCGAGGCCGCACAGGCATCGGATAAGGAACTGCTGGACATCGTCCTGGCCAGTGCCCCCATGGAAGGCTCGGCCCTGGCGGAGGAAGTTTCCATCGACGAGGCCTACGTCGTGGACCCCAAGGACCACGGCTGGGAAGGTGAGCCGCGGTTCTCCATCGCCGCCGTGGACCTTGGCATCAAGGCCATGACTCCCGTGCGCTTCGCCGAGCGCGGCGTACGCGTGCATGTCCTGCCCGCCACGTCCACGCTCGAGGACGTCAACGCCGTCAACCCCGACGGTTTCTTCATGTCCAACGGACCTGGCGACCCCGCCACCGCCGACCACCAGGTTTCGCTGCTGCGTTCGGTGCTGGACGAGAAGCTGCCGTACTTCGGTATCTGCTTCGGCAACCAGATCCTGGGCCGTGCCCTGGGCTTTGGCACCTACAAGCTCCGCTACGGTCACCGCGGCATCAACCAACCGGTGATGGACCGCCGCACCGGCAAAGTCGAAATCACCTCCCAGAACCACGGCTTCGCCGTGGACGCACCGCTGAACGGCTCCACTGTGGCTCCTGAGGAGCGCTACGGCCGCGTGGAGGTCAGCCACGTTTCCTTGAACGACGACGTCGTTGAAGGCCTCGCCTGCCTCGACATCCCTGCCTTCTCGGTCCAGTACCACCCTGAAGCCGCCGCCGGCCCGCACGACGCCGCGTACCTCTTCGACCGCTTCATCGACCTCATGGCCGATGCCAAAGCCGCCGCCCCCGCCACCACCACCGACTCCAAGACTGAGGACAAGAAGTAATGCCCAAGCGTACAGATCTCAAGAGCGTCCTTGTCATCGGTTCCGGTCCCATCGTCATCGGCCAGGCGGCTGAGTTCGACTACTCCGGTACCCAGGCACTGCGGGTCCTGAAGGAGGAGGGCCTTCGGGTCATCCTGGTCAACTCCAACCCGGCCACCATCATGACGGACCCCGAGTTCGCCGATGCAACGTACGTGGAGCCCATCACGCCCGAGGTGGTCGAGAAGATCATCGCCAAGGAGCGCCCGGATGCCGTGCTGCCTACCCTGGGCGGCCAGACCGCACTGAACACAGCGATTGCCCTCGACAAGAACGGCGTCCTGGAGAAGTACAACGTCGAACTCATCGGTGCCAACATCGCGGCCATCGAGCTTGGCGAAGACCGTGAGAAGTTCAAGGGCGTCGTGGAGCGCTGCGGCGCCGAGTCTGCCCGCAGCCACATCATCCACACCATGGATGAGGCCTTCAAGGCCGCCGAGGACCTGGGCTACCCGATGGTTGTGCGCCCGTCCTTCACCATGGGAGGCCTCGGTTCCGGCCTCGCCTACAACGAGGACGATCTCCGCCGCATCGTGGGCCAGGGTCTTCAGTACAGCCCCACCACCGAGGTCCTGCTCGAAGAGAGCATCCTTGGCTGGAAGGAATACGAGCTCGAGATGATGCGCGACAAGAACGACAACGTCGTTGTGGTCTGCTCCATCGAGAACTTCGATCCCGTGGGTGTCCACACCGGTGACTCCATCACGGTTGCGCCCGCCCTGACCCTCACGGACCGTGAGTACCAGAAGCTGCGCGACGTCGCCATCGCCGTCATCCGCGAAGTCGGCGTGGACACCGGTGGTTGCAACATCCAGTTCGCCATCGACCCCGCTACGGGCCGCGTGGTGGTCATCGAGATGAACCCCCGTGTTTCGCGCTCCTCTGCGCTGGCATCGAAGGCCACCGGCTTCGCCATCGCCAAGATCGCCACCAAGCTCTCCCTGGGCTACACCCTGGACGAGATCCCCAACGACATCACCCAGAAGACCCCGGCTTCCTTCGAACCGACCCTGGACTACGTGGTGGTCAAGGTTCCGCGCTTCGCGTTCGAGAAGTTCCCGGCGGCCGACAACACGCTCACCACCACCATGAAGTCTGTAGGCGAGGCGATGGCCATGGGCCGCAACTTCACCGAAGCCCTGCAGAAGGCCTTGCGCTCACTGGAGCAGAAGGGCTCTCAGCTGGACTTCAGCTCCGTGCCCGAGTACGAAGTTGCCGAACTCATCGAGAAGGCCAAGCGTCCCACCACCGACCGCCTGCACCAGGTGCAGCGTGCGCTCCTCGGTGGCGCAAGCGTGGAAGACCTCTTCGCGGCAACCAAGATCGACCCTTGGTTCCTGGACCAGCTTCAGTTGCTCAATGAGACCGCGCAGGAGATCCGGAAGGCGGGCGTCCTCACCGCGGACATGCTTCGCAACGCCAAGCGCCACGGTTTCTCGGACGAGCAGATCGGTGCCCTGACGCACAACTCCGAAGCTGTTGTCCGTGGTGTCCGCCAGGCCCTTGGCATCCGCCCGGTCTACAAGACGGTGGATACCTGTGCAGCCGAGTTTGCCGCCTACACCCCGTACCACTACTCGGCCTATGACGAGGAAGACGAAGTCGGCCTGCACTCCAAGCCGTCCGTGATCATCCTGGGCTCGGGCCCCAACCGCATCGGCCAGGGCATCGAGTTCGACTACTCCTGCGTCCACGCCTCCATGGCGCTGCGCAAGGCCGGTTACGAGACCGTCATGGTCAACTGCAACCCCGAGACTGTCTCCACCGACTATGACGTCTCCACCCGCCTCTACTTCGAGCCGCTGACCCTTGAGGACGTCCTCGAGGTCATCGCCGCTGAAGAGCGCACCGGTGGAGTCATGGGCGTGTTCGTCCAGCTCGGTGGCCAGACTCCGCTCAAGCTCGCCCAGCAGCTTGCCGACGCCGGTGTGCCGATCCTTGGCACGTCGCCCGAAGCGATCGACCTCGCCGAACACCGCGGTGCCTTCGCCCGGGTCCTGGATGAGGCCGGCCTGACCTCACCGAAGAACGGCACCGCCGTCTCCTTCGAGGACGCCAAGAAGATCGCCGATGAGATCGGCTACCCGGTCCTGGTCCGCCCGTCCTACGTGCTGGGCGGCCGTGGCATGGAAATCGTCTACGACGAAGCCAACCTGTCGCGCTACATTGCCAACGCTACGGAAATCACCCCGGACCACCCGGTGCTGATCGACCGCTTCCTGGAGGACGCCGTCGAAATCGACGTCGACGCCCTCTTCGACGGCACCGACATGTACCTCGGCGGCATCATGGAACACATCGAAGAAGCCGGTATCCACTCCGGTGACTCCGCCTGTGTGCTGCCCCCGATCACCCTCGGCAACAACGTGATCGAACGTGTTCGTGAAGCTACCCGTGCGATCGCCGAAGGCGTTGGTGTCCGCGGCCTGATCAACATCCAGTTCGCCCTGGCATCGGATGTCCTGTACGTGCTGGAGGCCAACCCGCGTGCCTCCCGGACGGTTCCGTTCGTCTCCAAGGCGACCGGCGTGCAGATGGCCAAGGCCGCAGCGCTCATCGGTACCGGAGTGACCATCAACCAGCTCCGCAGCGCCTACAAGATGCTGCCCGAGACCGGCGACGGTTCCACCCTTCCGCTGGACGCTCCGGTTGCCGTGAAGGAAGCCGTCCTCCCGTTCAGCCGTTTCCGCACCCCGGCGGGCAAGGTTGTTGACTCCCTCCTGGGCCCGGAAATGCGCTCGACCGGTGAAGTCATGGGCATCGACAAGCACTTCGACACCGCCTTCGCCAAGAGCCAGTCCGGCGCCAACAACGCGCTGCCCACCGGAGGCAAAATCTTCGTTTCCGTGGCAAACCGCGACAAGCGTTCGGTGATCATGGGCGTCAAGCGTCTGTCCGACCTCGGCTTCGAAATCGTCTCCACCGGTGGAACGGCCGACGTCCTTCGCCGCAACGGCATCCAGGCAACTCCTGTCCGCAAGGTTGCCGAGGGCAGCAGTGCCGAAGGCGAAGGCACCATCGCTGATCTGGTTGTCGCCGGCGAGATCGACATGGTGTTCAACACGCCCTCCGGCGGCGAGGCCCGCAGCGACGGCTACGAACTCCGGGCGGCAGCAACGTCGATCGGAATTCCCTGCATCACCACCGTGGCTGAGTTCAACGCCGCGGTCCAGGCCATCGAGGCACTGCGCACTTACGAGTGGTCGGTGACCAGCTTGCAGGAGCACGCTGCCAACCTGACGGCTTCCCTGGAAGCTGCCAATGCCTGAGTCCGGCACCACGCCTGAAAGCCAGCAGCCTGTCCGGGAGTCCTTCGGCTCCCGGCTGGCTGCGGCCATGGTTGACCGCGGTCCGCTCTGCGTCGGAATCGACCCCCACCCCAGTTTGCTGGCGGATTGGGGATTGAACGACGACGTCGCCGGGCTGGAGCGCTTTTCGCTCACCGTCGTGGAGGCCGTGGCTTCCCTCGCTGCCGCGGTCAAGCCGCAGGTGGCCTTGTACGAGCGCCATGGCTCTGCCGGTATGGCGGTGCTGGAACGGACCCTTGCCGCTTCGACGGAGGCCGGAGTGCTCAGTATCGCGGACGCAAAGCGTGGCGACATCGGCTCCACAATGGCCGCCTACGCCGATGCCTGGCTCCGCGATGGTTCAGCCTTGGCCGCGGACTCAGTGACGTTGAGCCCGTACCTCGGCTTTGAGTCGCTGCGTCCGGCCTTGGACCTTGCCGCCCAGTACGGCAGGGGAGTATTTGTGCTCGCCCTGACTTCCAACCCGGAGGGCAAGAGCGTCCAGCATGTCGGTGGCTCCGATTCCGTCGCGCGACGGATCGTTGCCGAAGCAACTGCAGAGAATGGGCGCTACGAAGGGTCCCTGGGATCAGTTGGCCTGGTTGTGGGCGCCACCATCGGCTCCGCCCTGAGGGATCTGGACATCGACCTCGGCCCGGTACGCGGCGCAATCCTCGCGCCCGGGTTGGGTGCGCAGGGTGCCACGCCGGCAGATCTGCGTGCGACCTTCGGCTCCGCCTACCCGGCTGTCCTGGCCACTTCCAGCCGGGGAATTCTCGCGGCCGGCCCCACTGCTGCCGCGTTGCGTTCCGCAGCGGAGGAGACTCTGGCGGGGCTGCTTTCCTAAGGCAACGCGGGGTCACTTATGGCCCATGTTGAGGTGTTCAACGGGCCATAAGTGACCCCGCGTTGGTCCAACTCATTGCGCAACCGGGCCCCTGCAGGTAGGTTCAGGATCAGTCGCCTGACCTGCATCATTAACTCGATCTGACAGGGGTTCTGCAGTGGGCCTTAAAGAGTTGACACCGCAAGAACGTGCCGATGCGTTGGAAAAGGCCGCGAAGGCCCGCGCGGTGCGGGCCGCGGCCAAGGAGAAGCTCAAACACGGCCAAGTGAGCATCGCGGAGTTGATCTCTTCGGGAGCCACCGACGAGGCGATCGCACGCATGCGGGTAGTGGAGCTGCTGGAAGCTTTGCCGGGCATCGGTCCGGTCCGGGCGGCCGCAATCATGGCGGATATCGGAATTGCCGGATCCCGGCGCATCAGGGGGTTGGGAATTCATCAGGCTCAAGCGCTGGTAGATTTTATGGATACCCAACAAAGCGTTTGACGCATTTCCCCGAAGGAATCCGTGAGCAAGAATCCTGGACTGACCGTCCTTGCCGGCCCTACTGCCGTGGGCAAGGGAACCGTATCGACCTACATCAGGGACAACTATCCAGAGGTTTGGCTTTCGGTCTCTGCCACCACCAGGGCAGCCCGTCCGGGCGAGAAGGATGGGGTCCACTACTTCTTCAAGTCGGCCGAAGAGTTCGATGCCTTGGTCGCTGACGGCCAATTGCTGGAGTGGGCTGTGGTCCACGGCCAGAACCGCTATGGCACTCTTCGCAGCACGGTGGAGGCCGCCATCGCCGAGGGAAAGTCGGTCCTGCTTGAGATCGACCTTCAGGGTGCACGGCAGGTCAAGGCCGCCGTCCCCGATGCCAACTTCGTCTTCCTGGCACCGCCCAGCTGGGACGAAATGGTCCGTCGACTGGTTGGCCGCGGCACCGAAACTGCCGAAGAACAGCAGCGTCGGCTGGAAACCGCTAAACTGGAACTTGCTGCTGAACCGGAGTTTGACCACACCGTCATCAATGACGACGTTCGCCGGGCAGCGGACGAGCTTGTTTCACTCATGGGGCTTACCCCGCACGGGCGCTAAAGCGCCTTTATGTTGGCCCGCTAGAATTTGGAGAATTCGTGTCCACGAACCTTGAAGGCATCATCAACCCGCCGATCGATTCGCTGCTTGAGGCTGCCGATTCGAAGTACGGCCTGGTGATCTTCGGCGCCAAGCGTGCCCGTCAAATCAACGCTTACTACGCCCAGCTGCACGAGGGCCTGTTCGAGTACGTCGGTCCGTTGGTTGACACCAAGCTGAACGAAAAGTCGCTCTCGATCGCGCTCCGCGAGATCAACGAAGGCCTGCTGGTCTCCACGCCGATCGAGCCCGCAGAATAATACAGACTGCCTGTTGACGGAGGTCACGTGCGCATAGTCCTCGGAGTCGGGGGAGGGATTGCAGCCTACAAGGTCGCATCGCTCCTCCGGCTTTTTACTGAAGCCGGCCACCAGGTCACGGTGATTCCCACGGAGGCAGCTACCCGTTTCGTCGGGGTCGCCACGTGGGAAGCGCTGTCGGGCAACCCAGTGAGCAACAGCGTCTTTGACGACGTCGACAAGGTCAACCATGTCCGCCTCGGGCATCAGGCAGACCTGATCGTAGTTGCTCCGGCCACTGCCGATCTCCTGGCGAGGGCTGCCACCGGGCAGGCCAACGACCTCCTGACCAATACATTGCTGATGGCCCACGGCCCTGTGCTCTTCGCTCCGGCGATGCATACGGAGATGTGGCAGCACGCAGCAACGCAAGCCAACGTGGAAACGTTGCGCAGCCGTGGCGTGACAGTCCTCGAACCGGCCTCCGGACGACTTACCGGCGCCGATTCCGGTCCGGGCCGCCTGCCCGAGCCCGAAGCTATCTTTGCTGCGGCCATCGCGTTGGCGGACGCGGCCGGCACAATTGAAGGCACTACGGTGCCTTCTGCCCAGCACGCATCGCTTGCCGGCAGGACCGTCACGATTTCAGCCGGTGGAACCAGGGAAGCCCTTGACCCCGTCCGGTTCCTCGGCAACCGATCTTCCGGCAAGCAGGGCGCTGCCCTGGCCGCCGCTGCCCTGGCTGCCGGAGCCACCGTGCGTTTCCTGGCCGCACATATGGATGTCGAGCCGCCCGCCGGCGTCGAGCTTGTCCGCGTTGAGTCAGCCTTGGAACTGCGCGAGGCAGCGCTGAAAGCGGCCGCCGATTCCGACGTCGTCATCATGGCCGCGGCCGTCGCGGACTTCCGTCCGGCGGAGGTTTCGGACACCAAAATCAAAAAGGTCGACGGCGAGGACGCACCGCTGGTGCGCTTGGTCCGGAACCCGGATATCCTCCATGAGCTCGTGGAACGGCGGAACACACACGGTGGCCAGCAGCTGATCGTCGGTTTCGCGGCGGAAACCGGAGACGCCCAGGGCGATGTCCTGGAGCACGCAACTGCCAAGCTTAAACGCAAGGGCTGCGATCTTCTTGTTGTCAACCAGGTGGGAGTCGGGCAGGTCTTCGGCCAGGACGAGAACTCCGTGGTCATCCTCTCCGGCAATGGCGCTGAACCTCAGTCCGCGGCCGGTTCCAAGGCTGATGTCGCTGCCGCGGTGGTCGATCGCGTGGGTGCCGAACTCGCGCGGGTCTTCCCGGCCATGTGACCGAGCCCATCCCAGAATTCTTAGCAAAGGGACACACGGCCGATGCCGTGATCCCGCAACCCAGTAAGGTGGTCGAGTGACTTTACCGCTGCACCATGAACACCATGGCACCCCGTCCAAGCTCCGCCTCTTCACGTCAGAGTCGGTGACCGAAGGGCACCCGGACAAGATCTGCGACCAGATCAGCGACTCCATTCTTGACGCGTTGCTCGCCGCGGACCCTGAATCGCGCGTGGCTGTTGAAACGATGGCCACCACTGGTTTGGTGCACGTTGCCGGTGAGGTCACCACCGATGCCTACGTCGAAATTCCGCAGATTGTCCGTGAGACCATTCTCGGCATCGGCTATGACTCGTCCGCCAACGGATTCGACGGTGCCCGCTGCGGTGTTTCGGTCTCCATCGGCCAGCAGTCCAACGACATCGCAGGCGGCGTGTTCAACTCGCTGGAGGCCCGCGAAGGACGCCAGGAGGACGATTACGACCTCCAGGGTGCCGGCGACCAAGGCATCATGTTCGGCTATGCCAGTGATGAAACGGCTTCCTACATGCCCACGCCCATCTGGCTGGCACACCGCCTTTCGGAACGCCTCACCGAAGTCCGCAAGAACGGCGAACTTGCGTACCTGCGGCCCGACGGCAAGACCCAGGTCACGGTAGGGTACGACGGCGACCGGCCGGTTTCCGTTGAGACGGTTGTCATCTCCAGCCAGCATGCAGAGGAAGCGGGCCTTGAACAGCTCCGCGCCGACTTGGCCAGCTATGTCATCGAACCCGTGCTTGCGGCATCGAACCTTGACCTTTCGCGTACGGCCAACATTCTGAACCCCGCCGGAGCCTTCGTCATCGGCGGACCGGTAGGCGATGCCGGTCTGACCGGCCGAAAGATCATCGTGGACACCTACGGCGGCTTCTCCCGGCATGGCGGTGGAGCATTCTCCGGCAAGGATCCGTCCAAGGTTGACCGCTCCGCGGCCTACGCCATGCGTTGGGTAGCGAAGAACGTGGTTGCCGCCGGCCTTGCCAAGCGTGCCGAGATCCAGATCGCTTACGCCATTGGCCAGGCACGCCCCGTAGGAACGTACGTGGAGACCTTCGGCACGGAGACGGTCGACCCCGCACGCATCAGCGAAGCGATCGACGAGCTCTTCGACCTCCGTCCCCGCGCCATCATTGATGCCTTGGACCTCAAGCGTCCCATCTACGCCAAGACGGCTGCACATGGGCACTTCGGACGGGACGAGCCCGACTTCACCTGGGAGCGGCTGGACCGGGTGGCGGACTTGAAGGAATACTTCAACGCCTGATTCGACCCGCGATCACCGCGATGTTGTTTTGTCGGTGGTTCGTGATTGGCTTTAGCCAGAGAGATGCCCGCAGCCGGTCAATCCCGCTGCGGGCATCTGCATTCATGCGGTAGATAGTCCTGGTGCGCGGTAGTTATCGTGCGACGAGCTGGAGGTGAAGGTTATGGCAGGCCCAGAGGCCCAGCCGTCATTGCTTCAGCCCTCGCTGCTGCAAGGTTTCCCGGACCGGCCCTCTGTCCAGGGTCCGCCCTTGGCAGGATACCTTCCTGTGGCCCGCGTGGTCCTGGAGTCGCCTCTGCCGCACCTGGACAGGCCCTTTGATTACAGCGTCCCTGCTGAACTGGCCGAGGAAGCGGCTCCCGGCGTGCGGGTGAAAGTGAAGTTCAACGGCCAGGAACTGGGCGGCTACATACTGGAGCGACTCGATACTTCAGACGCAGCATCACCGTTGACACCCCTGCATAAGGTGGTTTCCCCGGTGGCTGTGCTGACGCCTGACATTGCCACGCTGGCCGGCAAGGTCGCCGCCCGGTACGCGGGGACCCTGAGCGATGTCCTTCGTTCGGCAATCCCCCCGCGGGTTGCCAAGGTGGAGAAGGAACTGCTGGGCGGGGATGTGCCGCCCGGCAATGTCTCGGAAACCGGGGGAGAGGAAACACCGGCTTTCAATGCCCATGCCTGGGGTCGCTACACCAATGGCACAGCGTATCTGCAGCACCTGGCCAGCGGCGGTTCGCCCAAAGCCGTTCTCACCGCCCTGCAAGGATTTGGTCCTGATGGATGGCCGGCCTTGGTGGCCGCTGCGGTGGCCACCGTCAGATCCTCGGGACGCGGCGCGATCGTGGTGGTTCCTGATTACCGGGATCTTGACCGCGTGGAAGCGGCGCTGGCAGCGGTCCTGCCGCCGTCCGACGTCGCCCGCCTGACCGCCGATGACGGCCAGACGCCCCGCTACCGCAACTTCCTGCGCCTCTTGAGCGGGTCCGCGGGGGTGGCCGTAGGTACCCGTTCCGCTGCTTTCGCGCCGGTCAAGGATCTTGGACTGGTGGTGTGCTGGGATGACGGGGACGATCTCCACATTGAGCAACGGGCACCCTACGCGCACACCCGCGAGGTCCTGCTCTTGCGGGCGGAGCAGGAGAATGCCGCGTGCCTGATGGCATCGCACAGCCGGAGTACGGAACTCCAGCGCCTGGTGGAGCTGCAGTGGGCTGTCCCGGTTGAAGCGCCCCGAAGCATGGTTCGCTCCACAGTGCCGCGTGTCCTGAATACCGCTGACAGTTTCGAACAGGAACGCGATCCCTTGGCACGCATCGCGCGTTTGCCGGGAGCCGCATGGCGAGCCGCGAAGGAAGGGCTGGAACGTGGCCCGGTACTGGTGCAGGTTGCCCGGGCAGGCTACGCGCCGTCGCTGGTGTGCGAGACGTGCCGGGAGCTTGCCCGGTGCAACACGTGCCAAGGACCGCTGGCCGTTTCCAGCAGCTCCGCGATTCCTGCATGCCGTTGGTGTTCCACGCCTGCACCCCAATGGCGTTGCACGCATTGCAGCGGCACCAGGTTGCGCAGGGGCGCTGCCGGCGCCATGAGGACGGCCGAAGAGCTTGGCCGGGCGTTCCCAGGCAAGGCTGTGGTGACCTCGTCCGGCGAACACGTCAAAGCGACGGTTCCGGATGCTCCTGCCTTGGTGGTGGCGACCGTCGGAGCCGAACCGGTGGCGCCACATGGCTACGCGGCGGCTTTGTTGTTGGATGGCAATTCCTTGCTCCGGCGCGAAAACCTTCGAGCCGGCGAGGACACTGTGCGTCGGTGGTTCAACGCTGCCTCCTTGGTAAAGCCTGCCAGCGAGGGTGGCTTGGTGGTCATCACTGCGGACGACACCGCAGCGACGGGTGCCCTCTTGCGGTGGGACGCCGCCGGTTACGCCTCGCGTGAGTTGGAGCTCCGGAAAGAGCTTCAGCTGCCCCCGGCGGTCCGTGTCGCCTCGGTGACGGGTACCAGGGCCGACGTCGGGCATTTTGCCGGGACGTTCGAGGCCGGCGCCCCGCTGGCCAAGCGGCTCCGGAAGGCCGGGCCGGCGCCCGTGCAGCAGTTCGTCGGGCCATCCTCAACGGTCGGCCCATCGTCAGCGGTCTCAGGGCAGGACGAGGTGGACGTCCGCATGCTCTACTTCATTCCCTACGCTGATGCAGCCGAAGCGACGCGTGCCATGCGTGCAGTCAAAGTGGCCAGTGCGGCCAAGCGCACCGCTGGACCCGTCCAGCTCCGCCTTGACGGAGTAGACGTCCTCTAGCGCTGTGTGTTTGAGGCCCTGCGGCGCTGCAACGCCACGACTTCTTCGGCTGCGGCCAGCAACTGCCGTGCCGAATCGTCCCAGTTGAACGCGGCGGCACGCTCAACGGAACTGCGGGAGCGCTGCTGCCACAGGGCCTCGTCACTGAGGGCGTTCACGGCAGCGGCGAAGTCCGTGGGCGAGCCCGGATCAACGTAACTGACGGCGTCGCCGCCGACTTCCCTGAAGATGGGGATGTCACTGGCAATCACGGGGGTTCCCAACGCCATGGCCTCCACCAGCGGCAGGCCATAGCCCTCGGCCCGGGAAAGGCTGATGAGGGCGGTTGCCCGGAGCAGGAGGGCGTCATACTCGGCGTCCGTGACGCCGTTGTGGAAGATGACCTTCGCCCCTTCCGGAACCAAAGCCTGCAGTTCTGCCTTGCGCTCGGCAGTGATGCGGCTCAAAAGGTGCAAGGTGTAATCCTGCAGTCCGGCCATGCCACGGATCATGGTTTCCACGTTCTTGTAGGGCATGAACGAGCCCATATACAGCAGCGTCTTGTCAGCCCCAGCCGTGGCATCGCGCGGTGTCTGTCCCGGTTGGGGTGCATTTCCCACAATCCGCACAGGCCGTTTCGTGAGCCTGTATTTTGCCATCAGGGCTTCGGTGGTGTGGCTGATGGTGGCCACGATGTCGGCCCGGTTCAACAACAGCCTCTGCGGCCAGTACGCCTTGTGGTACAGCCGCCACAGGATGCGTACCGGAGCGGGCAGGAACCCCGGGGGAGCCGGGTGCTCGTAGTAGATGAGGTCGTGGAGGGTCAGGACCAGCCCATACTTGCGCCCCAGTGTGCCCATGGTCTGCATGGGGCACACCACGACGTCCGCGCCCAGGGGATTGACCTTGCGGGAAACGAACAACTCCAAGGGAGAAAGAGGGCTGTTGATCAGGACGTAAGGGACGTCGGGCAACAGGGCGAGCTGCCGCTTGTCGCTGATGAGCATCGTGACGTCGGCGATTTTCGACGTCGCGGCGATGAGGCTGGAACCGTACCGGCTGATGCCATCGTGGTGGTCCGTTCGGGTAAAGCGGGCGTCGATGACAATTTTCACGCGGGATGTTCCTCCAGGAAGGCGCGGATCGCCGCTGCTGCGGGGACCGGGGTTTCGTAGTGGATCAAATGCCCGACGCCGGGAATGACTTCCAGCGTTGCGTCCGGCAGGCGCTCCATGAGTTTGTGCTGGCTGGGGAGGGTGGCTATCTCGTCTTTTTCGCCGGCCACCAGCAGCACGGGCAGATGCAGTTGCTCGGCGACGTCCGCTACGTTCCCCGAGACGGAGGCCTTGAATGATTCGAGCAGGCTGTTACGGTCCGCAAACGCGCTGAAATAGGCGTCATGCTGGCCGTGGATGAAACGACGAAGTTCCTTGTCCTTGGTCTTGGCCATGGTGACACTCATGATCCGGACTATTACGCGGTTTCGGAGAAGCGCCAAGCCAACACGGCGCGGGAGCTTTGCCGATGCCTGGTAGTACAAGACAGCAAGCTTGGTCATGATGCCCTTGGGTCCCTCCAGGGCAGGTGCTGCAATGGGGTTGATCAGGATCAGCGGGTACACCGCACCCGGATGCGCCGCGGCGAAGTGGCTTGCGATGATCGAGCCGAAGGAATGGCCCAGCAACACGGTCTTGGGTCCAAGGTCCAGTGCGGCCATGAAACCGGTGATGAAGTCCCCGTACCGTTCCACCGTATGTTCATCACCAACAAACGGCTCCGAACTTCCGAAGGCTGGCAGGTCCGGCATGATGATCCGCATCTCGGGAAGCTGGTCCGCTACCCGCAACAAGCCGTGATGGTCACCCCTGAAGCCATGGATGACAAGGATGGTGCGGGTGCCCGGTGTTACGGCTACAGGCTCGTAGATCCAGTAGGCCACGGTGCTTCCGTCGACTTCCACTTCGGAGGCCCGGGTCCGCGGACGCAGCTCTTTGCTGAAATATTGGGTGGGGGCCTGTGCGCCCTTGGGAGAGCGCCCGGTGTCCACTGAGTCCATGCGGTTGTCCTACTTCACGTTGTCCGGGTGCGACCCGGTTCGATGATGGCGTTCCAGTCCGGCCATACCGTCCATGTCAGCCGCGTCGAGTTCAAAATCGAAGACTTCGTGGTTTTCCTTGATCCTGGCTGCCGAGCTGGCCTTGGGAATGACCAGGTTGCCCAGCTGCAGGTGCCAGCGCAGGATAATCTGCGCGGGAGTGCGGTGGTATTTTTCGGCCAGTGCGACGATGGCGGGATCTGCCAACACCTGGCCCCTGCCGAGCGGACTCCACGCTTCCGTGGCAATGCCCAATTGCTGGTGCAGAAGCCGCAAACGGCTTTGCTGAAGCCAAGGGTGCAGCTCGATCTGGTTGACTGCGGGGACCACTTCGGCCTTCTGCATCAGTTCGTCCAGATGACCTGGCTGGAAGTTGGACACCCCGATCGCGCGGACCTTGCCCTCTCTGTACAGGGTCTCCAGCGCCTTATAGGTTTCGACAAAAAGTCCCCGCTCTGCGCAAGGCCAGTGAATGAGATAAAGATCCACGTAGTCGAGTCCAAGATTGGAAATGGAGGTGTCGAAGGCGCGGAGCGTGGAATCATAGCCGTGGTCGTCGTTCCAGACCTTGGTGGTGACGAAGAGGTCCTCGCGGGCCAGGGTGTGGAGGGACTCGCCGGAGCCGCCCGTGTCACTGTTGTAGCGCGCGGCGTCACCGATGGCGCCGCCCAGTGCGCGCCCCACACCTACTTCGTTTCCGTACATGGCCGCAGTATCGAAGCGCCGGTACCCCTCGCCCAATGCGGTGGAGACCAGGACATCGGCATCCTTGGGTGGGACTTTGTAGAGGCCAAAACCCAGACGTTCCATGGTGACGCCGTTGTTCAAGGCCAGCGGGCTGGGGGATCTCATAGCAACGACTCTACCCACTCCTTGCACGAATACTTCAGGAGTGCCCGTTGAAACTGACCAGGCGTCGTGCTGAGGCCTCATCCAAAATCAAGTCTGTTGCCAGGCCCGCAGCCAGTGCCCCCTGAAGCCCGTTGATTTTTGAAGCCCCGGAGACCACGCAGATGCGCCGGCGGACTTGCCGGAGTTGCTCATGGCTTGGACCGGTTGAGCGCTCGTTCAAGGTGATGCCGTCCGAGGATCCATCGCTGCGGAAAAAGACCGTTGCGACATCCCCTACGACGTCGTCCGCGGCCAGCATGGTGAGGTCGTGTTCATCGAGGTATCCGCCGGCATACACGTGGCTCGGGTAGTCGGAGTCGACTGAACCCACGCCGAATATGGCAATGCTCATTCGGGCCTGCAGATCCAGGATCCGTTGAACGCTTCGCTCATTCCACATGGCGGTCTTCGTGGCGGCGTGGTCGAAAAACGCGGGGACAGGGAACTGTTCCACACGTGCTCCGTACGCGCTGCCGAAACGGCGCATGATGTCGCTGGCGTACGTGATGCCGGTGGTCTGCATGTTTCCGGCGCCGTTGAGCTGGACCACGATGCTGTCGTGCGTGACCTTCCGGGTGAGGTGTCTGCTGACCGCGCTGAGGGTGGCGCCCCAAGCGACTCCGATGATGGCGTTCGAGTCCACCAGCGGCCCGATGGTCCGCGCAGCCTGCATGGCGACGCGGTCCAGGGTCTCGGCTTCGTTGAGCGTGTCCAGTACCGGGACCACGTGGACATCCACCCCGTACTGGCTCCGGATCTGGCTTTCCAGCTCTGGTCCGGTATCGAAAGGACTGCGGATCTGTACCTGGACCAACCCCGTTTCGCGGGCCGAGGACAGAAGCCTGGAGACCGTGGACCGGGAGGTCCGCAGTTCGCGGGCGATCGCATCCATGGTCAGGTCCTGCAAGTAATACATTTGTGCAGCCCGGAGCGCGTCCGAGTGACGTGATCGTGCCATCTCATTTCCTTAATGCACGTTTGTGCAAATAGCTTGACTCCATTTTCCACCTTCGCAAGATTAGTGGTGAACGGTGCAGCAGCGAGTGGCGCAGCGCACGAACCAAGCCCAAGGGAGCAGTTTTGGGACACAACAGGATTTCCGGTACCTCACAGCACTCACAGCAGCGTGACTCCGTCGTCGCACTTCAGGAGCGGCCGACGGCGAAGGTACTCATCATCGGCGGTGGCATCAATGGTGTCGGAACCTTCCGGGACCTCGCACTGCAAGGCGTCGACGTAGCGCTCGTGGAACGCGGCGACTACTGCCAGGGAGCCAGCGGTGCGTCGTCGCACATGATCCACGGCGGCATCCGTTACCTCGAGAACGGCGAGTTCCGCCTTGTCCAGGAGTCCGTCGTTGAGCGCAACAGGCTGCTCCGGATTGCCCCGCACTACGTGAAGCCGCTGCAGACGACGATCCCGATCTTCAGCACTTTCTCGGGAATCCTCTCCGCTCCGACGCGCTTCCTCACCCACAAGCAAGGCAAGCCCAAGGAACGCGGTGCGTTCCTCATCAAGGTCGGCCTGAGCATGTATGACTTCTTCTCCCGCGACGGCGGCAGCGTTCCGCGCCACCAGTTCCGCGGACGTACCCGTGCACTTGCCGAGCTCCCCAAGTTGCACTCCGGCATCAAGTACGCAGCAACCTACTTCGATGCCTCCGTGCACAACCCTGAGCGCCTGACCTTGGACGTCCTGCAGGATGGCGAGAAGGCCGGCCTCGGCGGTGGACTTCCCGGAGGAAGCGCCCGTGCCAGCAACTACGTCTCGCTCGTCTCCATGGGAACTGACGGAGCCCGCCTGCGCGACGAACTGACCGGCAAGGAATTCGACTTCCAGGCCGACGTCATCGTCAACACCACTGGTGCTTGGGTGGATCTCACCAACCAGGCCATGGGGGCTGCCAGCAGGTTCATGGGCGGCACCAAGGGCTCCCACATTGTCCTGGACCACCCCGAACTGCTCGCTGCCTGCAACGGCCGCGAAATCTTCTTCGAGCACACCGATGGCCGCATCGTACTGATCTACCCGATGGGCGACCGCGTGTTGGTGGGTACCACCGACGTGGACGCCGATATGTCCGAGGACGCCGTCTGCACCGAAGAAGAAATCGACTACTTCTTCGACCTGGTGGGCCATGTCTTCCCCACCATCAAGGTCGAACGGGACCAGATCGTTTACAGCTTCGCAGGTGTCCGTCCGTTGCCGCGGCACGATGAGACCCAGCCGGGCTTCGTCTCCCGTGACTACCGCATCGAGCGCAACGTCCGCATCGGAAAAGACGCCGTGACAACGCCGGGCGGCAAGGACGCCGTCGTACTCAGCCTGGTAGGCGGCAAGTGGACAACGTTCCGCGCGTTGGCAGAACACATGACAAACGATGTCCTGCGCGAACTGGGGATGGAACGGAAGGTCTCGACGGCGAAACTCGCCATCGGCGGAGGCGCCGGCTTCCCGGATACGGAACAGGGCGAACAGGAATGGATCAAAAAGCACATGGGTCCGGGCCTGGACGCTGACCGTGTTGCCGTCCTGCTGACCCGTTACGGAACCCGGGCAGAGGCTGTCATCGACTACCTCAACGCCGGACAGGACCAGCTGTTGCGCTCCACCCGCGAACTCAGTGTCCGTGAACTGGCCTTCATGGCCGAACACGAGCAGATCGGACACCTGATCGATGTCCTTATCCGCAGGACGTCCCTCGCGTTCCGGGGCCTCGTGACCGGTGAACTGCTTAACGAGATCGCAGCAGCCCTGTCCGAGCCTCTCGGTTGGGATGAAGCAACCCGTGAGGCCGAAATCCGGCACGCACACGATGTTCTCCAGCGGTTCCACAAGGTAGACGTGCACAGCCTCGTGGCTTAGCCCGGCACCGAAAACAGCTTGACCGTCCCACCACGCGGCAGGGGCGGAATGGGGGTAGGTGGGCCTGATAGGGGACCACCACACCGGGACGGTTCCGGAGACAACGGAACCGTCCCAACAGCCTCTTCACCCGCGAGGAGGCTGACAACAGAAAATAGAGGAGTCAAAGATGTCTCTTGGAATAGTTTTCCTTTCCGAAGTATTCGGAACCATGATGCTGACCCTGCTGGGTTGCGGTGTTGTGGCCAACGTTGCGCTCAAAGGCACCAAGGGCAACAACGCTGGATTCTTGATGGTGACGTGGGGCTGGGGTATTGCGGTCTTCGCGGGCGTTTTCGTGGCTGCAAAGTCCGGTGCGCACCTGAACCCGGCTGTCACGTTGGGCCTGTTGGTCAACGGCAAGGGAGAGTACGCGCCGGACGTGGCGGTCACGTTCGGCTCGACCCTGACCTATTTTGGTGGTGAACTCCTCGGTGCGTTCCTGGGCGCCGTGGTTTGCTGGCTCGCCTACAAGCAGCACTTCGACGAGGAACCCCTGGCAGCAAACAAGCTGGGCACCTTCTCCACCGGACCGGCCATCCGTTCAACCCCGTGGAACCTGATCACCGAAATCATCGGCACGTTCGTCCTGGTGTTCGTGATCCTGACCTTTGGCGGAACCCCTTCGGGACTCGGCCCGCTGGCTGTAGCGCTGCTCGTCGTAGGTATCGGTGTGTCCCTCGGTGGTCCGACCGGCTACGCCATCAACCCCGCACGTGACCTCGGTCCGCGTATCGCACACGCCGTCCTTCCCATCAAGGGCAAAGGCTCCAGCGACTGGGCCTACTCCTGGGTTCCTGTCGTAGGACCCCTGGTTGGCGGCGCCCTGGCCGGGCTCGTGGGCCTTCTGGTACCGGGCATCATGCCGGCACTTGCCGGCTGAGCCCGACCGCAGCAATCGTTCTTATCCACACGCAACAGAACCCACTGAGTAATCCACAACAACAGACAAGGACGTCACAATGAACCAATACGTCATCGCCATTGACCAGGGCACCACCAGCTCGCGTGCCATTGTCTTCGACCACTCGGGGAACATCGTCTCCACCGGTCAGATGGAACACGAGCAGATCTTCCCGCAGGCCGGCTGGGTTGAGCACAACCCGGCCGAAATCTGGAACAACACCCGGGAAGTCATTGCCTCGGCACTGTCAAAGGCGAACCTGACACGGCACGACATTGCCGCCGTCGGCATTACCAACCAACGCGAAACGGCAGTGGTCTGGGACAAGAACACCGGCGAGGCTGTCTACAACGCCATTGTGTGGCAGGACACCCGTACGCAGCCGATCGTCGACCAGTTGGCGCAGGATGGAGGCCTTGAGCGCTTCAAGCAGAAGGTGGGCCTTCCCCTGGCCACCTACTTCTCCGGCACCAAGATCAAGTGGATCCTGGACAACGTGGACGGTGCACGCGAGAAAGCCGAAGCGGGCGACCTCCTCTTCGGCAACACCGACGCCTGGGTCCTCTGGAACCTGACCGGCGGTGTCGACGGCGGCGTGCACGTCACCGACGTCACCAACGCTTCGCGCACCCTCTTCATGGACCTTGAGACACTGCAGTGGGACCAGGAAATCCTGGACATCTTCGGTGTCCCCGCATCCATGATGCCCACCATCAAGTCCTCCTCCGAGGTTTATGGCCAGGTCCACACCTCGCAGCTGCTGCGCGAGACCCCTGTTGCGGGCATCCTCGGTGACCAGCAGGCCGCAACCTTCGGCCAGGCCGCTTTCCAGCCCGGCGAAGCGAAGAACACCTACGGCACCGGATGCTTCCTGATCTTCAACACCGGCGAGGAAATCGTCCACTCCAAGAACGGCCTCCTCACCACCCTTGGCTACAAGCTGGGAGACGAGAAGCCGCACTACGCCCTTGAAGGCTCCATCGCCGTGACGGGTTCACTGATCCAGTGGCTGCGCGACAACCTGGGCATGATCAGTTCCGCCCCGGAGGTCGAGCAACTCGCCGCTGCTGTGGAGGACAACGGTGGCGTCTACATCGTTCCCGCCTTCTCCGGCCTCTTCGCCCCGTACTGGCGCGCGGACGCCCGCGGCGCAATCGTGGGCCTCACGCGGTTCGCCAACAAGGGCCACATCGCCCGTGCCGCCCTGGAAGCCACCGCTTTCCAGACCCGCGAGGTACTTGACGCCGTCAACGCCGACTCGGGCGTTCCGCTCACCGAGTTGAAGGTCGACGGCGGCATGGTCGCCAACGAGGCACTGATGCAGTTCCAGGCGGACATCCTCGGTGTGCCCGT
This sequence comes from Paenarthrobacter sp. AB444, assembly GCF_028736865.1. NCBI lineage: Bacteria > Bacillati > Actinomycetota > Actinomycetes > Micrococcales > Micrococcaceae > Paenarthrobacter > Paenarthrobacter sp. AB444. The sequence continues at coordinate 23,503 of NZ_JAQZBY010000018.1, read as the reverse complement.
GGTCCGCCCGAAGGTCGTGGAAACCACGGCGCTCGGTGCTGCCTATGCGGCTGGCCTGGCTGTTGGATTCTGGAAGGACCTGGGCGAGCTCAGCGCCAACTGGAACGAGGACAAGCGCTGGGAGCCGCAGTTGCCGGCTGAAGAACAGGAACGCCAGCTGCGCCTCTGGAAGAAGGCAGTGACCAAGTCCATGGATTGGGTCGACGAGGACGTTAAGTAAGCATCACTCGACAGACCTGACGCCTTAGCCGTTATGGGGGCCCCGCCCGCTTCGCGGACGCCCGAAGCCGCTCCCGGGCCCCCATAACGGCACGGAGTCAGCGAGCCGGCCTTTCCTAAGCCGCTCGATGCGACTGGGCTGGGGGATCGTGCGCTATTGTAGATCTATGCGTGCGATCCTTCTGCTTAGCTAGCCGCCCGGCTTTATCAGCCGTGCGGCCGCCCCTCCATTGTTGAGGGGCTTTTGTGTGTCCGGGGTATTCCGGGCCGCAGCAGGAGGCAATACCGCCATCGAAGAACAGAAGAGGGCAGCAGTGAGCGTTCAGCCGGAGACAGAGACCGGAACAGCACAGACAGCCGCAGCCGAAGCGCCTGAAGAAGGCGTCTACAGCTTCGCTGCGATGGAAGCCAAGTGGCCGCAGGTCTGGGAGGACCTCAAAGTCTTCACGCCCGCCGACGACGGCTCGCGCGAACGCCGCTATGTCCTGGACATGTTCCCCTACCCTTCCGGTGACCTTCACATGGGTCACGCCGAAGCGTTTGCGATGGGCGACGTCGTCGCACGTTACCTGCGCCAGAAGGGCTTCGACGTCCTGCACCCCATCGGCTGGGACTCTTTCGGCCTGCCCGCCGAGAACGCAGCCATCAAGCGCAACGCCCACCCCAGCGAGTGGACCTATGCCAACATCGACACCCAGGCGGCATCGTTCAAGCGCTACGCCATCTCGGCCGACTGGTCGCGCCGCATCCACACCTCGGACCCTGAGTACTACCGGTGGACCCAGTGGTTGTTCAAGCGCTTCTACGAGCGTGGCCTGGCCTACCGCAAGGACTCCCCGGTCAACTGGTGCCCCAAGGACCTCACCGTCCTGGCCAACGAGCAGGTCGTCAACGGTGCCTGTGAGCGCTGTGGCACGCCGGTCACCAAGAAGTCCCTGAACCAGTGGTACTTCAAGATCACTGACTACGCCGACCGCCTGCTCGAAGATATGGACCAGCTGCAGGGCCACTGGCCAGAGCGCGTGCTGGCCATGCAGCGCAACTGGATCGGCCGGTCCGAAGGTGCCCACGTGCGCTTCGTCATCGAGGCTACGGAAGACCGGGCCGAGCGCGAAGTCACCGTCTTCACTACCCGTCCCGACACCCTCTACGGCGCAACGTTCTTCGTCGTCGCAGCTGACGCACACCTGGCCCTGGATCTGGTGACCCCTGAGCAGCACGACGAACTGATGGCTTACCGCGAGAAGGTCAAGGCCCTCTCGGAGATCGAACGTCAGTCGACCGAGCGCGAGAAAACCGGCGTCTTCACCGGCCGCTACGCCATCAACCCGCTCAACGGTGAAAAGCTGCCGGTGTGGGCCGCGGACTACGTGCTGGCCGACTACGGCACCGGCGCCATCATGGCGGTGCCCGCCCACGACCAGCGCGACCTCGACTTTGCCAAGGCCTTCGACCTGCCCGTACGCCCTGTGCTTGAAACCGGCGACGAGAACCCGGCCGAGACCGGTGTGGCTACCGCTGGCGAAGGCACGCTCATCAACTCCGGCGAGCTGGACGGTCTGTCCAAGGCCGAAGCCATCCCGGCGGCCATCCAGATCCTGGAAAAGCTCGGAACCGGCGAAAAGTTCGTCAACTTCCGGCTGCGTGACTGGCTGCTGAGCCGTCAGCGTTTCTGGGGCACGCCCATCCCCATCATCCACTGTGGTGAGTGCGGGGAAGTACCCGTGCCCGATGACCAGCTTCCGGTCCGGCTTCCCGACAACCTGCGTGGCGAAGCGCTGGCCCCGAAGGGGACCTCCCCGCTGGCCGCCGCCGTCGAGTGGGTCAACGTTGAATGCCCCAACTGTGGACGTGCTGCCCAGCGCGACACGGACACCATGGACACCTTCGTGGATTCCTCCTGGTACTTCCTGCGCTTTGTATCGCCCCAGTACACCGAGGGCCCCTTTGATCCTGAGAAGATCAATGACTGGATGCCCGTGGGCCAGTACGTAGGCGGCGTGGAGCACGCCATCCTGCACTTGCTGTACGCCCGGTTCTTCACCAAGGTCATCAAGGACATTGGGCTGATTGAGGCCAACGAGCCGTTCTCTGCCCTCCTGAACCAGGGGCAGGTGCTCAACGGCGGCAAAGCCATGAGCAAGTCCCTCGGCAACGGCGTGGACCTCGGTGAGCAGTTGGACAAGTTCGGCGTCGACGCCGTCCGCCTCACCATGGTCTTTGCCTCCCCACCGGAAGACGACGTCGACTGGGCGGATGTATCGCCGTCGGGTTCGGCCAAGTTCCTGGCCCGTGCCTGGCGCCTTGGCCAGGACGTCAGCAGCGAGCCCGGTGTCGACCCGGCCACGGGCGACCGTGCCCTGCGCACGGTGACCCACAAGACCATTGCCGACGCTGCCGAGCTCCTGGACAACAACAAGTTCAACGTTGTTGTGGCACGCCTCATGGAGTTGGTCAACGCCACCCGCAAGACCATTGACTCCGGTGCAGGCGCAGCGGACCCCGCCGTCCGCGAGGCAGTCGAAGCCGTTGCCGTCATCCTGAGCCTCTTCGCTCCATACACCGCTGAGGACCTCTGGAACGCGCTTGGACACCCGGCATCCGTGGCAAACGCCGGCTGGCCCACCCATGACGAAGCCCTGTTGGTCCAGGACACCGTCACTGCCGTGGTCCAGGTCCAAGGCAAGGTCCGTGATCGTCTGGAAGTGTCTCCTGACGTCGCCGAAGACGAGCTCCGCGAGCTCGCCTTGGCTTCGGAGAACGTTCAGCGCGCCCTGGACGGCCGTGGCATCCGCACCGTGATCGTGCGGGCACCTAAACTGGTGAACATCGTTCCTGCCTAGCAGGGATTGCGCGGCCGCCGGCACTGTGCCGGCGGCCGGCCATCATCTTTGGAGGTTGCGTGCCTGAGCGAGAACCACCCGCCTGGATGTGGCTAAAGGAAAGGGTGGCGCGCCTCCGGCAACCAGCGGCGCCGGTTCCTGTCGCTGACGAGCCACTCGCCGCCGTCGTCAAGACTGCCGTGGTCACCGATTCGGCCGCCGCACTGCCCGCTGACTGGGTTTCTGCCTTTACGGCCGACGGTCGTTTGGCCGTTGTGCCCATGCCCGTGATGGTGGGGAATGAAATTTACGGCGAAGGTGAAGACGACATCACCCAGACGTTGTCGTTGGCACTCGCTTCGGGCGCCGCGGTAAAGACATCCCGGCCATCACCCGGGCAATTTGAGCAGGCGTACCTGGCAGCCCAACGCCGTGGATTTGAGTCAGTGGTCTCCATCCATATTTCTTCCGAGCTCTCGGGAACCGCCGACGCCGCCCGCCTGGCTGCGGCCCGCGTGGCGATTCCCGTGGAGGTCGTTGATTCCCGGACAGTAGGCATGGCCCTGGGGATGGGTGTTCAAAGCGCTGTCGTTGCCGCGGCCGACGGTCGAGGGGCTGCCGAGGTCCGGGGCTTCGCCGAACAGCGGATGGAACGTACCAAGGTGTATTTCTACGTCCCCAGCCTGGAGCAGCTGCGTCGGGGTGGGCGTATCGGCGCGGCTGCGTCGCTCTTGGGTACGGTGCTGGCCATCAAGCCGATATTGGCGGTCGACGGCGGCAAGATCGTGCCGCTCGAGAAGGTGCGTTCCGCTGTGCGCGCCATAGCCCGTCTCGAGGAGATCGTTGCTGCCGACGTTGCCTCCCGCCCGGCAGGCCAACAACGCTTGGCGGTCCACCATTTCGGCAACCAGATCGAGGCCGAAGCTCTGGCTGCGCGGTTGAACGAAAGCTGCCCGGACTGCCCGGCGCCCCAGATCAGTGCCCTGCCCGCCGTCCTGGCCGCGCATGCCGGGCTTGGAGTTCTGGCGGTCATCGTGGGGGAGAGCAGTACTCCGGCGGGATAATATTGCGGCAAAACTTTACGCCGAATCTTCTGCGTGTGGAGTGCTGCGGGAGCCGTGCTCTGTTCCGGTTATCCACATAGCGCTGAAACCGCGCGCCGGTGCCGCCTAAGCGGCCGTAGGCTCGGTTCATGCCACGCTGGAACCGCGACGTATCCCCAGACGCCGCAGCGCGGGCCGCGCGGGAGCGGTTTGCCTCCCGAATGATCCCTGACGGCGGCGGTCAACCGTTGTTGGACCTGGCTGATGCCGCTTATCCCGAGGCAGCCACAGACGATTTGGACTCGCTGTTGGCAGGGGGAGCGGACCATGGTCAGCCTGGAACCCGGCTGCGGTGGCGCACATCCTGGAGGGTTGCTGCGCTTCTTGCGGTGGTGGGTGCTTCACTCGTTGTTTGGCACTTCTGGCAGCTCGCAGACGGACAAGCAACCTCGGAGCCGCTAAGCGAGGCTGGGGCATCGACAGGTCCGACCAGTCCGGGTACCACCACAAGAGCAGAAGTGACTGACTCCCCGGACTCTTTGCCTGCGGCCCCGGAAGGGGGAGCAGGGGTGGTCGTTGTCCATGTGGCCGGTGCGGTGGGCAAGCCCGGGGTTGTCTCATTGCCGCAGGGGAGCCGGGTGTTCCAGGCCATCAGTGCAGCCGGTGGAGCGGCGCCGAATGCCGAGCTGGCAGCCCTCAACCTCGCCGAAGTGCTCACGGACGGAAGCAAACTGCATGTTCCCGCGGTGGGAGAGAAACCCCCGCCGGCGGCGTCCTCCCAGGCCGCCACCGGGAGCGCCAGCGGTATAGCTGGTCCAGCAGCGGCGGCTGGCGCCAAGATCAATATCAACACGGCGTCATTGGAGGAACTTGGGACATTGCCGCGGGTAGGGCCGGTTACAGCGCAACGCATTGTGGATTGGCGGAAGGAGCACGGAGCCTTCACGTCCGTGGACGAACTTGATGCCGTGGACGGGATTGGGCCCAAGCTCATGGAGTCACTCAAGGATCTTGTGACGGTGCAAGGTGGCTGATGCCGGAGCCGAGACTGAGCCAGCCAAGCGATCGGATCTCAGGCTGGTGCCCGCCGTCGTCATCTCCTGGGGTGCGGCGCTTGTGGGCAGCTTCAATGGCGCACTTTGGTCTTGGACAACGGCAGGGATCCTGGCGATCGCCGGAGCGGTCCTGATGATCGGTGGACGTCGGCTGCAAACCGCCGGAGCCCGCGCGAGGACAATGAAGGCCACTTTTGCGCTGGCGTGTTTCATGGGCGCGTCAGTCGCAGTCCACTGTGCGGTCGTTGCAACCCAACGTGAGGCCGGACCCCTGGCGGAGGCAGTCGCGGGCAAAGAGGGAGTGGTCATCCAGCTCATGATCACTGGAAGCCCGAAGGAAGCCAGCGTGCCGGGTCATACAGGTGCATCCAGATGGACAGTGGAGGCCACCATGAAGGAGGTCACCGCCAAGGGCACAGTGACGCGGGGAGCCGCCGAGGTCGTGGTGACCGGAGGCGATTCGTGGAAGGAGGTGCAACCCGGCCAACTTGTCAGAACCACCGGGATCCTGAAGGAAGTGCGGGAGGGGCAAACAGAAGCAGCTATTCTGTCGGCGTCGTCCGGACCCGTCGTGATCCGCTCACAGTTCGATGTCCGCCAATCGGCAGGACAGCTTAAGCAAGCGTTTGGCAGCGCCACACAATGGTTGCCTGCTGACGCAGCCGGGCTTTTGCCGGGGATGGTTACAGGGGATACCAGTGCGCTGCCGGAGAGCCTGGGAACGGCTATGAAGACCACCGGTATGACTCATTTGACAGCCGTGAGCGGCGCCAACTGCAGTCTTGTCCTTGGAGGGTTCATAGTGATGGCCCGGACCTTCCGGTTGTCGCGACCATGGGCGGGAGCCGTGGCTGCTTGCGGACTGGCGGGCTTCGTTGTCATGGTCGGCCCTGATCCGAGCGTCTTGCGTGCAGCCGTCATGGGGGCCGTAGGTCTGGCCGCCCTGGCGGGCGGGCTTCGTGGACGGTCCCTCACATTCCTGTGCGTTGCCACAGCGGTCCTGTTGCTTATTGACCCGGCTATGGCCGGGAACGTGGGTTTCCTCCTGTCCGTGCTGGCCACTCTCGGTATCGTGCTGTTGGCCCGTCGGATTGCGTCCTGGATCCCTGCCCGCGTTCCCAGGTGGATTGCTGCCGGAGTGGCCGTTCCCTTGTCCGCCCAGCTGCTGTGTGGCCCCGTCATCGTGGCACTTCAGCCGCAATTCACCCCGTATGCATTCCTAGCCAATGTAGTGGCCGGTCCTTTGGTGGCCCCAGTAACCATTCTCGGTACGATCGCTGTTCCACTGGCCGCGTTGGTGCCCTGGATGGCGGTGGTGCCCGTGGCCCTCGCCGGTGGATGCGCGGCGGCAGTTGCGGGCGTGGCCAGGTATTTCGCGGGCCTGCCCGGGGCGGCACTGCCGTGGGCCGACGGGCCGACCGGAATTGCATCCATGATGCTCGGCTCAGTGGTCACCATCACTGCAGTCTGGATGCTGCTGCATCCGCGGCCGTTTATGGCACGCGTCATGGCCCTGCACACAGTCGTAGTGGTGGCTTTGGAACGCATCTCGTGGCACGGGCATGGCAGACTTGATACCTGCAAGAATTCGTCCGGAAGGAAACACCAGTGGCTGCTGCCCAAAACACCCGGGCCAAGAACTCCGCGGCGAACAACGTCTCCTGGCGGGACGCGGTTCCGGCCGCCGTAGTGTTGATCACGGGACCGGAGGAGTACCTCGGCATCCGTGCGATGGACCGGATCCGCACGCAGGTACGCACCAGCACGCCGGATGTGGAGCTCACCCGTCTGAACGCCGGCTCCTACGAGGCCGGGACACTGGCGATGACTGTCACCCCGTCCCTCTTCGGTGAAGGCAAGCTCATAGAGGTCGAGGGCCTCGAAGCCATGAACGATGCGTTCCTGGCAGACGGTCTGGCCTACCTTCAACATCCTGACCAGGACGTTGTCTTGGTCCTTCGGCACGGCGGTGGTGTACGTGGCAAGAAGCTGCTCGATGCCGTGAAAGCCGGCGGGTGGCCCGTGATCGAATGTCAGCCCCTGAAAAAGGACGCCGACAAAACTGCTTTCGTTGTCGCGGAGTTCAAAGCTGGCGGCCGCCGCATTGAAGGTGAGGCTGTCCAAGCGCTGGTGAATGCCGTCGGAGCCAATCTTTCTGAACTGGCATCGGCGTGCGGCCAGCTCATTGCCGATGCCACAACCGCTGTGACGGCAGAGACGGTGGAGCGCTACTACGGTGGGCGTGTGGAAGCCACAGCCTTCAAAGTCGCGGATGCCGCCATGGCCGGCAACGGCCCGGTGGCGTTGTCCACGCTTCGGCACGCGTTGGCTACCGGCGTCGATCCTGTTCCACTGGTGGCTGCCTTGGCTGCCAAGCTTCGGACATTGGCCAAAGTTGCCGGGGCGAACGGATCATCGGCGAGCATTGCCAAGAATCTTGGAATGCAGCCTTGGTTGGTGGAGCAGGCCCAACGTGATGTGCGTCGGTGGACCCCTGAGGGCCTGATCCGTTCCATCCAGGTCATTGCCGAGGCGGACGCGCAGGTGAAAGGCGAATCCCGCGACCCGGTGTACGCCGTGGAGCACGCTGTGACCGTGATCGCCACCTCCGCCAGCCGACGCTGAAGCTGGTTGAAGCACCAGGCGGCAAACGCCGTTGGTTAAAACCCAAAGGCCGGCACCCAAAGGGGCGCCGGCCTTTGATCAGCTCAGTCGAACTGGAAAACCTTAGAGTGCGTTGACCTTCTTGGAGATCGCCGACTTGCGGTTCGCAGCGTTGTTCTTGTGAATAACGCCCTTGCTGACAGCCTTGTCCAGCTTACGGCTGGCAGCAACAAGTGCAGTTGCAGCAGCATCCTTGTCAGCAGACTCAACGGCGGTGTTGACGGCGCGGATGGCCGTCTTCAGCTCAGACTTGACGCTGTTGTTACGCAGGCGAGCCTTCTCGTTGGTGAGGATGCGCTTCTTCTGGGACTTGATATTAGCCACGTATGAACTCTCTTTTTAATGCGGAAATTGGTCTAGAGGGTTGTCAGGTTGGCCATCGACTGAGCGGCGTGGGGATGCCTATGGCAGCCAACCATGAGTGGCCGTCGACCTGCACGGACACACAGCTATAAAGGATAGCAGATGAGGCCCGTAAACGGAGACTTGTCGCTCAACGCCTGCTTTGCTGCCCTTGGAGGCTCCGCAAAACCTCCTGGAATTGCCGTTTGCCCATCACGGCGCCTTCGCGCCGGACGGCCGAAGGATCCAGTCGGATGATGCGCCGTACGTTGACTTCGCTTGGCCTGCCCTGCCTGTCCCACGGTCCGCTCCCGATGTCGACGTAGTCATCGGCGCGCCTGCCGTTGTCATGGTCCTTTGACGTGAGCATCAGTCCCAGCAGCCATTTCCCATCACGCCCGATGAGAAGTACAGGACGGTCTTTGCCCTGCGAATGGTCCTCTTCGTAGGGAACCCATCCCCATACGATTTCGCCTGGATCCGGTTGGCCATCAGGTTTGGGGGAGTAGCTGGGCCTCACGGCTCCGACGAAGTCGCCCGGGTAGGAGGCTGCGGAATGTCCGACGGCGGATGGCCGGGCCGGCTTCCTGGCGCCAGTTGGCGGGGCGGCGGCTTTTGAGCCCGAGCCTCCCAATGCCCGGAGGGAACGCAGCAGGAATTTACCCAAAGGGCGCATATCGAAGGCCATGTGAATACGCTACATCCGTCTGTGGCGGGCAACCCGCTGCGCAATGTACGGCGAAGCGCTGGTTCGTGGGAGACTAGAGGATCAGATATGCGGCGTGTTCGGGCTGGCTTATGCCCAGTTCCATGATTTGCCGTGTGAGTGTCGACAGTAAGGATCCTGCGTGTCTCCCATGGCCCGCACCGCACCGGTGCCCGCCGCAACAGATCCGGCCATCATCCGGAACTTCTGCATCATTGCCCACATTGACCACGGTAAGTCCACCTTGGCCGACCGCATGCTGCAGTTCACCGGCGTCGTTCAGCAACGCGACATGAAGGCCCAGTATCTGGACCGCATGGACATTGAACGTGAGCGCGGCATCACCATCAAGTCCCAGGCTGTTCGCATGCCGTGGGAACTCGATGGCACCAGCTACGCCCTGAACATGATCGACACCCCAGGTCACGTGGACTTCACGTACGAGGTCTCCCGGTCCTTGGCAGCCTGCGAGGGCGCGATCCTGTTGGTGGACGCGGCACAGGGCATCGAAGCCCAAACCTTGGCCAACCTCTACCTGGCGATGGAAAACAACCTCACCATCATTCCGGTGCTGAACAAGATCGACCTCCCTGCGGCGCAACCCGAGAAGTACGCGGCTGAGCTTGCCAACCTTATCGGTGGAGACCCGGAGGATGTCCTCAAGGTTTCCGGTAAAACCGGCGTTGGCGTAGAAGCACTGCTGGATAAGATCGTCCGCGACCTCCCGGCACCTGTTGGCAATCCCGACGCCCCCGCGCGTGCCATGATCTTTGACTCGGTCTACGACACCTACCGTGGCGTGGTCACCTACGTCCGTGTGGTGGATGGCAAGCTGCACCCACGCGAACGCATCCAGATGATGTCAACCCGCGCGACGCACGAACTCCTCGAAATCGGCGTGAGTTCGCCGGAGCCCACCCCGTCCAAGGGCCTGGGTGTTGGCGAGGTGGGATACCTCATCACCGGCGTGAAGGATGTCCGCCAGTCCAAGGTTGGCGATACCGTCACCAACCAAGCCAAGCCGGCCTCTGAGTCTCTCAGTGGTTACGCAGACGCGAAGCCCATGGTCTTCTCCGGCCTCTACCCCCTGGACGGCACGGACTATCCGGTGCTCCGTGACGCATTGGAAAAGCTGATGCTCAATGACGCAGCCCTGGTCTACGAGCCTGAGACCTCGGCTGCGCTGGGCTTCGGGTTCCGTGTGGGCTTCCTTGGGCTGCTGCACCTGGAAATCACCCGCGAGCGTTTGGAACGCGAGTACAACCTCGACCTCATCTCCACTGCACCCAACGTGGAGTACGAGGTCACCTTGGAAGACAAGCGGGTTGTCCACGTCACCAACCCCAGCGAGTACCCCACGGGCAAGATCGCTGAAGTCCGCGAGCCCATGGTCTCCGCTACCGTCCTTGCGCCCAACGAGTTCGTCGGCGCCATCATGGAGCTGTGCCAGAGCCGTCGTGGTCAGATGAAGGGCATGGACTACCTGTCCGAGGACCGCGTTGAACTTCGTTACTGGATCCCGCTGGCCGAAATTGTGTTCGACTTCTTCGATCTCCTGAAGTCCAAGACGCGCGGCTACGCCTCGCTGGACTGGAAGGCCGACGGCGAGCAAGTGGCCGACCTCGTCAAGGTCGACATCCTGCTCCAGGGCGAACAGGTGGACGCGTTCAGCGCCATCACGCACCGTGACAAGGCCTACGCCTATGGTGTGATGATGACCGGGAAGCTCCGCGAACTGATTCCACGGCAGCAGTTCGAGGTGCCCATCCAGGCTGCCATCGGCTCCCGCATCATTGCCCGGGAGAGCATCCGGGCCATCCGCAAGGACGTTCTTGCCAAGTGCTACGGCGGTGACATCACCCGTAAGCGCAAGCTGCTCGAAAAGCAGAAAGAAGGCAAGAAGCGCATGAAGATGGTTGGCCGCGTTGAGGTGCCCCAAGAGGCCTTCATCGCAGCGCTGACCACGGACGAGTCAAAGGACAAGGCCAAGAAGTAAATGCCCAGCGTCCTACCTTTGGGCGATCCGGCACCTGCGGACGGCATTTTGCCGCCGCAGGTGCTGGACGGCGTCGAGCAGCGCAAATTCGGCCTCTATGTGCACATCCCGTTCTGTGCCGTGCGCTGTGGTTATTGCGATTTCAACACCTATACCGCGACCGAGCTCGGCGGCGGAGCGTCACAGGATGCCTATGCTGCGACGGCGGTTTCCGAGCTCGGCTTCGCGGCTGCGGCTCTGGATGCCTCGGGCCTCCCGCGGCGACCCCTCAGCACAGTTTTCTTCGGGGGCGGTACCCCCACCCTCCTGCCCGCGGAAGATCTGGCGCAGATCCTGCGTGCCGCCGTCGGGCATTGGGGTCTTGAGCCCGGCGCGGAGGTGACCACCGAGGCGAATCCCGACTCCGTAACCCCTGAATCCCTGAAGATCCTTGCCGAGGCCGGTTTCACCCGGGTGTCCTTCGGTATGCAGTCGGCCGTTCCCCACGTGTTGAAGGTCCTGGACCGCACGCACACCCCCAGCCGGGTGCCCTTGGTGGTTCAATGGGCCCGTGAGGCCGGCCTGGCCGTCAGTTTGGACTTGATCTACGGGACACCGGGGGAGTCCATGGCGGATTGGGAGCTCTCGCTCAAGACCGCCCTGTCCTACGAGCCCGATCACATCAGCGCCTACGCGCTGATAGTTGAGGACGGCACCAAGCTTGCCGCGCAGATCAGGCGCGGCCAAGTCCTCGGAATCGACGACGACGACCACGCCGCCAAATACGAACTGGCGGACCAGATGATCTCAGCATCGGGTTTGGACTGGTACGAGGTCAGCAACTGGGCCAGGACCCCGGAACAGGCCTGCAGGCACAACCTGGCCTACTGGCGCGGAGATGATTGGTGGGGGATCGGCCCCGGTGCGCATTCGCATGTTGGCGGCGTCCGGTGGTGGAACGTCAAACACCCGACGGCCTATGCGTCACGGTTGGGAGCTGGAACCTCGCCGGCAGCCGGGCGCGAAACCCTTGACCCCGGAACCCGCGAAATCGAGCGGATCATGCTGGAGGCGCGCCTCGGAACGGGGCTTGCCGTAGATGCCCTCGATGCTGTGGGCCGTCATGCCATGGCAGGCCTCATCGCTGATGGGCTGGTTGATCCTGTTCAGGCGTTCAAGGGTCGGCTGATTCTGACGCTGAAGGGCCGTCTGCTCGCCGACGCAGTAGTCCGCAGGATCCTGCCGGACTGAACCGGCTAAGCCAGTAGTGGAGCTCCTGCGTCCTAAGCCGGGGCCTCTACTTGATCCAGCGCAGGTTGAAGCGGTAGCGGTGCGGCTGACCGTGGTTGACCCTGATTCCCGCTGAGACGGAGAAGCAGGTCAGCGCTACCCAGATGCCCGTGGCGATGACTGCGAAGATGTTTCCCACCACCGGAAGCAGTACCAGGATGTTCGCCAGCACGGCGGCAATAGTGGGAGGCAGCGTGAAATTCAGTGCCTCTTTGGATTCCTGTGCGGTGAACGGCCCGCGGTCGCGGAAAATCAAGTAGATCAAAAGAGCGGGCACGCATCCGAGGATGCCGCCGAAGTGCGCCAAAGTGGCCCACTGCCGGTCCTCACTGGCCGTCAGCGGGAGAGCGTTGGCAGGCGCGCCGTGGTACTGGGGCCGGCCTGCGGCGCTGCCCGGTTCTTCAGGAGCGTTATCTGCCACGGTGTCTTCCCTTTGCTGTAAAGATGCTGCGGTGTTGCTGTCCAAGAATACCGGCCCGGACGTCCTTCCCGGGACCAACGCCCCGCAGATGCCTCAGATCCTGTCGTGCTGGCGGTCCTTCAGGGTGCGGTCAGGAAGTCGATGACTTCCTCAACGCGGCCCAGCAATGACGGTTCAAGGTCCGCGTAGCTGCGCACCGCACCCAGAAGCCGCTGCCAGCCCAAACCTATGTCCTCGGCGGTGTCGTGGGGCCACCCGAAGGCGGTGAGAATCCCGGTCTTCCAATCTGTCCCCCGGGCCACAGCCGGCCATTGCTCAATGCCCAGGACCTTGGGCCGGATTGCCTGCCACACATCCACATAGGGGTGCCCGACGATCAGGACATTCCCGGCAGCGCCGGGGACGGTCATGGCCTCGGCTGCGATCCTGGACTCCTTGGAGCCTTGGACCAGGTGATCCACCAGGATGCCGAGCCGGCGGTCGGGCCCGGGGCGGAAAGCTGCGATGGCTGATTTGAGGTCGTCCACTCCATGGAGGGGTTCGACCACAATTCCCTCGACCCGAAGATCGTCACCCCAGACCTTCTCGACGAGTTCGGCGTCGTGCTTGCCTTCAACCCAGATGCGGCTGGCCTTGGCTACCTGCGCCCGCTGTCCCTCGACTTTTACTGAGCCCGAGGCCGTCCGTCCTGCCGGAACCGCCGCAGCAGGAGGACGGGGAGCTGGAGGCATCAACCGGATGGCTTGCCCTTCTAGGAGAAATCCATAGCCGAGCTGGAATGACTTCGTTTTGCCGCGCCTGTCCTCCAGGGCCACGATGTGCATGCCGCCTGTCTTTTCGACCCGGGTGACTTCGCCCACCCACCCCGACTGGACGTCCTCCAGGACCATTCCGCGTTGGACCGGAACTTCGGGGAGTTGGCGTTTGGCCGGTGCCGTCAGATCCTGCGGGCCCCAATTGTCGAAAGCCAAGGAATTCCTACCTCTGTGGTGATATGGGAAAGGACAGGCAGCAGCTGAATTCAGGCTGTGCTGGTTAGCCGTCCCGGATCCAGTCCGGGGACGGTTTCAATGCTAACAACGTGGTAGCTCATACTAGACTTGTTAGCACTTGGGCATGTTGAGTGCTAAGTGTGGTGGCCCGATGGAGGTCCCACAGGGGACGGTCCCAAGGACCATGGCAGTCGTCAGGAGGTGGAGCAATGAGTGAGCCACGCAAGCTGGAAGTGCTGCGTGCCATCGTTGAGGATTATGTACATTCCCGGGAGCCCGTGGGATCGAAGGCCCTCGTTGAGCGCCACCACCTGGGTGTTTCCAGTGCCACCATCCGCAATGACATGGCCGTCCTGGAAGAGGAGGGTCTCATTGCTGCCCCGCATACCAGCGCGGGCCGGATTCCCACGGACAAGGGCTATCGACTCTTCGTGGACCGCATCTCGCAGGTCAAGCCGTTGTCAGCCGCCGAGCGCCGGGCCATCCATTCGCTGCTGGAGGGCCCGGACGACGTCGATGACATTCTTGAGCGCACCGTCAGGCTCCTTTCGCAACTGACCAACCAGGTCGCCGTCGTGCAGTACCCGCACTCGCACCGCGCCTTGGTGCGCCACGCGGAGTTTGTCCTGCTGGCACCCAAGCAAGTGCTTGTGGTCCTCATAGCGGATACCGGAAGCGTTGCGCAGAAGGTGATCGAGGCCGGCGCCGATGTGAGCAACGAGGCCCTGATGTTGTTGAGGTCACGTTTCCTTGGCAGCATCGCCGGCACCCAGCTGGCCCTCTTGCCGCAGGTGCTTCCGTCAGTGGTTGCCCTGTGTCCGCCCGACCTTCGGGCCCTCGCGCAAACGCTCGCAAATGGCCTGGAATCGTTGAGCGATGCCAGCCGTGAAGAGCGCATCCTCATGGCCGGTACGGCCAACCTTGCACGGTCCAACGTCGATTTCCCCTTGAGCATCGGTCCGGTGCTGGAGGCACTTGAGGAACAAGTTGTCATGCTCCGGTTGTTGTCGGACATGGGAGACGATCCTCGAGGCGTCACTGTCAGCATTGGCCGGGAGAATCCGTACGACGGTCTCGCCGAGGCATCTGTCGTGGCCACCGGCTACGGATCAGGTGCCAAGGTGGGCATCCTCGGACCCACCCGCATGGACTATCCCACCACCATGGCGGCAGTACGCGCCGTGGCCCGTTACCTTTCCCGCATTCTCGGCGGCTGAAAAGCGGCGAGGAAACATCCGCAGTACAACCAGGAAGAGATACCGACTTTGAGCAGCCACTATGACGTTTTGGGAGTCTCGCCGGAAGCCACCGGGGAAGAGATCAAAAAGGCGTACCGCAAGCTGGCACGGAAACTCCACCCGGACGTAAACCCCGGTGAAGATGTCGCGGAGCAGTTCAAGGCCGTGACCCATGCATACGAAGTGTTGTCAGATCCCCAGAAACGCCGCGTCTACGACGCCACCGGCAATGAGAACGGAACTGACAACGGCTTCGGTGGCGGGTACGCAGGCCAAGGCTTCGCCTTCCAGGACATCTTCGACACGTTCTTTGGCGGGGGCGGTGGACACGGAGGGCCGGCCTCACGCGTCCGGCGCGGCCAGGACGCCCTCATCAGTGTCCGGATCGACCTCAAGGACGCGGTGTTCGGCGTCAACAAGAAGCTTGAAGTCGATACAGCCGTGGTCTGCCCAACGTGTGATGGCAGCTGCTGCCGTCCCGGCACCCACCCCGAACGCTGCGACATTTGCGGCGGCAGCGGCCAGGTCCAGCGCGCAGTGCGCTCCATCCTTGGCCAGGTCATGACCACCGCGCCCTGCGGAACCTGTGAAGGATTCGGCACAGTTATCAAGGATCCCTGCAACGAGTGCAGTGGCCAGGGCCGCATCCGGAGCCGCCGTTCGTTGACCATCAAGGTGCCGGCAGGTGTCGCCACCGGCACGCGCATCCAGCTGTCCGGCCAGGGCGAAGCCGGCCCCGCCGGTGGTCCGGCGGGCGATCTCTACGTGGAGATCCGCGTAAACAACGATTCCACGTTCGTTCGTGAAGGTGATGATCTCCACGCCACCCTGAGCGTGCCCATGACAGCAGCAGCCCTCGGGACGGACTTGGAGCTTGATACTTTCGACGGCGCACAGGACATTGAGGTCAAGGCGGGGACGCAGTCCGGGGAGATCATCACCCTTCGCGGCCTTGGCGTCACCCATCTCCGCGGCTACGGCCGTGGCGACCTCAAAGTGCACCTGCACGTGGAGACTCCTACCAAACTGGACCACGCCCAGGAAGAACTGCTGCAGCAGCTCGCCAAGCTTCGCGGTGAGCAGTTCACCGAAGGCAAACTGGTGGCCAGCGGCGGAATGTTCGCAAAGCTCCGGGACAAGCTCGGTAACCTGTAGCGGTGAGCAATCCCGTCTTCTTCGCCCCGGTCGGCAGCCTTGACCAGTTGCGCTCCGGTGCCGCATTTGTCCTGGAGGGACCGGAGGCGCGCCACGCCGTCACGGTCAAGCGCTTGGCCGTCGGCGAGTCCGTTGACATCGCCGACGGCGCTGGTGCCCGCCTCACCGGAACCGTCGCCGACGTCGGCCCCGGCACCTTGACGGTGACGGCGGCGGATGTCGTCTTCGAAGAACAGCCCCAGGTGCGTTTGGTCCTGGTGCAGGCCTTGGCCAAGGGCGACCGTGACGAGCTGGCCATCGAGACGGCCACTGAGCTTGGAATCGATGCCGTGGTTCCCTGGCAGTCCGAACGCTCGATTGTGCGTTGGAAGGGTGACCGCGCAGCCAAAGCCCACGCGAAGTGGGAGTCTGTGGTGACCGCCGCGGCAAAGCAGGCGCGCAGGGCCTGGATACCTCCGGTCCGCCCGATCGTCGACTCGAGCGGACTGGCCAAGGCCGTTGCGGAAGCCGACCTCGCCATCATCCTCCACGAGGACGCCAAGAACCCCTTGCGGGAGGTCCTGGAGAAGCTGGATGCTGGCGACTCCCCACCGCGCGAGGTTCTTCTGATTGTCGGGCCCGAAGGCGGGATCTCACCGCGCGAAGTAACGCGGCTGAGCGACGCTGGGGCCGTCACCGCACTGTTGGGTCACCATGTGCTGCGGTCGTCGACGGCGGGACCTGCCGCCGTCGTTCTGGCCAGCGACGTCCTCGGACGCTGGTAGCCGGCCACCGACGCTCGCAAGCTACGCACAAGACGCCTAGGAGACGCTGAACAGGCGGGTATCCGTGCTCGATTCGATCGCCTTGCCGGCGTCGTCCACCTCGGAGACCCGGAGCTCGTACTTGCCGGGTTTCAGCGTGGCGCCGAAGCTGAAGAGACCGTACTGACCGGGCTCGCCGGTTGCCTTGGTCTGGCCCGTGAGCAGGCTCGACTTCTCTCCCTTGCCGTTGTCCTGGAGGATCTGCCAGCTGATGGGCCGGGAGTTGTCCGTGATGCGGCCGTTGAACTTGATGAGCCCTGCCGGCAAGGAGACGTCCTCCTGGGGATCAATGATCCACAGCGGTGCCACCAAGGAAGCGTCGCGCGTCATGGGTTCGCCAAGTTTTACTTGTCCGAACGCCATGTAGTCCTTGTGGCCGTCCACCAGGATGACCACCTGGATCTGCTGGCCCGAGTTGATGAGTCCGGAGGACGACGCTGCCGCCGTGGCTGTGTACACCAGCTGCTGAATGGCCCTCTGGGCCATCCCGGCGTCCAGGTTCGAGTTGAAGGCGTCGCGGGAGACATCGACGGTGATCACGTTCTTCCCCGAGATGGAGGTCGCCAGGTTTCCAGGTTCCTGCCAAGGCGTGAAGAAATCATGATCCAACGGCTTCTCGGCCATCATGATCTTCAAGGCGGTGGTGACAGGGTTGCCGTCACCGGAAATGTCCCGGAATTCGCGGTAGAGGTAGACCTCGTCCTTGCTTCGCCCAATCCAATAGACCGGAATTTTGGTGGAAGCCTGGGTTGTCTCCAAGGGGGCGTTGCTCGCGGGCGCGTCCTGCACGGACAGCGACGGCGGGCTCGACGTCGCCTGGCTGCCCCCGCCGCCGTTGGCAATGCAACCGGTCAGCAGCAGGACAGCAAGCATCGCAGGCGCGGCGACGGCGGACCGTGTCCGCTTTCGTGCGCCTTTCCCGGTGCTCGCTGGCATGGCTATGATGCTTCCTTTTGGTCAGGGCTGCGGGGGTTCCAACCACCCGGTTAAGCCAGCTTGGCACATCGACGACGGCGTCCGGCCGGGTTTGGGTGGACGGCGGTCAACTGAAACATGATTGATACCGGCTTGATGCCGAGTTGAGACAAAATGTCTTCGGTATCGTTTCGGCCCAGGTTCCGGCGCCTTGCCGAGGTTCATCCGGCCCGGGGCTGGCGTAGGATTGCGTCATACCATCAACCGGAGGAGAACAGGCCGCAGGCCAGCACTATGAGTGAATCTTTGAACGGGCGGCTCAGGACCGGAAACGGGAACCAGCCGCTGACCGAGTTCCCGCACACTTTACCGGGCACGCGCACGGAAGTTGTTACGTTCGACAACTCCGACCAGATGGTTCACTCGCTGGGCAGCCATGATGAAGCGCTGCGGTACATCGAGGAACAGTTCCCGGACGTGAACTTCCACGTTCGTGGCAACGAGCTCTCCATGACCGGTCCTTCCACGGTGATTCCACGGATTATGCGCCTCCTTGAGGAAGTACGCGGCCTCGTGGCCAAGGGGACCGTGGTCACGCCCGACGTACTTCAGCAGCTGGTGTCCCTGCTGCGGACCCAGTCCGTGCAGAATCCCGCGGATGTCCTGACCCACAACATCCTCTCCAGCAGGGGCAAGACCATCAGGCCCAAGACGCTGAACCAGAAGAACTATGTTGACGCCATCGACGACAACACGGTGATCTTCGGAATTGGCCCTGCAGGTACCGGTAAGACGTACCTCGCCATGGCCAAGGCTGTGCAGGCATTGCAGAACAAGGAAGTCAGCCGGATCATCCTGACGCGGCCCGCCGTTGAGGCGGGGGAGAGGCTGGGCTTCCTTCCTGGAACACTCAGCGACAAGATCGACCCATACCTGCGTCCCCTGTACGACGCCCTGCACGACATGATGGATCCGGAATCCATCCCTCGCCTGATGGCTGCCGGGACCATCGAAGTAGCGCCTTTGGCCTACATGCGTGGCCGTACCCTTAACGACGCCTTCATCATCCTTGATGAAGCCCAGAACACCACTCCGGAACAGATGAAGATGTTCCTGACGCGCCTCGGGTTCGGGTCGAAGATGGTAGTCACCGGTGACGTCACGCAGATCGACCTTCCCTTTGGCTCGACCTCGGGTCTGAGGATCGTCCGCGAAATCCTCACCGGTATCGACGACGTCAATTTCTCGATCCTGGAGGCGGCTGACGTGGTGCGGCATCGCCTGGTGGCCGATATCGTCTCCGCTTACAGCGCATGGGACGACGCCCACCGACCCGCGGCCGCTGCCAACACCCATAAACGTGGAGAACGTAAATGAGCATTGAAGTCAACAACGAGTCCGGCGTGGCAGTCGATGAAGCACAGCTGGTGACGTTGTCCCGCTTCATTTTCGAACGCCTCTATATCCACCCCCAGGCGGAGCTGTCGATCCTCTTGGTGGACGAACCCGCCATGGAGAAGCTCCACATTGAGCTGATGGACGAGCCCGGGGCAACGGATGTCCTGTCCGTGCCCATGGACGAGCTGACGCCGGGGACGCCGGACAAGCCCACTCCGCAAGGCATGCTCGGGGACATCGCCATCTGCCCGCAGGTGGCCGAAGTCCAGGCGCGCAACGCCGGTCACTCCCCGCAGGATGAAATGCTGCTGCTGGCAACGCACGGGATCCTGCATCTGCTGGGCTTCGACCACGCAGAACCCGAGGAAAAAGAAGAAATGTTTGGCCTGCAGCGCGAACTGCTGTCTGAATTCCTGGGCAAGGATGCCCCCATGGAGACCATGCAGTGACCTCGCTCATCCTGGTCGGCATGGCGCTGGTTTTCCTCAGCTTTGTAGCCCTGCTGACTGCAGCGGAGGCTGCGTTCAACTTCCTGCCCCGCCACGAGGCCGAACAATCCCTTGGCCGAAGCAAGGGCAAGGCGCTGGCCGGCATCCTGGAAAACCCCATAGCCCATATGAGGGCGCTGCGCTTTTGGCGTGTGTGGTTTGAAATGGCGGCGGCCGTGGCGGTCGCCGTTGTCCTCCACAGCTTGTTGGACAACGTGTGGCTCGCCGGACTGGCCGCGACGGGCATCATGGCAGTCATCGGCTTTGTGCTGGTCGGTGTTTCGCCGAGGCAGCTTGGGCGCGCCCACTCAGGGCCGGTAGTGCGCTTCACCGCGCCCCTGATCAGGTTTCTGTGCTGGGTACTGGGCCCGATCCCGGGCTGGCTTGTTGCCTTGGGCCAGGCGGTAGCCCCTGGTGCTCCGGCCGGCGATGATGCTTTCGTCAGCGAAGAAGAGTTCCGCGAGTTTGTGGACCGGGCGGCCGAGTCCGACATGATCGAGGACAACGAAGCGGAACTTATCCACTCGGTCTTCGACTTCGGCGACACCCTGGTACGTTCTGTCATGGTTCCCCGCACGGACATTGTCAGCATCGGCACGGGCGCAGACCTTGAAACCGCCATGGGATTGTTCCTGCGGTCGGGCTATTCCCGAATTCCCGTGATCGGTGAGAACACTGATCAAATCCGCGGCATCCTGTACCTGAAGGATGTTGCCGCGGCCATGCACCGCGGTGAGCCGGGACTGCAGCCGCACGACGTCGATTCGCTGGCCCGTGATGTCCGGTACGTTCCCGAGTCCAAGCCGGTGAGCGACCTCCTGCGCGAGCTCCAGCAGGAGTCCACCCACGTGGCGATTGTCATTGATGAGTACGGGGGAACCGCCGGTTTGGTGACCTTGGAAGATCTCATCGAGGAAATCGTCGGCGAGATCGTCGACGAATACGACGCAGCCGCTGAAGAAGCCGTCGACTTGGGTGACGGACAGTACCGCGTCAGCGCCCGCATGAGCATTGATGACCTTGGTGAACTCTTCGATATCGAACTCGACGACGACGAAGTGGACACCGTGGGCGGGCTCCTGGCCAAGGCCCTTGGACAGGTTCCCATCGTCGGAAGCTCCGTTGAAGTGAACGGGGTGTTCCTTAAGGCAGATAGGCTTGAGGGTCGGCGTAACAGGGTCAGCCATATTATTGCGGCCGCCATGCCAAAGGAAGACACTGACCTTGAAGACCTTCTCGACGACGCCGACTCAACGCAACAGGGAGTTCCACGTGAGCAAGCAAAATAAGAAATTCGACGCCGACAGCGACTTCGGCGGCTTTCACGCGGGCTTCTCGGTGCTGGTCGGTCGACCGAATGCCGGCAAGTCCACACTGACCAATGCCCTTGTCGGCCAGAAGGTAGCGATCACTTCGGCCAAGCCGCAAACCACCCGCCACACCATCCGCGGCATCGTCCACCGCGAGGACGCGCAACTGATCCTCGTGGACACACCGGGTCTGCACCGGCCCCGAACCCTTCTCGGCAAGCGGCTGAACGAGCTCGTTGCCGATACTTTGGCCGAGGTCGACGCCATCGGCTTCTGCTTGCCTGCCAACGAAAAGATTGGTCCAGGCGACAAATTCATTGCCGCCCAGTTGGCCGGCGTCGGACGTAAGCCGATCGTCGCGTTGGTGACCAAGACTGACCTGGTGGACCGTCAGGCCCTGACCGAGCAATTGCTTGCCGTCGCAGAGCTGGGCCGGGAGGTCCTGGGCGAAGCAGGGTGGGCCGATATCGTTCCGGTTTCAGCGGCCGACGGTTTCCAGGTTTCCACCGTCGCGGACGTTCTGATCAGCCACATGCCTCCCTCCCCGCCGCTCTACCCGGATGGCGAGCTGACAGATGAGCCCGAAGCGGTCATGATCGCCGAACTCATCCGCGAAGCGGCTTTGGAAGGTGTACGTGATGAGCTTCCGCACTCGTTGGCAGTAGTGGTCGAGGAGATCGTGCCGCGTGAAGGACGTACTGAGGACAATCCGCTCTTGGACGTCCGCGTCAATCTCTACGTAGAGCGTCCGTCGCAGAAAGCCATCATCATTGGCAAGGGCGGCAGCCGGCTGCGCGAAGTCGGAACCAATGCCCGCAAGGGCATCGAAACCCTTCTCGGTACCCGGATCTACCTCGATTTGCATGTCAAAGTTGCCAAGGACTGGCAGCGCGATCCGAAGCAGCTGGTCAAACTCGGCTTCTAGCCCATCAGAGCTGGATCCGGCGTGGCTCCCGGCCCGATAAGGAACTTCCCAGAAACGGCAACTATGATTGCGGGGATCGAGCTGTTTTAAGGAAAGGTAAACCGAATAGTGCGACGTCGTGACGCCCGCCCGGAGGGCACCGGCACCGCTGGCCCCGTTGCGGCACGCCATGGAGCCGAGGCCGACGGCACTCCGCGCCATATGAATGAGCGCAAGGGATGGCCGCTCTGGTTGAAGATCGTCACCGGCGTGGTGTCCGTCGCGTTGGTCGCCGGCGTCGCGTTTGCTGCTTTCTGGTTTATCCGACTCCAGACGAACATCACCAAGGCCCCTCTGAGTGCGGATGAAAGCCGCAATGCGGGTGAGGCCACGGCCAATGACAAGACCGACCGGCTCCAGATCCTGATCCTTGGCTCTGATACCCGTGACGGCAAGAATGCCGAATACGGCACCAGCGAAGACTCCACGGGTTATGGTCACTCGGATGTCATGATGCTGCTGGACATCTCTGCCGACAACAAGCGCGTCAATGTCCTCAGCTTCCCCCGGGATCTGTTGGTGAACGTTCCCCAGTGCACCGACCGCACCAACAACCAGACCTTTCCTGCCCGAAGCGGCGTGATGATCAACGAGGCCATGGCAGAGGCCGGCATCGGTTGCGCAGTCGACACCATCAACAAGCTGACGGGCCTCGAGATCGACCACTTCATGATGGCGGACTTCAACGCCGTCAAGGAGCTTTCCCACGCCGTCGGCGGTGTGAATGTCTGCGTCAGCGACCCCGTCTTTGATCCGGACTCCCGCCTCCGCCTGCCGAAGGGCGACTCGCTGGTCGAAGGCGAGCAGGCCCTGGCATTCCTGCGCACCAGGCATGCGTTCGGCGACGGAGGCGATTTGGGTCGCATCAAGGGCCAGCAGGCATTCCTTTCATCCCTGACTCGAAAGCTCAAGAGTGAAGGCACGCTGGGCAATCCGCAGCGTCTCCTGCAAATCGCAGACGTCGTCACCCAAAACCTGACAGTGGACGAGGGCCTCGCCTCGGTCCCTTCGTTGTTGACCATCGGTGGGCGGCTGAAGGACATTGACGTGTCCAAGGTAGCGTTCGTGGCAGTGCCTACCCAGGCTGCAGCCGTGGATCCGAACCGCCTTGAACTGGTTGAACCCCAAGCGTCCCAGCTCTTCGCAGCACTGCGCGCGGACCTCGACCTCACCACCCCCGGTGCGACGGCTACTCCCTCGCCGTCAGAAAGCCCGGCCCCGCAGCCGACAGCCACAACACCCGCCGCGCCTGCCTATGACAAGGCGATCCAGCCTGTTTCGGTGGCCAACGGCAGTGGTGTCGCCACCCGCGGCCAGGAATTGATGGCCGTTCTGACGGGCGGCGGATTCGCGCAGGCTGTGTCTTACCTGGCCAACCCCGTGGACCAGACCGTGCTTTACTACGGAACGGGCTTTGCCGACGTGGCCGCCGACGTCGCCAAGCTCTATGGCATCCCGGACGCCCAAGTTCAAGAGGCACCTGGCGTGGCTGGTGTGCAGCTCTACGTGGGTACGGACTTCACAACCGGCACGGCCTACGGAGCAGCGTCGGTTCCCTCAGATGTGGTCAACCAAACTGCCAAGGACGCGGTGTGCCAACAGGTGAACCCGTTCTACATCGATCAGTAGCGGATAACGCAGGCGACTCATGAGAGAGGCCGGGCCAGTTGAAGAACAGGCCCGGCCGCTCTTGGTACTTTGTT